>CAWKEK010000014.1:0-12215 GCA_963848615.1 uncultured Candidatus Babeliaceae bacterium
CCATTCATGTTCAAGTTTCAAACCAGCTCGTGATACATATTTTAACATTGCCGTATCAATTTCAATAATAGCTTGATCGTCAATTAAAAAGCTTGAACGAGTAATAATAGTTCCATTTACCGTAACGGCACCTTCTGTGATAAGTTCTTGTATTTTAGAACGCGAGAGCGCCGGATAGCGCTCTGCAATAACTTTATCTAAACGAGTTTTATTTGCCACTGTGTGCACGCTGTTCTTTCATGAGTTCTTGAGTAAATGGCGTTACCGTATAAAAGAGCATACGTGAAAGCTTGTCTTCGTCTTCAAGCATCTTTTTAAACGGTAATGCAACAAACATATTTTCTGATGTTTTAATCGTTACATGATCAGAGCCGATACTTTTTCTTAAGGCGTTTCTTACGTCGACAAGATTTTTAACTTCAATGCCATTAATCTCTTTGATAATCTGCCCGCGCGTCAAAACATGTGAACGCAGAGCAACAGAATCGGGTAATACATGCGCAAGAACAACTGCAGGCTCTAATTGATTTTTAAAGTCCATATACTTTGAAAGGTACGGCGCAGATTGAATAAGATGCGCAATATGGTCAAGCGCAAGATCCATAAAGACCATACCACCAAAGAGCTCATAATCGATTTTTTCATAAGGCGGGAATCTTTGACGAACTGCAGGCAGCTCACATTGTTCAAAAACAAATGCTAACTTAACCGGCTTGCCATTACGATAGACCGTAACGTGAATTTTATCACCCAACATGAGCCGCGAAACGTAATCTACAATAGAGACTTTGTCTTCGCACCACGGCACATTCATTTCACCATATACATCTAACCTATGACCATCAATATCATAAATCATATCCCCTGGCTTAACTCCTGCTTTTTGCAGCGGGCTATTTTTATACGTTTCAACAACATATAACCCACCTGGAAGCGGATTTTTCAAGAACGTGGTTAAACTTTCAGTTGCTGGATTAAAATGCACCCCTAAAAATGGTTTACGTAAAAAAGTTATGTCCCCCGTAGCCCCACCACAGTGCATCTGCTCAGCATGCTTTAAAAACTGAGTAACTTCATTGCTTGGAATAATATAGTTAACATTTTGAGCATGTGCTGCAGCAAAGCCTGCCGTATTAACGCCAACTACATGGGCATCCTGATTAACCGATGGACCACCTGAGTTTCCCGGATTAATCGGCGCGCTTATTTGAATCATGTAATGGCCATCTAAATGCTCACGGCCACTTACCACACCGGTAGTGCTTTTAAGTGATTGTTGCCCCAGTGGATAGCCAAGTGTCATAATCTCATCAGATCTGCGGACTACGTCAGAGTTACCAAAGCGTAAATAAGGTATAGCGCCAAGCGTGTCTTAACCCGCTCTAACGATTCTTCGGTTAAACGAACAAGGGCAAGGTCGCGGTCGGGATTAAGAGCGATAACTTTTGCTCCAAGACGCTGTTTACCCATGCTTGGAATCTGTACTTCAACGGCAACAGAACCATTGATAACATGGAAGTTGGTAATAAATGACCCTTTTTCATCAATAAAAAAGCCGCTTCCTGTTGCAAGACCCTGTTGCGGGGTTTTGTATGGTTCTAACCAGTTAAAATCGATTTTTTGGACCCAAACCTGCACCACGGTATCTTTTACTTTTGGTTGAATATCTGACCAGCGTCTACTGACATCACCACCGGTGAGCCCATTTTCTGAACCGGCAAGCTGAGATTCATGAGTTTGAACCACCTGGGACTTTAATTTTTCAAAAACTTCTGCGTGATAGATTCTATCCTGATAATGCAAATAGAGAATACATGCAAGCAGGGCAACAAAAACACAGATGCTCCCAACAAAAAACTTTTTCATTTTTTACCTTTTTTTTTAAAATTACGACATCGTAGAGTGTACCGCAAAATCAAAATATGATAAAATAAAAGCTCATTCAAAATTTATTGTTATTAAGGATCATTATGGAAGCTCAAAAGCTGGGCAGTCTCGAGCCAAACAAGTTAGTTTCACTTGAAAAATTAGTCTCGCTGTGTAAACGTCGAGGCTTTATTTTTCAATCTGCAGAAATCTATGGCGGCGTGAACGGCCTGTATGACAGCGGCCCATTAGGCTCCTTAATGAAACAACATATCAGAAACCTCTGGAGCCAAGCATTACAACAGCTTGACCACGAAGTGGTTGTTCTTGAAGGGTCGCTTATCGGGCCAGAAGCTATGTGGAAGGCATCCGGGCATATTTCAAATTTCCATGACCCCATGGTCGATTGTTTAGTCTGTAAGCATCGTTTTCGTGCTGACGATATAGACCTTACAAAACCATGTTCACATTGCGGCAATAAACAGTGGACAGAAGTCCGTGAATTCAACCTGATGTTTACCACTCAAGTTGGCGCAAATACCGGCCAATCAACAACTGCTTACCTGCGCCCAGAAACAGCACAGGCTATCTTTGTAAACTTTAAAAATGTTTTTTCAACTGCTCGGGTTAAAATTCCTTTTGGAATAGCACAACAGGGCAAAGCATTTCGTAATGAGATCACGCCCAAACAATTTTTATTTAGAATGCGTGAATTCGAGCAGATGGAGCTTGAATGGTTCTGCAAGCCAACAGAAAGCGCCGCTTTCTATGACTTTTGGCGTACAAAGCGCATGAATTTTATGCATGCCATCGGCATAACACCTGAAAGATTGCGCATGCGTGAACATGCACAAGACGAGTTATCACACTATTCGCGCGGGACTAGTGATATTGAGTATCATTTTGTTTTTGGCTGGAAAGAGCTTGAAGGTATCGCACACCGCGGTGATTTTGATTTAACACAGCATATGCAGCATTCAGGAAAAGACCTGAAAGTATATGACGAAGAAGCTAAAGAATCCTATACGCCGCATGTGGTTGAATGTTCAGTTGGTCTTGATAGGCTCTTTTTAACACTTCTTTTTGATGCGTATTATGAAGATCAGGTTGATGGCGAAACACGCACCGTTTTACGCCTACACCCGGCTGTTGCGCCGATTACTGCTGCGATATTGCCATTAACAAAAAAGCAGCATGAACAGGCACACACGCTGTATAAAAAACTTAAATTTGCTAACTACTCGGTTGAATATGACCTTTCTGGATCAATTGGTAAACGGTACCGTCGCCAAGATGAAATCGGAACCCCTGTTTGTATTACTATTGATTTTGATTCTGAAACTGACAATTGCGTGACCATTCGTCACCGTGATTCAATGAAACAGGAACGTATCAAAATTGACGATATCCAAAGCACATTAGATGCTTTGATCAAAGTAAATTTTGAATAATAATTGACCTTTGATGATCGCCAAGAGTAGACTTTAAACCATGCGTAACTATTTTTTAGCAAAGAAAAGCATTTTTTATTCCCCTGGACGTATTATTATCTGCGCCCTAACCTCGATTACCCTACTTGGGGCTTTCTTGTTATGGATGCCCTTTAGCCACCATGGTGAACTAAGCTTTGTTAATGCTCTTTTTACTGCAACATCGCTGACCTGTGTTACCGGCCTTTTAACCGTTCCATTAAGTTCGTTCACCTTTACGGGCCATTGCATTTTACTTTTTTTGATGCAAATCGGTGGTCTTGGCTTGGTTACCCTTACCATTTTCCTTATATCGCTCTTTTTTGAATTGCGCCTAACAACGCGGTATTTAACCGGGGAAATGCTTGAGCTTGAAAGTTGGAACGCCTCTCACAATCTTTTACTTTTTATCGTCTGCATGACGTTGGTGGTTGAATCTATTGGTACAGGGATTATATTTTTTATAGTGAAGGACCAGTACCCATTTTTTACGGCATTTTTTTATTCATTCTTTCATGCGGTTTCTGCCTTTACCACAACGGGACTCAGCTTTTTTGAAAACAGTCAAAAAATTATGCCCTATAATATTCCCCTGCTTGCTGTTACCGCTACCATGGTTTTTATCGGTGGCCTTGGTTTTATTGTTTGGCAAGAGTTTATTTTTTATCTCCAGTCACTTAAAGAAGAAAAACATTTTCATTGGTCGTTGCATTCTAAACTGGTTATCTCAACAACATTGCTGATCATAACCTTTGCTAGTTGCATGTTTTTCTATTTAGAATTCATTCAAGGCGGCTCAGATAACGGACTTATTTATGCTATTTTAAACTCGATATTTAACGCGATTACCTGCCACAGCTCGGGGTTTACCACCTTTGAGATTCCCACAATACATTTTGCAACGCTTTTTTTAATTATGATTATTTCGTTTATCGGTTCGTCACCTGGGTCGACCGGTAGTGGTATTAAAAAACTACGTTTGCCCTATTTCTGGCTGCAATTCGGGCCACTATTACGCGCAGGTCAATGGTTGAACTCAAGGGCCGCACGATCCCTAACGAACAGATATTTAAAGCAATGGCAGTACTATCACTGAGCTTAAGCTGGATAGCAGTTACCATCTTTTGCCTGCTTATTACCGAACAGGGCTGGCGATTTATTGATATCAGCTTTGAGGCATTTTCTGCTTTTTCTAACCTTGGCCTATCAACGGGGATAACACCCTATCTTTCAACTGCGGGCAAATATACTATTATTATAACTATGTTTATTGGTCGTATTGGTTCGCTGACGCTCTTACTTACATTTAGAAAACAAAAGAAAAAAAAGAATTACAGTACCCTGAAGAACGGGTTATTATTGGCTAATATGCGGTCGACAGTTATGTTAGGATAATTATGGCTATGAAATTTTGTGTTATCGGCGTCGGTAGGTTTGGTTATGCGGTTGCGACAACCCTTGCAAACCGCGGCATGGAAGTCCTTGCAGTCGATAGCAATGAACAGATTATTGAGTCGATTAAAGACAATGTATCTCAAGCAATTTGCATGGAGATAACAAACGAAGAGTCATTAGTCTCTTTGGGCCTTGATGACATGGACGCTATCATTGTGGGCATGGGCGAGCACTTTGACCAATCGATACTTATCACGGCGATATTAAAGCAAAATCTCAAGTTTCCAAAAGTTATCGTTCGCTCGATTAGCGACATGCATAAGAAAATATTAAAGATTATTGGTGCAGACTTGATTGTACTTCCAGAGCAAGAGATCGGCACATTACTTGCAGATAATTTAAGCTTACGCTTTGAATCGCTGGCTATCATTACGCCACAATTTTCTATCAGTAAGTTTGAAGCGCCCAAAAAATTTGTTGGCAAGGCGCTGAGCGCTATCCATGATCAATTTCATGTTGTCTGCATCGGCAAACAAACTGACGGCGAATTTATGCCCATTGAACCAAAATATGTTATAAAAGAAAACGACGTCTTGCTCTTGTCTGGCAATAACAAAGATCTCGATAAGATATCTAAGTTATAAAAAAACTTTCTATTGATGAGTTACAATTTTTAACCAGTGATTTTATCGACTAAACGCCCTATTGCTAGGATAATATATGCTAAGCCATTTGGTATTAAAATTGCCGTAGCTACCAACATTAATAATAAAATTATACCTACACTTAATAGCCATTGCATTAATTGTTTCATTCTTAACTTTCTTACTTACAATAATAGCGTTATAAGGCTAACAGTCTTTCAACCATGTATCAATAGTATTAAAATATTTTAAAAAATTAAAAATCAAATTGAAATTAAAAACTATTGATTTTTTAACCTCAAAACTTCTATGTTTAAAGTAGATAGTTAAAAATAACCAAACTATAGAGGTTTTTATTATGAACAAAAATAAAGTTAAATTAATTACTCTGGCAGCTTACTTATTCTGCGTAGGCGGCTTAAGTGCTCTTACGTGCCCAGAAAACAACTGCCAATACCTTTTGCACGACTAACCCCCAGAATCTCTTTTATACAAACACATGCCGCTATGTGGTCGACTTTGATATAACAATCTAGTGCATTCAAGCCAGTACAGAGTCCAGGCCATTTCATAACTCAGCAATTTTTACATAAAAAAAGGCCAGCTTTTTTATAAGCCGGCCTTAATTTTTTTATAATCTTCCTATCCCTCGATACGTTTCCCTGCGGGAAACACTCGGGACGATCGGGAGGTTTAGAAAGATTCGATGCGAACGATAGTCATCGGTTGACGGTGACCACGTTTAACGCGTGATTTTTTACGACGTTTAAACTTGAAAACGACCAATTTAGGCCCTTTCATGTGTTTAACGATAGTCGCCTTTACAGGGGTGCTCAGGAATGGTTGGCCGATTTTTACATCGCCTTCAGCCTTTTTGATCAATAAAACATCATCAAATTGGACTGAATCACCTGCTTTAACATCTAATTTTTCAATAGCAATGGTCTTGCCTTCAAGCGCTTGATACTGCTTGCCGCCGGTTTGAAAAATCGCATAGCGGCTAAAAACTGCTTCTTGTTTCATAAAGAAAGTGCCTTCACGAATAGACTTTATGGGGAAATACTAAAAAATTTATTATAACTCGTTACTTATAAATACTACCTAAAATAAAAATTCTGTCTAGATCAAAAGGCTATTTTTTGGCACACTATCTCTATAACCCCTTATTTTAGGATAAACATATGACAAAAGTTAGTTTAGATTTAATTCAAAAATTGCGTGATATTAGCGGCGTAGGCATGATGGACTGTAAAAAGGCCCTTATCGAAGCTGACGGCGATATCGATAAAGCGGTTGAGCTTTTACGCAAAAAAGGCGCTTCTGTGGCTGAAAAACGCTCAGGAAACGCGACCGCAGAAGGTCTGGTTCATGCTTATATCCACCCTGGTGCGCAGGTTGGCGTTTTCTTGAAATCAACTGCGAAACAGATTTTGTTGCCCGCACAGCAGATATGAAGCAATTTGCTCAAGATATCTGTATGCATATCGCTGCAATCAAGCCATTATACGTTTCAACAGCCCAGGTTGATGCCGCCTACCTTGAAAAAGAACGCAAGTTCTTCAGAGAACAACTTATCGAACAGGGCAAGCCAGAAAAGATGGTTGACCAGATCGTTGAAGGCAAAATCCAAAAAGCCTGTGCAGATATTTGCCTTATGAACCAAAAATTTGTTAAAAACGATCAGATAACTGTTGACGACCTTTTAAAAGATTTAATTGCAAAAATGGGTGAAAGCATCAAAATCACTCGATTTGCTCGCTACGAAATTGGCGCATAAAATAAAAAAAAGGACCTGACGAGCAGGGTGACACTAAAAAGGGGCAACTATGGCAAATTATACCTTTACTGAAGGTGCAAGTACCAAACCATTTGAGACAGCCGTTGAAAGTGATATGCAAAAGCATGTTCAGCATTTTGAAAAAGAGCTGCAAAAAATACGCACAGGCAGAGCACATCCTTCAATGATTGAAGATATAAAAGTCTTTGCTTACGGTACCATGATGCCGCTTAAAGAAGTTGCTGCTGTCTCTGCGCCAGATGCGCAGCTTTTAGTTGTTCAGCCTTGGGACAAAACCGTTATTCCCGATGTGGAAAAGGCTCTTGCTACTTCCGATCTTGGGGTAACCCCTATGACGGATGGCCCTATTATCCGTATAGTATTGCCAAAGATGAGCAGCAGCAGACGTGACGAGCTTTCAAAAGTTTTGGGTAAACGCCTTGAAGAATGCAAAATAGCTTTACGTAATGTACGTAAAGATGTGCATACCGCAATTCGTGATACCGAAAAAGATAAAAAAATCTCCGAAGATTATAGCAAGCGCCTTCAAGACCTGTTACAAAAAATTACTGATAAAGTAACAGCACAGGCTGAAACGTTATCATCTAAAAAAGAAGCTGAGATTAAGGCTTTATAAGAATAATTTAAGGCTTTCATGAGCGCAGCTTTAAATTAATGTAATTTTATGCTAAAGTAGTCTTTTATCCAGCCTTGGCTCATGGAGCTATGGCTGACAGGCTAGGCGAATTTGATATTTTTATACTAGATAATGCAAGAGTGGCGAAATTGGCAGACGCGCTGGACTTAGGATCCAGTCTCGAAAGAGGTGGGGGTTCGAGTCCCTTCTCTTGCACCATCTTACGCTTATCCGGGCCTGCAGGCTCGGCACGCTACAGATGGCAGGCAAGTCTTGGCTTTACATCCTGAGCTCGGTTCAGGATCTGCGCGACGTTGAGTGGCAACCGGGGCAGGCAACTTAAGATCAAATCAGTTACTTAAAAGGAGATAACCAGATGGTAATTGTGAAACGAGTGTCTACTTTAGCTTGAATCAGCAGCCCGAGTCGCCGCATAAGCTTCTCTTGCACGTACAAATTCCGAGTGAACCGGTCAGCGTCATGTACCGCCAGGCACTTTCTAGTATTAAGCAAGATATCCACACCTACGGCTTTGCCCAAGGCGCCACGCCAGAAAGCTACATAGCAAATACTTATAAACCTTTATTGGTCGATCATTTAAAACAGTTTTTCTTCCAACACTGTGTAAACGCCATGCTTCAAAAAGGAATCGCGGAGCACAAAATTATTACCTTAAGCGCCGCCCAGCCGCTTCAAGCGCTTATTGATCCGGAAAAGCCCGCCCAATTTACCTTTAGTGTTAGTACAAGCCCGAATCCAATAAAAAGAGTGAAATAAAGCTTCATTTCAAGCTCCCGGCAGAAAAAATTATAAAGATTTAGACCGCCAGGTCGATTTTTTTTTAAAAGAAGAAGATCGCAAACACAAAGAAAGTAAAAATTCTGCAACTGGAATAGCATTTCATGATTGGGTATGCCTGAGCATTAAACTGGTTGACCACGAAAAAAATCGTCTTCTTAATCCCTTTGAACAGCGTGTTTGGATAAAAATTGGCGAAGAAGAAGCTGACCAGCAAGCGCAGGGGCTCTTTTTGGGCAAAAAAGTTGGGGATTCATTCATTACCGACAATGATTTTTTTCAAGATTCTGTAAGTGACGATTTCACGACACATTATTTATTTGAAGTGACCATTTTATATCATGTGCCATCAAATTTTTTTGATATGGATAGATTCAAAACACATTTTAGGCTTTAAAACAACCAAAGAGACGCATCAAAAACTTATTGAAGTCTTTTCATTTCGCCATGATATTTCCAGCGCCGAGAAACCGTTGAACGGTTCTTTAAGCTGCTTTTTCATCATTACCCAACCGTTGTTGATTCAGATATTGTAGCACAGCAAGAAAAAGTCGTGCTTGGCGCGTGTTCAAGAAAATCCTGATTATCATGTATACAAAAATCAGAATGATTTTAAAGAAAAAGTTTCTTTGCTTGCAGAAAAACAAATTAAAGAGATACTCTTTATAGACAGCATAGCGTATCAAGAAAATATTCAGGCAACAGACGAAGATATTATAAATTATCTTCACCTTTTTAAACGGCCACGCACCAAGGAATTTATCTATTTCGATATTCCCCATAGCCGTGTAAACGATCAAGAGGTGGCTCTGTGCCATGAAGAGATCAGGCGCTCATGCCAACGCGAAAAAACGCTTAATTACGTACTATATTATTTAACAAAAAAATCTTAAACAAAATTATGGAAACTCCAGCAACACATTATAAAGTAATTATTATCGGCTCTGGCCCTGCAGCATTAACAGCTGCCATATATACCAGTAGAGCACAACTTAAGCCACTGGTTATTGAAGGTGACAACCCAGGCGGACAATTGATGAGCACCACAGCCGTAGAAAACTGGCCGGGTGAACGCTCAATTATGGGCCCACAGCTGATGATGAATATCCGTAAACAGGCAAAAGAGCTGGGCAGTAATTTTATTTTAGAAATGGTTACCGCTGTTGATTTTTCACAAAAGCCTTTTCTATAACAACTTCTAAAGGCAAGCAGCTTACTGCTGACGCCGTTATTGCTATTTACAGGCTCTAACCCTAAACGTCTTAATTGCCCGGGCGAGCAAGAATACTGGGCAAAAGGCGTTTCTACCTGTGCCGTGTGTGATGGTGCGTTGTATAAAGATAAAAAAGTGGTGATTATCGGTGGTGGCGACACGGCCATGGAAGATGCCTCGTTTATGACGCATTTTACCAGTGACGTTACTACTATTCAAATTTCAGAAAAACTGAGTGCGTCTGCCCCAATGCAGGCAACGAGTCTGAATAACCCTAACGTAAAAATTACCTACTCTGCCCAAGTAAAAGAATTTGTGGGTAACGGCTCTAACTTGACCCATGTTGCCTATGAAGACAAAATCTCTGGCAAACGCATAGAAATTTCTGCCGATGCTGCTTTTCTTGCAATTGGCTTGACGCCAAACACTGCCATATTTAAAGAACAACTTGAACTTACGCCCTATGGCCTGATCGTGCAAAAACAGAATACCCAAACCTCTATTCCGGGCATTTTTGCTGCTGAGTGTGGTGGATAGTGCACCGCCAAGCGATTACCTCGGCTGGCTCTGGCTGTATCGGCCGCTTTGGAATCTTGCCGAACGGTATTTAAGCTGCCTATAAAAATACCACAATAAATGCTTTAAATATGATATTTTTGACAAAAATAAGAAACTAGATAATTTTAAAAACAGATTAAAAGTTTTCTTAAATATACAAAGATGGTCTTCTATGAATATCAAAAAACAATTTATTATACTAACGGCACTATCCATTTCAAGTAATGTATGTGCTATGGCTTCTTATAATGTAAGTCATGAAAACATTAAAGATAGGCTCTTGATGGCTCGCGCATCAACTCTTAAAGAGTTCTTTCAAATGGGAAATGTATATTCTTATAATGATCTTGATTCTGCAGCAGCCTACAAAGCTAATAGCATATACCACCACAATGCATTACTTGTAGCAGCTGGAACAACAGCCTTGGCATCCCCTTTCTTCATATCATTGGCAAGCGCCTTGCGTCAATGGCTCCAACAATGGCTGGCCCTGCAGCTCCCGAAGAAGCTGGCTTTTTAACAATTCTTGTTATCGGCATGCATTATATTCAGTCGATACCATCATCTCTGTCCAATAGTCTTTCGCAATCTGTCGGTTATTCACTACCCTTTCTTGCTTGCTTTGGCACAGCAGGCATGGGCTACCTATACTATAAATCTGGAGCAATAAAAGCTTTGGCAAAAGATTATAAAACAGCCTTGATTGGAAAATACCAAAATAAACTCAATCAAGAACTTGTAACGCTCAAAAACCAAGCTCATGCAGAAACTTTTAATACTGCGATCAACAACGTAGATTTTAGGCCAAATTCACCTATCTTTAACGGCGATAGAGACCTTGATGCAGCAACACAGCAGGTCTTGGCAACCTTGCGCACGAATAATAATTAAGATTGAGCGTATAATCAAATTTGAAAAAAAGCGATTTTACCGTTAAACTATACCAATATCAGCAAAGATAACGTTATTTTTGAATCACCAAAGGTTTTATTATGTCAATCACGTACAAACCAAAAAGAAAAAAACGCGCTAAAAAACATGGTTTTTTAAAGCGTATGGCAACTCATGATGGCCGCAAAATTGTTAATCGTCGCCGCTCAAAAGGCAAAAAACGCTTAACAGTCAGCGAATAACGCATGGTTAGCCTGGGGCGTCACATTTCATTATGGAAAAAAGATGAGCGACTCAATGCGCTCGCTCACAAGCACGCCCCATCCTACGTAGACCGCAATTTGATGTCCGTGTCTTACCCAAACAGGACAGCATCGCTCGGATTATCGTAATTACCCCCAAAAAAGTCGGCTCTGCCCCCTACCGCAATCTGCTTAAAAGGCGTGCTCGTTCAATTTTCTACCAAGAAAAGCTTTTTGAATCTAGCAACGACTGGATAATTTATTTTCGTCCATCTCAATCGATTCTCGATTACACAACATTACATAAAACATTATTAGAACTTTTTAAGAAACATGGTTAGATCTATAACCACAGAAATTTTAAAAGAATTTACTCGACTTATAAGGCCGTTTTTTGGCGTTGACGGGGTTTGTAGATATACCGTTACCTGTTCGGCATATGCACGGTATGCCCTGGCCCATTACCGGCTGCCAAGGCACTGTGGCTGATTATTAAAAGAATTTTGAATTGCAGCCTATTTATCACGTTTTAATAAGGCATAGGCCGCTTGGTACCATTGCTCACTTAATGCAGAAAGTTTTGCAAAAAAGAGTGTTAAACGGCTCTGATAACCAGTAGCGTGCCCAAAGGCATGTACTATATGAGAAAGAGTACTCTTGAATGAGGGTATGCTCATGTGGCATAAATTCAATTAAGCTTACTATGCACCATTCTTAGCAATACA
>CAWKEK010000015.1:0-61893 GCA_963848615.1 uncultured Candidatus Babeliaceae bacterium
GCCATTTGTGGCGTATTATGGCTTGAGCTATTACAAAGGCACACTTTCTGCCAAAGCCTATGATATCTTTATGCTTCGTTATGCCGAACATGAAAAATTGGCTTCAGAAAATAAAGCTCCTAGCAAAGAATTGGTTGACGCGGTAGCTGCTGGTTATAAAGAATATAAAAACAGTTCATATGCACCGTTCTTTCTTGCGCTTCAGGCTGATATGCAACAAACCCAAGGCAACAAGCAAGAGGCTTTGGATAGTATGACTCAGGCTTGGCCCGATGACCGCTGTCGACCCGGTGTTGTATTATACGTATGCGACAAAATTAGCCCTTATGCAGATTGATTCTGCAGATCCTTCAATTCAAACTAAAGGGCGTCAATCATTAGAAAAATTAGCACTCAATAGTAAAAACCCAGTACATGATATGGCATGGTTCTATATGGGCTACCAGGCTCTGTTGGATAACGATAGCCAGGGTGTTCAATCAGCATGGGCCCGTTTATTTGATGCGCAGAGAAACCCGCTTTCTGTTTGGGGCATGCGTGCACAAGCACTTTTAAATTACACTGCTTAAGAAAGTTTTATAATGCAACAAGTTAGGGTGAAAGGACGTTCGCGTCAGATTCGCGCCATCACCAACGGGTATGTTACATATTGGCGGCTTACGTACGGCGCTCTTTAATTTTCTTTTTGCGCGCCACAATAACGGAACATTTTTATTACGTATTGAAGATACCGATAAAGAACGTTCGCAACAGCAGTACACCGACGCAATTCTCAATACGATTAATTGGTGTGGATTAACGCCCGATGAGCCTATAGTTATTCAGTCAGAACGTCAAAACGAACATATTCGTGTAGCATTGCAGTTGGTTAACGAGTCTAAGGCATACTACTGTTACTGTACCCCACAAGAAGTTCAAAACCGTGTTGGGCAAACAACAGTAGAGGGTGTTGCCTATTCAAAATATGATGGCTTTTGTAAAAAATTTATCGGCAAGCCATTGAACAACGACAAGCCACATGTTATTCGCTTTTTGGTTCCAGATAGCTGCAAAGAAATTATTGTTGATGACGCGATAAAGGGCAAAATTATTTTTGCCTCAGACACCTTTGATGATTTTATTTTAGTCCGTTCAGATGGCACACCCATGTATAATTTTGTGGTGGTTATCGATGACGCCTTTATGCGTATACGCCATATTATTCGTGGTGAAGAGCATCTTATAAACACCCCAAAACAAATCTTATTGTATCAAGCATGTGGTTACACCGTGCCAACGTTTGCCCATTTACCGTTAATTTTGGGACCCGATGGTACTAAGTTGAGTAAGCGCGATGCTGCGGCAAACGCCTTTGATTATATGACACGTGGCTATTTACCAGCAAGCGCTGTGTAACTATTTAGTGCGTCTTGGTTGGTCGCATGGTGATCAAGAGATCTTTACGCTGCAGGAAATGATTGAAATTTTACGCTTGAAGCGATCTCTTCTAAAGGTGCGTTGTTTGATACGCAAAAACTTGATTGGGTAAATAGTACCCATCTTAAAGCAACCAGTGCTGTTGCCTTATATGACTATATGAAGCAGGTTATGATGTTGCCACTTGATACTCATTTGAGCGGCTGGAGTTACACCACCGTTACACAATTAATCGATCTATATAAACAGCGTTGTGCAACATTGCTTGACGTATATCACGAACTTGTCCGTATCCATGCACGGCCGACGAAGTATGAAATTTCTCTACTAACGGTTGAACAAAAAAAATTATTAGACATTTTTCATTACCGTGTTGAAGTTACTGAATTTTACACGAAGCACTATCTCATCGTCTTAAAGAATTTTGTCACACAAGCAAATCAAGCTTGGCGATATCGGTCCCCTTATTCGCGTTGCCCTTACGGGAAAAAAAGATGCACCGGGTATGTATGACCTTATGGTTGCATTAGCACGGGAAGAAACACTTTCTCGCTTAAGAAATTATTATTCACTTTAACGTGGAGCATTTCATGGAAACAGATATTAAACTATCAGCATTGGAAAATATTCAAGAGGCTGCATTGTTATTTCCCGATTATGAGTCGCTTCGTTCTGGCATTGCAAAAAATTTGTATGACCAAGAACGCGTTGTGCAAGAATATTTTGAGGAAGCTGCACATATAACAGGATTAAATATTACCCGTTTAATGTTTAATGCATCAGAGTCAGAACTCCGTTCGTTGCCAGATTCGTATGCATTATTATTTTTAGTGCATGCAGCAACCGGCGCTTATATCCGTTCAAAAGATATCACGATCACCCATGTTGGTGGCATGGGCATAGGTGCCTATGGGGCATTACACAGCGCCCGTGCGTATACTTTTGCCGATGGCTTATATTTGGTATCAAAATGGGCTGCCGCGTATTACGAGCTGTTGCAAGAAAAAAATTTCAAAAAAATTTTAGTAGCTCAAATTCCCCTTAAAGATCTTAAAAAAATTATTGCCAAACAAGAAAATGGCCAGGTTATTCTGAGCGAAAAAATAAGTGACGATCTCTTTGTTGTCTCTGGCATGCGCTCTGCAGTTGAAGCTTTTGAAGAGCAGCTTATGGCTGCACACAGCAACGGTGTCATTACAGAACTTCCTCTTGATGGCGGCCTTTATGCAGATTTAGCATCAGAAAGCACGCTGAATTTTAAGCAGTACTTAGAAAAAGTAGAGTTTAAGGATGCTGAAGTTACCTGCTTTTCGCCGCATAAACAAGAAGATCTTGTAACTGCGCAACAGATAAAAGAATTTGTTATTGAGCAGCCGTTTTTGTATCAAGACCGTGTGCAACTTATTGAACGGTATGCTGAATGCAGCACTATTATTGTGCCGTTTGCAGACCAGCCATTGCTTGAGCAGCTCCGTGCACAGTATCCTGAAAAAAATATTATTACATTATCATAAATTAAAAGGGTTCTCATGGCATATGACGTTTCGCAGGAAGTACGTACTATAATTGCAGAACAACTGTCTATTCCCGTTGATACCTTAAAAGACGAAACGACCCTCGATTCTTTGGGGGCAGATTCTCTTGATCGTGTTGAAATTGTGATGAATCTTGAAGATCATTTTACTATTGAGATCGATGACGAGATGGCAGAAAAGTTGAGCACTATTGGTGATGTAGTTACTTATATCAACACGCTTGTTAAGAAATAGAGTACTTGTATGAAACTTTTAGTCTATAGTCAGTTATGTTGTACAATTTTTTTGTGTGCACTTCAAGAGCAAAAACCACCTGAGTCTTGGCTGCTGTCTGCGCAAGAGCGTCAAGCGTTACACAACGCAAATGAACTGCTTGAAAGACAACGTGTCAGCTCTGGAATTGACCTTAAAGAAGTGGAAATGAATAGACATGCAGCTGAGGTATTGCCGTATCAGCAATCTTTACGATATAGATTTGTTAAATTGTTCTGTTGTTGCACATAATACTTTTTATTGTAAAAAAAAGTTACACTAAAAATAGTGCATAGCCTATAATCATGGTTCTCTTTTTTCTTGCACAATGCGGCATTGGTTTCTTTCTCGAACAGATAGATTTTTTTGGATAATAGGGTCAACACGGTTATTGCGCCGTCGCTCCTGTTCCTTTAATAATTCTGTTTGCGCTTTTTGAATCATGGCATTACGACTATAAAGATAATAGCCCCCAACAATACCAGCACACAGTGTAACGTCGGCGCTCCTGCTTTGTAAAAAATAATCTAATGAACTGGGTTGTTTCACGATATGAAAAACAGCAACTGAAGAGGCTATACCTAAAACAGCTTTGCATCGATCAAAATCAGCCAAAATACCATCTAGCTTATAGCTTCTTTGCAGTAATTCTGTTGTGCTTAGCTGGTCAAGATTGCGTTGTAATTGTGCACAGTCATAATGCATAATGTCCCAAAGCGACTCCTCGCTGAACATTGCATGAATAGATATGCGTGCAAAGACTGAAAAAGAATAGACAATAAGGTGTAGCAATACCTGATATTTTTTATACATAATGATAAATTTTATATAATATTTATCATTATTTCAAATAATAATTCTGCATACAAAAAAGGTGGCGACGGATTTATCCGCCGCCACCTTTTTTGTGTTAGATCAATACTTTTGTAGCGTTTAGTAAGCGAACCCGCCGCGTACTACAACACCCCATTGAGCGATATCAGTATTAATTGCACCGCCTTCAACTTCTGCAATAAAGCCTATATACGGCGACCAGCAGTTGTCTGTCCATGTGTAATCTAAGCTGATAAAGCCTTTGTTGGTGAATTGACGTGGAGCTGTGCCTGAACAAAGATCGAGTTCATTAACTGAACCATCTAATACAACTGAGTCAGCGCCATTTACACCAGATGTTTCTGGCACTACTATAGCTACACCATTTAAAGTTGGTGCAGGGTAACTTCCATCAATTGGCCCGCCAAAAAGTTCTGGGTTGTTATACGCAGCATTCAATACCCCAGGACTGCCTGCAAGAATAAAAGCGTTATCTACAGCACCGCATGCGTTACCACAGCTGCCTGAAACATAGGCTGTCGAGTTGCTTGCAGAGTTGATTAACGGAAGTAGTTCAGGTGCGATAAGGTCAGAGAAAAACGCCCCAGGTATACCGCCGGTAGTTGCGTAACGAGTATATCCAACACCTTGGCAACCTTTAACTGCAAATACATTAGTTCCGGTTAAAATGCAGGTGCTGGGTGCCCCAACAGCTGAGATTTTTTCACGAACCATGCCAAAGACGTTGTAACCAAAACCAAGGTCAAAACCGCCATGTGAGTAGATCATGCGTACGGTTGCGTCACCTTTAACCGGTGTGCGAACTTCAACTTGACGTGTGGTGAAATCAGCCGCCGTAATAAGGTTATTTGCATATGTATAAACGCCATCATTGAGATTATATTGTTTCAATAAGTTATAACGTGTTAAACAATTTTGAGCGTTGCAGCTATTGCAATCGTTATTGCAGCTGTTATTACCTGCGCCACAATTTATGCTGCACGCCATGCTGCTGCACGGAAATACACCGTTTGTAACATTACAGCTATTATTTGCGCAGCTGTTATTTGTGTTACAACTTGCAACAGAGTTATTGCAACTCGTGTTGCAGCTGTTATTATTGTTGCAATTAAGATAATCTACTGCAAGGGCAGTGTTTGTCGATGCTAAGTCAAAGGTGCGTAACGATTTGTGTTTTAAGACCGATGTTACATACCCATCAAGTAATAGACTGAGCTTATGACAATCTGTTTCAAAAATATCCCAACGGCTTGAAAGCCCGGCACCGAGTTCCCAACCTTTGCCATTACCCACAACTGGATCAAAGACATAGCATGGTTGTACCGCGCTTCCGGTAGGTGCAACAACGCGGAAGAACGCACCTAAAAAGTAATTATCAAAGCGTACAAAATCATATCCAAGGTTTATCGAAAGCCCAGCAAGACCGCTTTTTGTGCGTGTGCCAAAATCAAAACGGCCAAAGGTGCTTGGGCTTTGTTTGTCGCCAAAAAGACCTTGTAAACTCAAAGCCGTTGGTATATCTAAAATTGGGTATAACATTTGTTCAGATACTACACTCATGTATCCTGAAGGGAATAATATCGTGCTGGTGGTGTAGTTGATGGTGCATGCACAGTCTGATTGCAGTTGGCGTGTTTGATAATCAAAGTTCATATCAACCTGCAGGTAAAGACCAGGTGCCCAACGGTCCAGCCCAAGGAACCAATCAAGATGTACGTTAAAGTCTGAAATAATAGGGTTAAGTGAAATTGAACCTTGGAAGTTAACAGGAAGGCCAAAGTTGTCTGCAAGCAATGAATTTGGTAGGGGGTTAACTGCTTGGCTACCAGCAAAGTTTAACACACTGCTGCCGAACATGCCGCGCGCAAGGTTTTTTGCGTCAAATGAACGTTGGTATTCAAATGCAAGTTGGAACCCGCCATAAAAGCCTTTGTCATTATTATACTGGTGTTGATAATCGATCCCGTAATAGATAACGGTGTTATCGTAGGTAGGTCGTTTTAAGAGCAACGTGGGGCAGCCGTAATTATTTTCGCAGCTGGTGTTACATACACTCGTTGTGCATGAATTAAAACAGCATGACTGATTACAGCTGGTATCACAACTTGAGATGTTGCAACTTACGCTAGAGTTACAACTGTTGTTACAATTGCTTGTTGTTGTGGCGCAGCCAGAGTTGCAATTGTCTGCAACGGCTAACGCCGGCACCAAAAGTGCAAGTGATATAAATATTCGAGAAAGTTGTTTCATTACGATACTCCTTTTTTAGTATATAACAACTCATGTCTTTGTTTTGAGATTATAGAACAATTGTGTATAAAAAAAAAGGGAGGCGGATTAATCCGCCTCCCTTTTAGTGTTAGTTCGAGTTTTAATGCGCTCGGCGCATTAAGTGGTTCTTAGTAAGAGACTCCGCCTCTTATTACAAGACCCCACTTAGCAAGGTCGGTATTGTATTGGCCGCCTTCAACTTCAGCGATAAAGCCGAGGTATGGTGCCCAATCATTATCAACCCATGTATAATCAAGCGTTACAAAACCTTTGTTGGTGAATTGACGTGGAGCTGTACCTGAACAAAGATCAAGTTCATTTACTGAACCTTCTAATACTACTGGGTCTACGCCATTAATACCAGATGTGTATGCAGGAGCATATGTTGAACCAGCTTCTAATGACGCTACAGATACTGTACCGTTCGTTAGAATATCTGCATTATTGTGGTTACTGTTATATGCAACATTAAATTCATCTGTTAGATTTGAAACAATAATAGCATTATCCACATTACCACATGCATTGCCACAGCTGCCTGAAACATACGCAGTTGAGTTGCTTGCAGAGTTAATTAATACTTCTGATGTTGGTCCACCAGTGACATCTGTGCCATTTGTTACGTAGCTATTATATGCAACGCCTTGGCAACCTTTAACCGCAAAACGTGTAGCAGTTGTTGTAGGTAAGCAGCTGCTGAATGTACCAACAGAAGAGATTTTTTCACGAACAGAACCGAATACGTTGTAACCGAATCCGAAGTCAAAACCACCATGTGTATACACTAAACGAAGTGTTGCGTCACCTTTAACTGGTGTGCGAACTTCAACATTACGTGTGGTGAAGTCAGCAGCAGAAATAAGGTTTGCTGCGTATGTGTAAACGCCGTTGTTGAGGTTGTATTGTTTCAATAAGTTGTAACGTGTTAAGCAATTTTGAGCATTGCAACCGTTGCAAGCATTACCACAATCGCTGTTTGTGCTACATGCCATGCTGCTGCAAGGGAAAGTGCCATTAGTAACGTTACAGCTATTATTTGTGCTGCAGCCAGTGTTACAGCTTGTGTTTGTGTTACAGCTATTGTTGTTATTGCAGCTTGTGTTACAGCTGTTTGCACAGTCGAGGTAATTAACCGCAATAGCAGTGTTTGTAGATGCAAGGTCAAAGGTACGTATAGATTTGTGTTTTAACACAGATGTTACATAACCATCAAGCATTGCGGTAAGTTTTTGGCAGTCATTGTTGTTCCACATTTCCCAACGGCTAGAGATACCAGCACCGAGTTCCCAGCCTTTGCCGTTACCGACAAGAGCATCAAACACGTAGCATGGTTTTACGCTGCTTCCTGTTGGAGCTACAACACGGAAGAATGCTCCCAAGAAGTAGTCATCACAACGTAAGAAGTCGTAACCAAGGTTTACAGAAAGACCTGCAAGGCCGCTTTCATTTCTATCACAGAAATCAAAACGTCCGTATGATCCAGCTGTTTTTTTATCGCCGAATGTGCTTTGTAAGCCAAGAGCTGTTGGTAAATCGGTAATAGGTGATACGCCAGATGTTGATTGGCTCATATAACCAGCAGGGAAGTTAACCGTGCTTGTGTTACTTGTTGTGCATCCGCAATCATATTGCAATTGACGTTTTTGATAATCAAAGTTCATATCAAGTTGCATATAAAGACCTGGTGCCCATTCATCAAATCCAACAAACCAGTCAAAATGAAGGTTGAAGTCTTGGATGATTGGTTTCAGAGCAATGCTGCCAACAAAGTCTTGTGAAAGACCGAAGTTGTCTGCAAGCAATGCGTTTGCAACAGGAGCAGCTACTTGGCTACCAGCAAAGTTTAAAACGTTGCTACCAAATAAACCACGTGCAAGGTTGCTTGCGCTGAATGAACGTTGGTATTCAAAAGCTAATTGGAAGCCGCCGTATACTTGGTCCATGTCGTAACGGTGTTGATATTCAAGGCCATATGCAATAACCGTGTTATCGTATGTTGGGCGAGGAATAAATGTAGTAGGGCAGTAGCAGGTGCTTTCACAGCTGGTGTTACATACACTAGTAGTGCATGAATCAAAGCAGCATGATGTGTTGCAGCTGTTATTGCTGTTGCAGTTAGTACCGCAACTGTTTGTGCTATTGCAACCAGAATTGCAATTATTTGTTGATGTTCCGCAGCCAGAATTGCAGTTGTCTGCAACGGCTAATGCGGGCACCAACAGTGCCAAGGTTAAAAATATTCGCGAAAGTTGTTTCATCAAAGTACTCCTTTTAATAAAGATAACAACCAAATATAACGCGTGTTAGTACGCGATGTGAGATTTTAAACTCACGGCATAAGACTCTTAAAGCCTTATATAATCAACGTCGTGCGTGACGTTATGCAAGTAGAACATGATGGAATATAGGATGATTACTGAATGCCTCCTTTCCTTTTTTTTAATTTTTTTTCTTAGGCTCAATGCTGATCTTCATTATCGATGTTTAATCTAGTTAAAAGAATCAAAATATGCAAGATTTGATCAATGATATATCATTTTTTAATAAAAAAAGCCTTTTGTACTGCCCTTTTTTTATTACCATGCAACAGCGCCTTTTATCCATACGCTCCATTGATGTAACTCTGCCGGGTTATTGGTTGCCGTTTCTATTGAAGCCCCAACAAGAACCGCAGGTGAGGTATGGCGTCCTTGCCAGGTATAGCCTGTCTCGGCTAAAAAGGCATGGGTTAGCTGGGCGGGCGATTTTGCAGAATCAAGATCCAGTGAACCACAGCCAATAATAAGTGGTGTATTAGATTCAATTGCAACTATTGAAGGGTCTATAACCATGCCACCAGAGACATTATCATAGGTGGTAGTGTTAGCAAGTGGTAACGGGTAATCGATAGCACCGGCAGCAAAAATAGTTGAACTGTTTTCAGTTGCGTTGAGCCCTTCAAGAACGGTTGCCGTGGTAAGATAGGTAACATAATTATAGGCGCCACTGGTTCCCTTAATACCGTAACTATTGCCTTTTGTTGGACATGTTGGCCGGTCAAAGAGTGGGCATATATGTTCGGCCGTTGTTCCCCAGAGTGCATACCCGAATGTTTGAGTGAAACCTTTATGTTCAATAGCAAGCTTGAGATCTATATCCCCCTGTATTGCTCGGCTTACGTATACAGGAAACGTTGTTACATACGAAGCTTCTATAAGTTCATCTGCATATGACACATTAGATAGATTAATACGCTTGAGTAATAAATAACGACTCAATCTTCCCTGCTGACACAAATCAAATGTTCGGAGCTGTTTGTTCTGGAAAAGATGCTCAAACGAACCGTCCCATAAAAGGGTTACATCAGTTGGGTTATCAAGGTGCGTTAAGCGCCATTGGCCTTGTGTCCCCAGGCCGAGTTCAAAAAATTGACCGTTACCCACCACCGGTGCAAAAAGATATTCTGGGCGTGGTTTGTTGCCTGTCTGAAAACTTGCACGGGCAAAGACACTTAAAAACGTGCGGTCGTTTGCTATTAGATTACGCCCCAAGCGGACAATAATTTCTGCCAAGTCAGTGCGTTTTAAGGGGCACCAACTTATTTTATTATAGGAAAGTGGTCGTAAAATATCACCGGTGATGACATTACCAGAAAAATATGCCTGTGCGTTTGGGGCAGTTGCTGCAGGAGCTGCTGGCGATGGTGCGGGTGTTACAGGATTGCAGACGTTCTGGTTGAGATCTGACGGCGTAATCGGTGTTGCTTGCGTAAAGGTCACAAGTGTGTCACCCATATAGCCATTTTGAAAGTAGGGTGCGCCTCGGTTGATAACTGTTTCGCATGGGTTAAGTGCCCAACGTGTGTAATTAACCGGCAGCATAAAGTTAACATACAGCCCCGGAAGAAGTTGGTCGAGCGGTTTATTAAAATAGAACGCAAGAAGAACGTTTTCAATTTTCGGATTAAAGGTAATAGTGCTTTGAAAATCGGGTGCTAAGGCAAAATTGTCTGCCAGAAGATCCTGTGCGCCACGATTGGCAACTTGGCTTCCTGAGATAGTCAGGTAATCACTGCCAAAAAGATCACGCGCTATATTTTGTCCTTTATATGACTGTGCATAGTTTAATGTGGTAATCGCCGTTAATTCATAGGCGGGCATACAGATCATCGATGGCGCATGGCCCTGTGAACGAGGAATATAAACAGTTTTTACTGCATGCAAGCTGCTGCAGATTGCTGCTAACACTACTATTATTACTTTATACGTACATGTTACTTTCATGAGTTCTCCTTAATAATACGCATGATGCGTTTATGCGTCATAAGATAGAATAAAAAATAATATGCGTATAGAGCTGTATGTAAAATTTTTATGATAATGTGCGAAATTCAAGACTCAATGCCTTTGGGTTTATATGGCTTATATTTTTCAATCTGCAGATCTTTAACTGGCCTGTGGCGTACTACTAAGCCTTTCTTATTGGTTGATTCCAGTTGGCAATGGTGGTGGTTGTGTTCTCTAGGCCGCATTTTATTATTTTTAATATCAAACTTAATACATGCTGATGAGTTGCCACCATTAATTGCAAGAGAATTATTAATAAATTTCAAAGTATTACAAATTTTATCAGCATCTTGAAGATTACTGGTAAAGATAAGCTGTCCAGTATCTGTCGACCAGAGATAAAAAGTCCCTTTATATGAACAACACAAAAGCAGATCGCCTTTATGATTAAAATCAATTGATGTGAGCGTATCCTTAGACAGTTGCACAGAAAGATCGGATTGTTCTTCTGAAGAATAGTTTTTTATTAATCGTATGCTTTCCCTGTCTTGTCGATATGCTAATAACTTATTGCGTGCGTGGTGCGCCAGGAAATAACCAGGAACGTCGGATTTCATAAGATCCTCATAATAACCAAGCGGATCTTCATACAATGAAACGGGTATTTGAGTAGATTCTTCATCCTTAAGAGTTTCTATATCAAGAAATTTAATCGCATCATCTTGTGTGTCGATAACTAAAAGGTTTTTTTTATCGTCAGAAGCACCAATAATAATTTGATTTTTTAATCTGCGGAAACTTTCGTGGCTACGGTAATCATATGCTAGGTCTGAAACAATATTGTTACCTATCAAGAAGAACTTTTTCCGTCTTCCATTTGGAACTAATCCTGGCACCCCTCTAAAACCGCCGTACATACCCCAGCGATGGCCCCTTTGTAACATTGTTGATTTCATGGTATCTGTATCAACAACCATAAGATCAGCATCTACAAGCGGTACGCTACCATCTACTTTATCAAGATGTAGTTGAGTAAGCACAATCAAGAGCTGATTATCATCTATAAAAGACTGTTTATGATCCAGTGGCACAACGTTTGGGTCACCATTGATAGCGCATAGTTTGGTAACAGACGTTTTAGTTTTTCCCACGGTTCTCCATCTTTGGTATATTTAGTTTCTATAGTTTGTTCTATGTTCTCAAATTTATATCCTAGTGCTTGGCTTAATGCTTTGATTGCAAAACCCAAAACTACTGAACGTTGTTTTGAAGCGCTTGCATCGTCAATTGCAAAAAGAGACGACCATATACTTAAAACGATTTATATTTTTTTGTTCATAAGATTTCACTTTTGAATTTTTATTGCTTTCTGGCTCATAAGATAGAATAAAAAATAATATGCGTATAGTGTTTTGAATAAAAAGTCTTGTGATTCTTTTTCTCTTTGCAGTAAGGTTATCACAAGATAATCTTATATAGGGTGTGATTATGACACAATTATTATATCAAATTTTTGGTGGATCTTTTTGGATTTTATCAGCTGCGCTTATTTGTCTTTGTGCGCATGTTTTTATAAAAAGAAGCGCCAATTTGCAGTATGACCTGTTTTCTGCTGCATGGGGATTTGTCTGTATCGCCCTTGGCTACAGCCTTATGATGCATGCCGGTACGTACGATATACACCCTTTATATTCAGGCGGGTTACTCGGTGATCTTCTCTATCAGCTTTTTGCATACGTCATGCCGCCCCTTTTTATCGGCGCAGTCAGTTGGCTGCTGTTAACCGTTGGTGTTTTATTGATAGTTGGATACCAGTGGGTGCAGTATCTTGTTGCGTTGTTTGAATCTAAAAAAATTGTGCTTGATGAGCCGCAGATGTATCATGCCGCCCACGAAATCGAGCCTGAAATCGAACAGGAATCTGCTAATTCTGAAATTGAAGAACTTATTGTTAAAACAAAACCAAAACGAATAAAAGTAGAGACAGAAGAAGATACTATCCCGTATCCCTTTCCCGAGCTTGTACGTGCAACAGCAGACCAGCAACAAAATGACAAAAATGCGGTGCATGCACAAACAAAAGCGCATGTGCTTGAAGAAAAATTATTACGCTTTAATATCAAAGGCACCGTAACTTCTATTACCGTTGGGCCATTGGTAACCCTGTATGAATATCAGCCGCATATTGAGACAAAAATTAGTAAAATTATCGCGCGCGAAGACGATCTGGCACTTGCGTTACAAGCAGTAAGCTTGCGTATTATCGCGCCGATCCCGGGCAAATCGGTTGTTGGTTTTGAAGTTGCACACTCAGAAAGAACGGCTGTTTATTTTAGTAGTTTATATGAACCAAGTTTAAAAAAATTTAAAGGCCACCTGCCCTTATTATTAGGACAAAATACAATAGGCGCAACGGTAGTTGTTGATTTATTATATATGCCGCACTTGCTGGTTGCAGGTTCAACCGGCTCAGGAAAATCAGTCGCATTAAATACTATGTTAATCAGTTTAATTTGCCACAGTAAACCGGAAGAGCTCAAATTAATTTTAATCGATCCAAAAAAATTAGAGTTTGCGGTCTACGCAGACCTGCCTCATCTGCTTTTTCCTATCGTAACAGAACCGGAACGTGCTGTTGCCGTGTTGCGTTGGGCAATTAAGACCATGAGCGAGCGGTATGAACGGATGTCAAAAGTTGGTGTGCGTCAGGCAAAAGAATATCATGCGATCTACCAAGACATGCCGCCGATTGTTATTGTTATTGATGAATTTGCAGACCTTATGATCACCACCGGCAAAGAAGTTGAAGAGCTGATTGTACGCCTTGCACAAATGGCACGCGCTGCCGGCATTCATATTATATTAGCAACACAGCGGCCATCTGTTGATGTTATCACCGGGCTGATTAAAGTGAACTTTCCCGCACGTATTGCCTTCAAAGTCACGTCAAAAATTGATTCAAGAACTATTATTGATACCATGGGCGCAGATAAACTATTAGGTAAGGGTGATATGCTCTTTCTGGATAACCAGGGTGCGCTTAATAGAATACATGGTGCTTATATTAGTGATGCCGAAATTGCCAGTGTCGTTGCGCAGATAAAAAAATATGGCGAGCCTATTTATGAAACTATTACTGAAACAGTAAGCGATAAAGATGGCGATATTGACGAAGCAGATCGGCAAATTTTTGAAGAAATTGTCGATTATGTTCGTCAATGTGACGAAATTTCGATATCGCTACTACAAAGAAAGTTTAGAATCGGCTATAATCGTTCTGCGCGCATGATAGACACGCTTGAATCTCGTGGTATTATTTTACCATCTGATGGCGGCAAAATGCGAAAAGTTTTGCATTAACTATAATCACATCAAGGTTTTAAAAAAATATGTATATACAAAAAATTTTTTTTATCTCGGTTGTGCCCGATGCACAATGGTTTGGTCCCGATTTACCCGAGAAGCTTAATCTCGTTGTCGATTCGCGTATTATTAAGCAGGGTGATATCTTTGTTGCCCTTAAAGGTCAGCATGTAGATGGCCACGATTTCATTTTGGATGCCCTGGCTCGTGGCGCGCACGCGGTTATTGCTGAGCGTTTACCAGAAAGCTTTGTTGTTGATGCGCAGCTAACTGTAATTGTGGTGAAAAATGTTCTTGCCGCTATTGTTGCAACAGCGCACGCTTGGCGGAGTCAGTTTGATATCCCCGTTGTGGGGATAACCGGTTCTGTGGGCAAAACAACAACCAAGCAGCTACTTGGCGAAATTATACACGCTTCCGGTAAACATGTTCTTATTTCTCAAGGGAACCAAAATACGGTTTTGGGAATTTCATTGAACCTGTGGCGTTTACGTAAAGACCATGATATCGCTATCTTTGAAATGGGTATCAGTAAAAAGGGTGAAATGGCACGCATGGCAGAGCTTGTGCGGCCGACACTTGGAGTAATAACCTATATTGGCCACAGCCATATGCTTGGTCTTGGTTCATGTGCTGATATTGCTGCTGAAAAGCGTGAAATATTTTCCTGCTTCAAACAAGATTCAATCGGCATTATTCAGGGCGACCAAAGTGTGCTGACCCATGTTTCTTATAACCACCCGATCATTAAATTTGGTAAAAAAATGTCACACCAGGTTCAGTTACGCAAGGTTGTGGTGCATCATGACCATATAACCTGCGTTATGAAACTGTACCATCAAAAAATCGACCTTGTTATTCCTACTACTAATACGGCATTTTTAAATTGTATGCTTGCTGCATCGGCTGCGGCCTATGTGCTGGGTATAAAAAATGAGGTTATTGTTGCTACGGTTCAAAAACCGTTGGTTGTTCCTGGCAGATACGAAAGAAAACTATTGCCCGGCAATAACGGCATTATTATTAATGACGCGCATAATGCAAGCCCAGAGAGTATGAAGGCGGCACTGCTTGCTTTTGAAAAAACGGTAGCAAAAAACAAAATCGCAGTTCTTGGGGATATGTTAGAGCTTGGTGACGTGAGTAGCTTTTGGCACCGTCAAATCGGCCGATTTCTAAAAAAAGTCCCGTCCTTAACGCATCTTATTTTAGTCGGTAACCAGGTCAGCCATATACAAAAAACTGCACCTTTAGGATTATCGTGTATACTAGTACCTACATGGAAAGATGCAGTTGCCTCGCTTACAGCTCTTGCTCAGGAGCCCGATACGGCTATCTTGCTCAAAGCATCACGCGGTGTTGCACTTAATAATTTAGTGGACGTTTTATACAAGAATGCACAATAATGTATCATATTTCAGTAATGACCAACGAGGTTATTCACTATTTAAACCTCAAGCCCCATGGCCTATACGTTGACTGCACTTTTGGCGGCGGCGGTCATAGTCGTGCTATTTTGCAGGCCGACCCTACCGTAACGGTTATTGCTTTTGATGTTGACCCTGAAGCTTTTGAACATAACCGCGATGCTTTTGAAGAACAATTTCCCGATAGAATCCGTTTTATTTGGGCAAATTTTTCGACGCTTCGTTTAGCATTAAAAAAAATTGGTGTTACCGAGGTCGATGGCATTTTGGCAGATTTTGGTACCTCTGGACATCAGATCGTTCATAAAGCGGGCTTTAGCTTTGCGCGAGACAAGCGTCTTGATATGCGTATGTCTGCGGCTCATGGCACGCTTACAGCCGCTGATATTGTTAATAATGCAAGCGAGCTTGAGCTTGCTACAATCTTTTGGCGCTACGGCGAAGAGCGCTTTGGCAAACAGATCGCTCGCGCGATTGTTCAGGCCAGGTCACTTAATAAAATTACCACTACGGTGCAGCTGGCTGATATTATTAAAAAAGCGGCACCTGCAACTAAAAGCAATGTGCACCCGGCAACGCGTGTTTTTCAGGCGTTACGCATTGTGGTTAACCATGAACTTGACCATATTGAAGGGCTTTTAAAGCAGGCGCCTGCGGTTTTAAAGTCTGGTGGTCGAATTGTCTGTATAAGCTTCCATTCGTTGGAAGATAGGCTTGTAAAGCAGTCATTTAAAGAACAAACGGGCGTTTTAGAGGTAGTGACACCTAAAGTTATTATTCCAACAGACCCAGAAATTGCACAAAATCATGCATCACGCAGCGCTAAACTGCGAGCAGCTCAGAAGAATTGATAAAAGTGTTGACAAAGATTACGGGTATCGTAAACTATTCACAGTTGTTACACACAATAAGAGTAATTACGCAAAAAAAGGCCACTGGTAATGAAGATTACAGAAGTTAAAGTCTACCCCGCCCAAGAAAGCGGACGACTTAAAGCATATGCAACAATTGTCTTTGAAAATTGTTTTATCGTGAGAGATCTCAAAGTGATTGAAGGAAACAAAGGTTTATTTGTTTCGATGCCCTCTAGAAGACGCAAAGACGGTACTTTTAGAGACATAGTTCATCCTTTGAATTCAGAAATGCGAAAAATGATTGAAGATTCAGTTATTTTAGAGTATAATAAAGCTGTTCAGTTCGGTTTCGCTCAAGATACAGAAGAGATAGAAGCTCACGAATAAGTCAAAAAAAATTCAATTGAAAATTATCAAAAATTTTGTTGGGGCGTCGCCAAGCGGTAAGGCACCAGGTTTTGGTCCTGGCATCCGGAGGTTCGAATCCTTCCGCCCCAGCCACGTAAGTTGATCCTCGTGGTCGGGGTAAAAGGGTACCTGGGACATGCTCAAAAATGGCTCCCGAAGCTCTACTTCTAAATCTTTCCCATTTAATTTTAAGTTCGAATACACGAATCTCAGAAATTGCTGTTTTTTGTCTAAATTCGAACTCTCATATATCTCCCTTGCTCTATTAGCCAGATCAAATACTGTTTTTGCTGTTATTAGGCATGCTTCATCAATGTCCACATGTGTTTGCATCTCAGTGGTGATTTCGCGTTGTCTATTTTTGTATTCTTGTAGCTTTGTATGGTATGTTTCAGAGTCAACTTTGCCATCAAGATGCATATCAATTAATTTAGACAGCCTGCCTTGAATAAGGTCGAGTTCTTTTCGCAGTGCTTGTTGCGATTGTTTAAAAAACTCTTGCTCATGTGCATAAGTTTTCTTTAAATAGCCTATGATTCTTTCTACTTGTTCATCTGATAGCTTGATATTATCAAAATGGTTCAATAGGGTATTTAAAAACTTTTCTTCTCGAATCCATGTTTTTTTACAGATTCCCTTTGAGTTACTGCAGCTATAATAAACGTATTTTTCTTTCTTAATGTCTCCAGTTACGCTGCACCCGCATTGTAGACAGGTGATAAGCCCACGCAAGAGGATAGGTTTGCCTGCATACTGAACCGGTGCTTTATTATGTCCTGCCATAATCTTTTGAACTTTATTAAATAAGCCTTCTGTTACAAGTGGTGGGTATTTATGCTTATAAAATTCGCCTTTGATGAACATAACTCCATAATAGAATCTGTTTTTAAGTGTGATCTCTACTCGATTGGGTAGGAAAGGGTTGCCCATGGCATTTTTAACGCCAAGCTTATTCATTTCATTAGCTATGGTCTTAAAAGAGTGGTTGCTTGCTGCATACATTTCAAACATTTTAATTACGTAACAGGAAGTTAATGGATCAACTTCAATATTTTTCCGGCCTGAAGGGAGACATACGTTTTTATAACCAAAAGGGGCTTTAGCGCTCCATTCGCCATTCCTGCAATTTTGTTCCTTGCTCCTTTTTACGTTATCACTTAATTGACGAATACAGTTTGAAGCAAATAATACACCGATATCCCATTGCATAAGTTGTGAGCTATTAGCATGTTTGTTGACAATAAGTCCTTCGCGAAGAAAATGTAATTCTAACTTGCCTTGTTTACGTATCTCATCAAGAATCGGTGTTTCACGAAAACTGCGCTGTAGCCGATCAACCGTATCAGTTACAAGTGCAATAGGTTCTTTTGATTTTTTGATAAGTGATATTATTGCTTCAAATTGTTTACGTGTTTCTTTGTTAGAAGATTCGGTGATTTGAAATGTGTGTTCAACATGCAAATTTTTCCTGAGGGCATATTCTGTAAGTCGTCTTACCTGTGAGGGGATAGAGTGCCCCTCTTCTTCCTGTTCTTTACTTGAAACGCGTGCGAGTATAATTGCTTTCATTAGTATGCCTGCTGTATAGAGTTGAGTAATTGTTCCAGATCTTCTTTTTTATAAAGTCGGTAACGGTTCAAGGGGTTACGAAGTACGTTAAGCTTCTTATCTTTTTCCCAGTTTCTTAAAGTATTTTCCGTAACACCAATAAAACGGGCAGCTTGTTTGATGTTCATGTATTCGTTAATTTTTTTCATAATTCTTATCCTTATGTATCTTTGATATAAGTTTACAAAACAATACAAAAATAGCTCTTTTTCCGATTTCCGATTTTCTGATTTGCCTAGAGAGATCGGAAATCGGAAATTATACATTATCTTTGTGTAAGCCCATTTTTTCGAGCTTTTTTCATTCTTGTTTCCACCTGCGATTTAGTGAGTTTTGTTTTTTGCACCATTTCTCCTATTGTTAAACCCTTGTTCATCAAATCAGCGATCTCTGTGACCTCTTCATCGATGTCTACCTGCGAAACTTCCCAGTTCAAGTTGTTATCTATGCCTTCATCAGTAAGTGTTACTTTAAAGGCTGCTGCATCTTCACCATAGAAGTGTCTTGTTTTTTCAAAATGTACTTCAAAACAGGCGCCATCTTGTGGTTGATAATCATCTGGTTGCTTGAGAATAATAACTGCATCAAGTTGATCTTCTCTTTTGCTCGTTCCTCTTTGTTGACCACTTTTTCCAGCGTGATGCACAAATAGAACTGACTTGCCTCTTCTACGTAACCCCAATGCCCATTCTTGAACAGGTTGCCAACTTTCAGCTTCGTTTTCTGCGCTACTTCTAAAGAGTGAAGATATGTTATCGATGATGATTAAGTCTCGATCCTTAATAAACTCTTCGATAGCATCTTGTCCCTCTTTGGTTGAAAGATCGGGAATGATATCATTTTGTAAATCAGGTGTGATCAATATCAATGCGGTTGATTCTGCACTTTTTTCTGCCTGAGAAGATATCTTTCGTAATCTTTCTTGCAATGCTACTGCTGGCATTTCGCCATCAATATAAAGTACATTGCGTGCTACAGGTGCATGCCATTTCAGGAAGCTACCACCGCTTGCCACAGCATAGGCGATGCCTAAAGCGACATGTGTTTTACCAACCCCACGTTTTGCGTAGAGCATCACAAGCCCTTGCTTTGTTAAGAAGGGCGAGAGAATGATTTCTCGCGGTGGGATCTTTAATGAAAGGAATTCTCCAAGCGCAATAGACCTGATTTTGTCTGTTTTAATTAAAGTATCATCGATGTCTTTATGGGGCATGTAATCAGGCGTTTGATCTACTAACATTTGTAGCTGTTCGACTGCATTTCCCTTATCAAGCCAATCGCTTATATCTGCACCATGGCTTTCGCTATATTCCAGCCCTGGTAGATCTACAACCCTAAGTCTTTTGACGCGACCAAACAGTTTTTCGAGCAGCAGGTCTCTGCGTTTTAATCCTGTTTTATCCATATCGTAAAGAATTACAACATCGGCATCTTGTAGTGTTGCAGTGAACTCATCATCCCATTCAAGAGAAGTTGATGTTGTTGTTGCAATAAAACCTTTATCTATAAGGTTGTCTACATCTTTTTCTCCCTCAACCAGAAAAATTGTATTATTCTCTGATATCCCATATAAAAGTATCTGCAGTCGGTAAAGAGTTTTTCTGCAGCCGTTAAGGTTTTTTACTAGATTTCCATTTTCATCCATTCTTTCAAAGTAAAAACTTTTTGATCTTCCATCAGGACTAGGCTCTAGGCGAACCTTCGTGAATAATAATTTTCCCTGCTCGTCATGATAGTGGTACTGAATTACGTTAACCATAAGAAGCTCCTCGTTTGTTTGTGAGGAATAACTCTCTAACTTGAATGCCCAAGGAACTGCAAATTTCTTTTGCTGTGCATCCATAGAAACAATGCAAAAGAATTTTACCATTTCTTTCCGCAACAGAAAGGCTAGGGTACTTGTCGCTATGAGCTGGGCATCCAGCCTTATAGCCATCACCGCAAATACGGGGATTATAGCCTGTTTGAATTGCTATTAACATGAGGATTTTTTGTAAATTCAAAGACTCGTTTTGTAAAATAGGTGCGCTATTTTTGATATACTTATACATAAGCATTCTTTCATAAATTAGGCCGGTTTCCTACGGCCTTTTTTTGTTTAACGGATATTTTTTTCTAAATTTTTATCTTTTATCATTTTATTTTTCTCCTTGTTTTCCATATCCGCTTGATACAACAATGCGAAGAACCTCATGAGGTTAGCGTCTGCGGTAGCATCTTGTGTTGTTGATGGGCGGACATGAGCTTTAAGCGTTTTTGTAAGGTTTGACATGTTCTCAGTACACACCCGTTTTGAGTAGAGATCAGTGATGTGGGAATTTCGTGGGAATTTTTACAGTTGCTGTGGGAATTTGGAGGGCAGGCTTGGGTTTTCCACAGGGTTTGGTATCCTTTTACTATCGTTGATTTTAGTAGGGGATTCTTTATGAAAGTACGTACGAAATACGCTGATATACTGAATGGAAGCTTTAAGTCTTTGGGATATTTTATCGATCGGGCTATTGAAGCATCCACAGTAGGCGACTCATTGCAGATCATCGCCCAAAATATTGTGCCGCTGTTTAGACACTCTAGAGCTCTCGAGCCATTAAACGTCGACTGGGTCTTTCGTTATAATGAATTGCGTGCAGAACACGAAAAGCAAAACAATAAATGTCGTGCCGAAGTGACACAGGCATTGAAGTCATTAGAGGGCACGCTTAAAGAAACCGGTTTGGATGAAAAGGATAGCATCAAAGCTCTTCTACAAAAAAAGGCAGAGAGTGAGAATCGTAACGTAATGGAATCAGAATGGCAGCGTGACGAGCGCTTTGTGTGTAATGTTTGTCACGAACTAGTGAGACTTGGCAAAGCTGCTCTTGTTAAGCCATATGCTGAAGTGAGTACTTCGCAACAGTACGTCTTTATCGAGTGTGAGGAGGCGAGTCCTCTGCAGGCGTATTCTTGTTGTGAGTGCGACTATGTTTACAGAGAAGTTGCAGCCGTTGCTGATGCGAACGCAGAACAACCCATTATTTGCAGCTTAGATAAAAGCTGGAGGTGTCCAGTATGCCACGATGAAAAGCTATTCGATATATCAGAATTTCGTGTCATTAGGACGGTTGCCCTTGGCATTATAAAAGATGTTGTTCGCATAGATCAGTTTATTTTTGCTCGGTCGAAAGAGAACTTTTACAAATTTGTTGCTAAGTTTTTTCCTGTCTCTCCTAGAGCAGTGACTGATGCGGCCATTGCTTTTAGTCATCTTTCTTTAATACTGTGGTGCTACGAGACACCTCAAGACTATTTTGAGGATAAAGAAGACCTTAAGTTCAGCTCTACTAAATCTTGGGCTCTTAGCCTGCGATATATGGGCGAGAACTTATTTTGGTCTGAAGTAAACCGTTTGAAAAATAATGCAGAAGCGCAATCGGGCCATGTTTTTACTCGCGAACGAATCACTCAGTGGCTTACGTTAATTGCTGATGAGGTCATTATGTATCAAGAGACCGTAAGCCACCTTGTGACGGAAGATTCAGCCGAGCCTATGCCGATTTCCATGACGTTATATATGGATGGCGAATATCTGTTGTTAAGGGTTCAATGGAGCAAGTTAGGTAAATGCAAAGTATACAAAATCGTGCAACTAACTTATTTTTCAGGGCCTTATAAATTTGCATGCGAGGTTGTCAACGCTGGCGATGGACAGCGCATTGAAGTGAGTGAAAATGCGTTGGGGGTGTCGGGATTTACCGTTACTAAGTTTTTTGACCGTACTCCAAAACTTGATCCCGTTCTTCGAGCAATTTTTTTCAAAGAAACTGGCACTAATCACGTGATTGTTCGTTCTACAACAGTTGATCCCAAAACAATCAGTGGGATAAATCCCCTTGAGCTCTGCAGAGGTATCAGGGCATTAGAGCCTTTTGTGACTGATCTCGATCGTAGTAGGAGTCAATAAACGGTTTCGTGCAGAGCCGTACCATGCGCGCCTCATCATTTTTTCCGCCAGTCTTTGCTTTCATCTACGTAATCAAAATATCCATCTAATAATAAGTTGGTTGTTTTTGCGCTGTACCATTCTCGGAGTTCCTTATTTAATGCTTGATGAGACTTGCTTTCATAGTAATGTTGCTTACCTTTTAATCTCTGATATGTATCATTATGCATGCGGGGAGGTTTTTTATAATAAAAATCGCCACCTTTTCCTTTTATGAAAGTCTTTATCTTGTCACTTGTATGTTCATAGCGCTTAGTGGGCCTCATGCGTTGAGTGTCATAACTAAGGTTCAAACATTTCCTGCAAAGGAATACGCTGTTCTGCGCGAAATAGAGAATACGCATACGCTTTAGACATAAAGGACACTTAAAGAAGTAGGAGAACCCACCAAAATTGCAGGGTAATTTATCTACGCCTATTGTATATGAAGATTCTTTACGCTTTCTATAGGTGATTTTTAGGCCATCGGGCGTCTTTTCTGCATTGATCTCTAACGGGCTGTACAGTAAACCAGCCTATAAGTTGGTTCTTTTTATAGATGTTAAATGAATCAATAGAGACCAATTTTGAACATAAAGTCCTTGAGATATGCTTCTTTTTTAATTTCCAGTACCAACCCCAATGTGTCATAAGGCTCGTCTCCTTGTTTATCGAAATACTTAAGCAAATCATAGTTAATTATACCAGTGGGCTGAGGAAATGAATCTAAAATTATTGAGGCAACATATTTTTCATAAAAATATCATTTTATGAATACGATAGAAGATAATTTATAGAAATCTTGCCTGATAATGTATTTTTTTTTGTTTTTTTATAAATTTTTGGAAGTTTGAAAAGCAAATTACAGGTTTAGCGCAACAAAAATGCAACACTGTGCAACATCAAAAGCAACAGGTTCACATAAGTTTTTTTATAACATATGCTGTTATTCCAAAGGTGAGTAGTTTGTTTTTAAAACCAACTACTTAAGGAGTGATCATGATATAATGGTCAAAAAATAATATCTCATTTTTTAAAAGAAGACAGCTATCTACTTTGATTATGCATCATATTAAAAGTAAACAGATAGCAACATGAAACTCAATAAAGTTCTTATCATAAAGAAAAAACATGAAACAATTATTAGTATTTGCACTCTTGTGCTTAAATGTATGCGCAACCCCTCTTTTAATAGATAATGGCGCAGTATTATCATCTGAAGAATCAGGGATAAGAAATATTATAAAGAATAATGAAGAATTTATTGTCATCACTGGACATGGAGCCAAGAAAGTTAAGAAGCATGATGTTTCTCGATCATTGAAAAAAATGAATAACGAGCAATTGACGGCTTTCTTAAACGAAGGACATGGCGTTATTAAAGCTGATCAATTTACTAACGGTGACTTTAAACTTGATGCGCATGTACGAGGAGAAGGCGGATTAGCCATTGGTGCCGCTATAGGTGTAGTTGTTGGACAGAATCTTGTAAGAGCATTAACATATGGACCAATTTGGATTATAGCTGGATTCAGTGGACCTGCAGCTCCTGTTGTAGGTACCTTTTTAACTGGTTGTGCAGCGCCCTTTGTTGAACCAGCCGCTCTTACCGCGGGTGCTGTTGCTGGAATGGCTGGACTGGCTGCGCCTATTTGATAAAACAGTGCGTTTCGTACTATAAGGAACTATTATGTGGTATTGGTATGAACTCATAATAATCTATTTCTTAGGATTATTTTGTGGACATATCCTCAAATTCTATCTTTTTTTTCCTTTCCTAGGAAGAAATAAGAAGAAATAGGAGAAAATAATGGCTCAATTTCAACATTGTTTAATCGCTATAGTGATATCTACAATTATTTATCATTTATTTCTAAAAGACTATTTCTACGATAAAGAAGAGCATCTATGGTGGCTAAAGTTTTGGAATAGATTTTTTTAATTAGGTCATTATTAAATTAAATCATAGCCATATAGCTCATATAAGCAATTTTACTTCTTTAAGTATTCTCCTGTTTACTTATGGTACATTTTGGTGAATACTTAAAGAGTTTTATTGATTTAAAATAAGATTATATTGCCAAAAAGTCTTAAATAATTAAAGAAGTGTTAAGGTTATGCAAAGTATTATAGATAATTTCAAATATTTAATTTTAATTTCTTCTGCATTGGGATGTCCTTTGTCTTATGCAGCGGAAGTAACGGTTACCGCAGAAATACTTGGTAAAGGCACCTTACAGGTATCAGGTGAGATGCTTATGAAGGTTATGAAAGACTTAAAGACAGTTGGTCCTTATGTGAGCGTTGCCTATCAATCGTGTGTGATAGGCCTGGAAATACAGAAGCATTACTATCCGACGATAGAACAAAGAGATCATGCTGAAGCAGTTAGCGTAAAATTTGCATTGGTTACAGCAGAAAATGAATTTGAACGGTGCCTATTAGAAAATAGAAATAGCACCAAAAGAGGATTAACTGGCCGACCAGTTGCTTGTGAAGAAATCGCGAAGATGTTTGGTATGATGGGCGGAAGGAAAGAACTCGATAAAATTACAGGGATATACAACGAATATAGAAAATCAATATCATTAAAACCCTAACGAGATTAATTTTCCTTAACTCAATCAAATACAATATTTTAATTATAAAGGATTACTATGGATTATAAAAAACTATGTCTGTCTGTACTTTTAGTGCCATTTGCTGTCTCGAGCAATAATAACGTAGATGTACGCATACAAGAATTGCAAAAAGATCAATTTGAAAAAGAGCTTGAGCTTTCTCAGATGAGTAAAATGATTATGGAAAAAGAAGAGCTTTTGGGCTCTATAAAGTCAAAGGGCGATGCCATTTATTCATCAATAGCATATAAATTGAATGAAAAAGAAAAAAAGAATTTAAAAATGAAATAGCTGTTTTTGAAGATAGATTTAATGAAGCTCTTGAAGGCAAAAACGATGTTAAAGAAGTTTTTATGAAAGAATTTCTTAATGGGGATAGAGATATCAACAATGAGCACGATAGAATGAAGTTTTTTGTAATGATATACAGCGTTGAAGATGTTTTCTTAAAAAAACTTTTTAAATGTTATGAAAAAAGTTTACAAGAATTATTCCAAATTAATAACAAATTAAATGAATTACAAAAACAAATCTAAAGCAATTAAGAAAGATACAGTTATGTTAAATGTTAGAAAAATTCTCTTTTATTCAATTCTCACTTTTTCAGCTTTAAGTTCTCCTTACAGTTATGCGGGAAAAGATTGGGGCGAAGCGGCAGGAACTGAAATTGGTAAAGGTCTCAAGGAAGGCATAGAGAAAGGCTTAGCTGCTTTAGGTGAACAACTTCCTCCGGCAGGAGCTGAAATTGGTAAAGAAATCGGCGATGGTATTCTTAAAGGTCTTGCTGAGGCCGGAAAAAATCATGGAGCCGAATTGGGCAAGGGACTTGCAGCTGTAGGTGACAAGCTAGCTATAGTTGGTGGGGCATATGTATGTGTTGACGGGGTTTATAAAATTGTTCAAATGGGATCTAGTCTGTACGTATATACTCACCCCGATGACGAAAAAAAGATCGTATTGAAGCTGCAGGTGAAAGAATTGATTTACGAGCAAAAAGGAAAGAGTTCAGAACGTGCTTAATGAATAATGGGAAATCCCCAAGAAATGCCGATGGACGACCTGTAGTTTGTGAAGAAATGGCGCAGGTGCTTGGTATGTTAGCTCGATCAGAATTAAATGATCTGACAGAGAACTTTAAGCATCTTTATAAGGATTTATAATGTTAAAAAAATTATTACTGCTTATGCTGATTTCAAACTTATATGCTGCGGAACAAGAAGAAAGTTCTAAATCATCAAAGTTAAATGATTCAACCGTGCAAGTAATAGGTTTAGGTGTTGCTACTGTTGTGGCCTATGCTGTAATTTCAAATCTACTAGATGCCCCTGATTCAAGAGGTAAATCAATTCGGCTAGGTGTGGCTTCTTATATAGTCTATACAGTGATTCCGAATATATTAAATGCCTCTTCAAAATTAAGCGGTGGATGAGAAAAAAATATTTAAATAAACTTACCAGGAATAATTATGTTAAAAAAATTGTTTATTCTTTTCCTTAGTGCAAATTTATTTGCTTCAGAAAATATAGAAACCCCTGAATCGGCGAAGGCAAATAACTCATCGGCCTATGGCGCTATAGGAATAGGTATAGCTGCTTATGTGACATATACAGTAATCCCAAATCTACTGAGTGCTTCTTCAAAATCTAACGTAAAAGGCATAGATGAAATGATCACTACTGCAAGTCGCTTAAGTACACTAGCGGGTGCAGCTGTAGGTGTTTATGGGCTTACTCGGCTATATATTATAGGGAAAGAAGTGTATGAGTCCAGAAATCCAAGCGAAGCAAAAATGCTTCTGCTTGCTGAAGCTCGTGAAAGAAATAACTTGCTTAAAGGAAAGCGCGAACTCAGAACTTGCTTGATGAATAATGCAAATTTACCAAGAAACACTTTAGGACGACCAACCGCATGCGAAGATTTAGCACAAATGTTTGCTGCGATGGCAGGGAAACCTGAATTGGATGAAATAACAAAAGATTTCAATGATTTATACAAGGATCAACATGTTGAGAAAAATATTTTTCTTACTGTTTAGCATAAGCTTATTAACAACAGATGAAATGAAATGTTGTACTTGTAATCCAAAGATATATGAGTTATCCACAACAGGAAAAGTTGTTGTATATGGACTAGTAGGCACTGGAGCAGTAGCCGGAGCAGTATTTGCCGCACCACTTGTTTTATCCGCTAGTACTATTGTTGCTATACAGGCTGCCACTGCCGCTGCTGCTACTGCAGCAACTAGCGCTGCTTCATCTGTTCTTTTTCCAGTAACTGTTGTTGGAAAAGTTGGCTTAGGACTGACGGCTGCTCAATGGGTAAGGCCATATGTTTTACAAACCACAGAAGAAAAACTTACTGAGCTTTTAAAACAAAGGGCCGAAAAACCAACCAAATCAAAAACAGAATTTGTGAGCTGTCTTATAAAAAATAAAGCAGATTCTCCAAGAAATGCTTCAGGCAGACCAGTAGTTTGTGAAGATGCAGCACTTTTTTATGCCTTTAATTCGTAGTGTTTCTGAATTAAACAAGAGAACGCAAGAATTCAAAAGCGGTAAATGCTTCTGTAGTTAATGCTTCAACATTCTTAATAAACTTAAAAGGCTTACTATTTTCAACGATAGTAGGCCTTTTTTGTGCCCAAAATCACACTATTGTATACAAGTGGTGCCAATATCGACTTTTTTTATGCTTTATGAGGTCAATAAGCCTATTAATTTTGAGTTAATTTTTTCTATAGTCGTCATTATTATTTTCTTCTGGATTAACCGGGCACTTAAAGCAGTTTAACATTACTGTGAATGGTTTATTGCCCTTAGCCTCTTCAGATTGTTTTATCTTTGCGAGCATATAGCTTCTGAAATCTTGATTGTAAATTGGAAGCATACGCATAACATAATCTTTATCTATAGACTTTTCACGTAGCCCCTTTTGTAACCGTGAACTGATAACATATCGTGCCAAATCTAGAGCCTCTGCAAAATATTCATTATCTTTGGCAATAGCGTAAAATCGTGTTGGTGCCATTGATTTTGATATAGGGAAATCTTCAAGTTCATAAACAACATCAGATACCCATTTTATGAGTTCATTCGCTAGTTTATTTTGCTCTTCAATGTCAGAAGGCGGCTTTTGAAGCCAACGCCTGTGCGCGGGCGCGCGCGAGGTTTTCTTGGTTTGAGTGGTAAGATTCACGTTATTCCTTTTATCGAAATATCTAAGGAGCTGTGATATTTAAAAGCATTTTACCATTAAGAAATAACTGACACAAGGACAATTAATGTAACAGTGTATTTAAATAAGGCTGACTTTTTTGCTCGCATTCTGGGCTCTCTCACTCTTGTCATATGCGTTCATCATGGTAGTCGAAGCGTGACCAGTTACTTTGATGATATCGCTATCACTAAAACCTTCTCTTTTGAGATATGTTACGGCAGAAGCTCTTAGTACATGAGGCGTTACTCTGAATGATATTCCTGCTCGTTCCCCAGCTTTTTTGAATGTAACTGCGAGTTGATTTCTCACAACAGGTTGATTGTTCTTGGTTGCAAATACAATACCTTGTCGATTATCGATATATGTTCTTAGCTCATCCATTAATGCTTGTGGGTAAGTTATAACAGTCTCTTTCTCAAAACCCTTGGTTTTTGATTGCATGAAGCTTATTTCACGCGCTGAGTAATCGATCATATCAGTTCTAAGGCTTAATACTTCGCCTACTCTTTTGCCCCCCTGTAAAATGATTTTGGCTATCAAGCAGTCTCTTGAATTCATTTGACCTAGTTCTTGCAAAAAGCTTAGCCATTGTGCGCGACTCAGAGCCTGTGTAGCGACTTTTTCCCTTACCAGATAGAAGGTTTTTGATGTTCCTTCTCGGCTCGGTGTTGCTTTGTGTATCATGCCTCGAGTTCGACGATCTAAAAAGCGTGTAAATGATATATAACAAGCTGCCCGAGCTTGTTTAGAGCACTCCGACAGTCCTGGAAGGGTCTTTATACGGTCTATTACAGCATTATGATTGGCAAGTGAAAAAGCTTGCAGAGAAAGGCCAGGATTGATCAATTTTAGCTCCGCCAGTCTTTTCATGCCGCTAGTATAATTCTTGGCTGTAAGCCTTGTTAACGTTGTTAGCCAGGTAGATATAGCCTCACTGATAGTAATAGTGGCCAGATTCTGCCAAATAGCCTCTTTTCTGAGTGATTGAGACTCATTAAAGGAGTAGCTGGTTAATGGTTTGATTTCACTAGGTTTGTTCAGTTCGATGGGTAAAGTGATATTGCAGTCCATAGCGGCCCCTTAATTAATAGATTGTGCGTATAACTTCTATTATACACAACATTTTAAGACTTGAAAAATGGATTGTTTTTGGATTGGTATCGTGTTGATTAATTGTTATTTTTATAATTATATAAGCTTTTTATTTGAAAAACTTTAAGCTATATATTATTATATAATTTAAAAAAGTTGTAGAAGATGCATTGAATAGTTTTTATTGTGTAATGCATTAGTTTTGAAGGCAATTCTTTATTTAAAATATTTTAACCTTCAGACTGAATAATTTTATGACAAAAAATATTAGACGAACTTCACCTTGGTTTTCATTTGAACTTTGCGGCAATGAAGACTACAAAATGTTATGGGATGCAGCCCATGATATTAGTTTTAATATTGCACCTATAGTTATTACACAAAAAAATCTCGATGCTGATTATCAGAATATTCTAGAATCAACCCAAGATGCGCTTATGAGGAATAGCTTGTATGTGAAGCAGGAACCTATTTATAATGGCTCATTCTATGAGTTAAATACGATTTTACACCATAGTATATCAGGGAAGTGGTATGAAAAAAGAGATCCTATTTTATGCGGTAAAAATAATAGCGCTGAATTTGAGCTTTCAGTAAAATTCTTAAAAATTCAATCCTACATCGAAATTCTTGGCTTACCCATTATTGACGCTGAAGATGATTTATTGCCTTTAGATAAAAATAGCGTTAATGCTGATCGAATTAATCAAGGTGATATTAAATCTTTTTTTGAATGTCAGCGTTGTTTTTACATTACAAAAAAATATCCTATTAAGTTTAAAACCTATGATGATGATAAATTAATTAATGCTAATACAAATGATGGTGTTTTGAAAGATGAATTTGATAAGTGCAGGAGAGCAGACAGATCACATCCACTAATGATAAGCAATGGTATAGCCGCAGTTCCCTTTAGTCACAGTAATATACCGTTATGGTTAAATTCATCATATGGGCAAGGCGGCATTAGTTATTATGATAAAACCAGAAATCTTTTACTCAAAGGTGTTCCTGATGAAATTTTAATAAACGACCAAGGAAAACTTATTGTTGTAGATTTTAAAACAAGTTCAAAAAGTATCATAAGTATGGATGATGAATCAGGTACTAATTATAGGCGCCAAGTTTCATTTTACTCGTATTTATTACAAAAGAATGGTTACCCAGTTCACGCAGTGGGCTATATAATATTAAATAAACCCCATGTCTCTAAATATAGTTTTTCGGATATTATTTTTAATAAAATTCCAGATGATGAATATGTATTCAATCCTTATAGCGGTGATAAAAAGTATAAGAGAATATTAGAGTTTAAACCTACTGTTTTAGAGATTAAGATTGATTATTCTTGGATTGAAGAAACATTGGATCAGATTTCGCTTTGTTTACGTTTAAATGAACCCCCTCAAGGGCTAAGAAATCCACTAACGCATAAAAGGTGTTTTATTTGCGAGGCTTATTATAGAAGAAAAACTTATGAAGATGGGTTAGATAAGCAAAAGCAAAAAGCCAAGGATTCGGCTCAGTAAAAAAATGCATGAGAAATTCTCTTTAACTTGGAATTATCTTTCTGTTTGAATTTATCGGGGCTTGACGCTTTACTGTCTTCTTCGTACAATCTTAAGTGTTTAAGTTTTGTTTAATATAAGTTTTAATTAAAAAGTGAGCTTTTAGGTTATGATTAATAAAAATATTAAGATTGGCTGTGAAATTTTCTTAAAAAGGGACAATACGATTTTACTTGGTAAAAGAAAAAATTGTTATGGAGAGGGTACTTGGGGTCTTCCTGGTGGTCATTTAGAGTATGGTGAGACATTACTTGAATGCGCTAAAAGGGAGCTTAAGGAAGAGTTAGGAATTGAAGGCTTAGAGTTTAAATTAGTTGCGATGACAGACAATATTGATGATCGGGGTCATTATGTTCATGCATCCTTCTTGGTGGAAAAGTTTTTTGGAGAAATTCAAAATATGGAGCCAGATTTATGCTATGAGTGGCAATTTTTTAATATTTCGAACTTACCTGATGAAGTATTTAAGCCACATCAGAGAATTTTTAAAACGTATTTTAGTAACATTTTATATTTGGAGAAAGAATAGGGACATGCAGATATTTAGATATAGTTTTTTATTTTTGTTAATATCATCTCTTAATAGTTATGGTATGTATGTAGGCTCAAGTTCATTAAGACTAGCCCAGTCAAAACAATTAGTTTCCATCCTTCCATTAATAGCAAAACAAAAAATGGGGACTGCGAGTGAACCTCATTTGCGTGCACCAGAAACGGTTGATTTTAATATAAATGGGATTTGCAATTTAGATTGTAAGTGGTGTTGGGGGCCTGTACATAATGCAAAAGAATCGGTTACTCTCAGCGAATGGAAAAATCTCGCACATAACTTAAGAGGGTTAGGGACAAAGAACGTTGTTTTCACCGGTGGTGAGACATTATTAAAAAAAGATCTTCCAGAACTAGCTCGTTATGTTAATGCAGAACTTGGTATACGGACGACTTTATCAAGTAATGGATTGTTATTGGTTAAAAGAGGCCCGTCTGTATTGCCATATGTTAATGATTTGGGCTTACCTTTAGATGGTCCTAATATGGAAATAAACTCTATTATGCGCAAAGGGACTATCCTTCATTTTTCAAAAGTATTAGAAGCAATAAGATTTACACAAAACAATTTTCCAGGCGTAAACCTCACAGTAAGAACTGTTGTTGCTCAGCCTAACGTTGATTTTGTACATCTTATTGGTAAAACGTTTATAGAATCTGGAATAGATCCTCAAAAAATGCGTTGGAAGTTATATCAAGTTAGTCCTATTGGCCCTCGGAAAGAGGATATTTTAAATAGTGACTTACTTATCACCAACCGCAATTTGATGAAACAATAGCACGAACTAGACTTATGAATCCTTCCTTCAATATCGATTCTCAACCATATGAAAATTCATTTGGTAGATATTTCCATGTATTTCCTGATGGTAAAAGTCATATCGTGACCCAAGGAAAAGATGGGTTACCGTTTGAATTGGAGACTGGTAATGTGGTTAAAGATTTTGATGGGGTTATTTCAAAGGTAAATGAAGTTTTCAATTTTAGTCATAATAGTAAACATGGAAAGAATTAATATGAAAATACAAATAATTTTAGCTTTATTGCTTGCTTCAAATGTAGAAGCAGCTTTATCTGAAGTGACAAAAAAAGAAATCTTAGCGAAATTATCTCATGAAAGATATTTTCCTTATCAGGATATTATCATTAATAATGAGGTAATATTTAAAGGGGTAGGGCCTGATTGTCAATCCCGTTATGATGCTATTAATTCGGCTTTAAATAAATATGATCGTCCTATTAAGGTTCTTGATATTGGAGCTAGCAATGGGTATTTTAGCTTAAGAATTGCGCATGACTATGACGCACTTTGTGTTATGTCTGATTTGTCCGATAGATTGCGTGATATTTGCGTATTCAATGACCAACTTCCTAATCTTATTTATTTAAAAAGAGAGTTTACATTAGCAGACTTAGAATTGTTGCTTAAGGATGAACATTTTGATGTTGTTTTGGCTTTGAATGTTGTTCATCATATGGATCCTTGGAAAGAAATTTTAGACGTAATTTTTGAATTAGGGGATATGGTTATTATCGAAACTCCACCAGCTAATGATGATCGTTCTAAAGATAACCCTAGTGTTCCTGCGATAGAAAATTATTTAATGAATAAGGTTGGCGGAAAAATTATAGCTGAAACACCTAGAGCCGCGGCTAATAATTTTGATGGTATTATAACTTCTTTGAATGCAGAAGATAATTTGTTGGTCAAAAAGGAATATACGCCTAATGCATATGCAAAAATGTTCTGCTTTGAGAACAAGGTAATATCTGAAGAAACTCCTTCTTTTAAATTAAGTACTTTTAACTCGTTAAATGGTATTTATCCCTCAGTTGAATCATTTAATGATCAAGAAGAAATAGTTTTTTAAAATAGGGTATTTATTTTTTTAAAGTATCGTAAAAAAGTTGAAGGCTCAGAAATGGGCCTTCTTTTTTAACGGATCATAGTTGCAGAGTATTGCGTCCCCTGGTCAAATAATTTCAAGTTAGGCTGTAAACTTTTCCAATCAAAAGTTCGAAGTGTGCCCAGTGTGCTCAGCCATACTTCGCTAAAGCTTCGTATGGCAGGCCATCTTCTTTAACGGAATAAATTTTATAGAATAATAAATTTTGATCTTGTCAAAGCGAAGTATGGCTGGCGGCCTTCGAAGCTCGTAGAGCGTAGTAGGCCCGGTTTTAAAATAACACTTTCTCTGTTTTACTTATAGCTTCGCTAAAGCTTCCTACTTCGTTAAAACTTCGTAGGACACGTCGTATGGCAGGCCATCTTCGCCAAAAAAATAAACGCGAAGTATGCCCTTCGAAGCTCCATAGGAGCGAAGTAGGACCCTCTCTTTAAACATTCCATATCTTGTGATACACTTGTCTGTATGTATTACGTCTATTTACTACGATCAACAAAATATCCTGACAAAACTTATATTGGTTTTACTCACGATTTTTCAAAAAGACTTGAGCGGCATAATGCTGGTCATGTACCCGCAACAACTGATTTCAAACCCTGGCAGCTTGTGGCGTATGTTGCCTTAGATTCAAAAGAAAAAGCTATGAGCTTGAGAAATATTTAAAAGTTGGCTCTGGCCATGCCTTTGCTCAGCGCAGATTATGGTAAAAATATTTATGGTAAATTATAAAAAATTAATAACTTAGGGATTACTCATGGTAAAAAAGTTACTTATTCTTCTTTTTATTGCCCATGTATGCAAACTAGAATCCATGGAAAACTTTTCATTGCCAACATTTAGTAATTCACATTACAACAATAGCATAGCAATTGGAGTGGCTGGATATATAACTTATTCACTCATTCCAAACATATTAAATGAGCTTGAAAAGACGGATAAAGATGGTAAAAAAGAATCTTTTGAAGTTGCTCGTAATGTAAACAATTTTCTGGGTGCCTCCCTTTGTCTTTATTCTTTATATTACCTATCATTGATGATCAAAAGAGGCCTTTAAAAGGTGCTTTTTAATCTATAACTCTTTTTTGATGCTTAATGGGCAATTTTAAAATAGCATAATGCGCGACAGATCAGCACAAGCCAAGGCTATTTGACTATTAGCTATAAAGATATTATAATATTTACAGATAGATAATATAATAATAAAAGTTTTATATGGTGTAGCATTTTTATGAAAAAATTAGCTTTTTTTGGTCTTATGGCTTTTATTTTTGGGCAACTTTTGGCTAAAGTGCCTGAACGTTCAATACTCTATATTGATTTTGATGAAGTTGAAATGGAATCAATAGAAAAATCAGTATATATTTGGCGCCAATGTCATAGTGATTCTTTGCGCTTGAATTATTTACACTCAAAATCGTTATCGAGTGATAGCTTATATAATTCATTATATGCAAAAGAAGCTGCAGCTCTTGAAGAGGCAGATAAAAAATTTAAGCAAAGCGTAGAAAAAACATTAGAATTTTTTGCTAAAAAATATAAAGCTGCGGCGATTCAATTATTTAATAAGGATAATAAACCTTCATATATAAACCCTGACCATAGTATAACAAAAGAATTCATTCACAAGCTTAATCAAGAATGTTCTGAAGAAATACTATTGTATAGGGCTGTGCTAGACTACTCTGCAGAAAAAATAAAAACTATTGTAGATAAGGGTTGTGTAATTAATGACGATTTAGGGCAATCACTCTTATTTTATGCCGCAAATTTAAGGGATCATGCATTTTCTATTGAGTATTTAGTGATTAATCTTGGTATACCTGTAGATGCCGCACTCCTGAACTATGTATTTAGATACCAAAATGACCCTGTAACGTTTCGGGCTTTGGCAAAAGCTAAAAATATCGATACCCATGCACTATTTAATGATGGTATACGTGATTGGACTTTCCTAGAATTGGCCATTCGATGGGGCTATCCTGATATGATACTGTTGGCTATAAAAAATGACCTTAGCCTCAAGCAAGATACCATGGTGAGCTCATATTATGATAAGCCAGAAATCTGCCTGATCGATATTTTGCGTGAACGTAATGTCACCAAAGAAAATGCTGCTGAGCAAGGCTGGGATGATTATCATCTTACGCCTGAAATAGAAAAGGCGATTCAAGAATTACTATCGCGAGGATAAATTATGAAAATATATAAAATAGTAGCTATTTCTTTGCTTGCAACAGTTGGTTCAACCTATGCGATTAAAGAAAGCTCAAAACAGATGATATTGAATTGCTTTACATTCGAGCCTTTTAATGAACTTTCTGTTACATCCCAGCAAAAGCTTAAAAAACTTTCATTGTCAGCTTCTGCAGATAAATATGCTGATCTGCTTTTAATTATGGCAGGCGCTATTGTAAATGACTCAAATAAGCTTGTAGTTTATCCTGATCTTGCATTAGCAATGGTCGCTGCTGTTGAAAAATTGAGTCAAATGGAAAAAGTACAACCAATAAAGCTACAAAAAGCACGAATCTTCAAGATAAAAATAGAGCAAGAGATAGAAAGACAAAACCAAAAAATAACGCTAAAAGATATTAAAATGCCTGTGCCTATGAGACATGAAGATGCAATACGCCTTCAAAAGCAAAGGCCCTTGAAGAAATTATTCTGGTAATCGCCGAACTAATAATTTAACCTAGTTTGTAAACTTTTCCAATTAAAAGTTCGACCCTGTTAGGCGATGCCTCGTGCGAAGTCGGAAGTGTCCCTAAGTGTCTTCAGCCAGCCTAGGCACTCTGTGCTACGGCTGGGCAAGCTATATTAACGTGAGTTTGAAAAATCACTTGATTACAACAGATTTCATCGAACTCACCTTATATATTAATAAGTTAAAAAATATATAATAGAGTACAATTTATTTGTGCTCTATTTTTTGTATAAAAAAAGTTATCACCATGAACAGCTTTATTAAAGAGCGTCTTACTGCGCGCATTATACTTTTGAACGAAAAAAATCAGATCTTTCTTCTTAAGGTTTTACCTAATTCAATAGTTATTGATCCAAAACATCCAACAACTGACCCCTTTTGATATGGTGGCGGCAAAAATTGATATGATTAGTCCGACGCAACGCCGAGAATTAACCAAATATCATCCTAGAATGGTTGTGCATCCGCTTTTTGAAAATAAATTTATTAGAGGAAGCTATTTTGAATCATTTATCAATAGGTATCGTGGACGAATTTTTGTGGAAAGCATTCTCAAGGCATTACATTTTTCACCAGAATCATTAAGAAATATTTTTTCTGAAAAAAATGATGAACGATTTCCATCTTATCTCAGAAGAAAAGAAATAATTGATTTGGTGGTAGATGCACTTAAAAACGTAGGTAATACGGTATCAAATACCCCAGAAAATAAAACAATTTTAAATATTAATGGCGAGGCAACTGAAGATGAACTTGCTAATCTGAGCCCATTTGAAAAAAGTGGCGATTTATTATGGATTCCAGCTGATACTAAGGGCACAGGTAATAATGATGCATTTACTTTTTGGATTACTGTAGATGAAAAAACTGGTATTATAAAAGATTTTTTTCCTCTATTTAAATAATTTTCATAACACAGAACGGCTTTTTCTTTATTAAACAAGGTCAAGCTGTACAAGCCAGCTTTGGAAAAATATATTAAATTTGCCCATAAAAAGCGCTCCTTGGATGTTTCCAAGGAGCGCTTTAATTTTTATTTCAGTTTAATGCTATATATATGCATGCTCTAATAAAAAATTAATCTTATCTTTGCGACTTACCAATACATCGCCCAAAGAAAGCTGAATCTCTAACACAAACAAAGCTCGCTTAAGCCATGCATCATCAATATCCTTTAATTCGCCGCGCTTGAACTTTTCTTGAGCCTCTTGCACATTTTTAGGAACAAAGAGCATATAAGTGCTCAAAAGGAGAGCAGGGGTTAAAATGGTCCCTTCATAAAAATTGCCCGCGCACATTTTGCTCAGCAGATCATCATCTAGCTCATTTAAAATCACAGTTGCTTGAGTTGACCACATGTCATGGTAAACGCTATCTTTGAAGTGGCTTTCGGCAAAGCTCATATTCCAACCAGGCTTACTAATCCAAAGCCATTTATAGATATCATGAAATTTAATCATACGCTCATGCCAGCTTTTTTCGCTTGTCGAATATTTATTCCACTCGACATTGTGTGGTTCCACCAATTCAGCATAGTGCCAATAAAGTGCAGTCAGATTTTCTAGCGTTAATTCTTTTGCATCAAAGAACGCGGATATGATAGCATCCGTTTGATTAAGTTCAGCAGAATATTGAATCCAACCCTGTGCTATGGTCTCTTTATTTTCAATAATTACAGCTTTGAGATCCCTACGAAAATCTTCAAATGACTCAGCGTACAGGTTACCAACGCCCAATGCTGCTGCGGCAAAGTATAGTTTTAAATGTTTCATATAAAATACCTATGGTAAAATTTGCATATCAATAGAGTTAACAGAGATAAGGCTTTATTTTTTTTATAAAAAACGCCTAAATAATAGTATTAAGACATTAAAATTAGGATAACATCACAGCAATAAACCGCAATCAGCCTAGCAATAGGGCCATTAGATCGTGCGCTATTAATGCTACTTTAAAAATTTACGCACAGAAATGATCAAAAAAGGTCTTTAAAAAGTTCTTCTTAACCCCTAACTCTTTAAAGAGCCTTGATGCGATGCTCTAAGACCCATTTTAAAATCGCAAAAGCCCTACAGATCCGTATAAATCGAGGCTATTTGACTATTAGTTTAAAAATATTATAATATTTACAGATAGATAATATTAGTTTTGGCGGTTTGAAGGGTAGCATCTTAATGAAAAAACTAGCTTATTTTGTTCTCATGGTGCTTTTGTTCGGGCAACTTTTGGCTAAAGTGCCTGAGCGTTCAATACTCTATGTTGATCTTGATGAAGTTCATGTGGAGTCATTCGAAAAATCAGTATATATGTCTCGTCAGTGGCATCTTGATTGCTTACACTCGTATTTTTTATATTCAGGCTCGGCAACGAATGATAACTTACATAACTCATTATATGCCAAAGAAGCTTCGGCAATCAAAGAAGCAGATGAAAAATTTAAACAGACCATAGAAAGAACTTTAAGGTTCTTTGCAAAAAAATATAAAGCTGTAGCAATTCAACTCTTTAATGCAGATAATAAGCCTTCATATATAAATCCTGACCATATAATAACAAAAGAATTTATTGAAAAACTTAATCAGGAATGTTCTCAAGAAGTATTACTACAGCACGCCCTGCAAGACTACTCTCCAGAAAAAATGAAAAATGTCATAAAAAAGGGTTTTGCAATTAATGACGATTTAGGACAATCGTTATTATTTTATGCTGCAAATATGAGGAATCGTACACTCACTATTGAATATTTAGTTGTCGATCTTGGAATAGCTGTAAATGCTGAACTCTTGAACTATGTACTCAGACACCAAAATGACCCTGAAACGTTTCGTGCTTTGGCAAAAGCTAAAAATATTGATACATATGCACTATTTAATGATGGTGGACGTGATTGGACTTTCTTAGAATTGGGCATCCGTTGGAACTATCCTGAGATGATACTGTTGGTTATAGAAAATGATCTTACGCTCAGACAAGATACCATGGTCAGCTCACATTCTGGCAAGGAAGAATCACGTTTAATTGATATTCTGCGTGCACGTAACGTCACCAAAGAAATGGCGGCTGAACGTTGCTGGGATGATTATTATATTACGCCTGAAATAGAAATGGCGATTCAAGAATTATTAATGAGAGGTTAAATTATGAAATTATATAAAATAGTTGTTATTTCTTTGTTTGCAATGGTTGGTTCAACTCATGCGATTAAAGAAAGCTCTAAGCAAATGCTTTTAAATAGCTTTCCATTTAAGCCATTTAATGAACTTTCTGTTAGATCACAGCAAAACATAAAAAAACTTGCACTGTCAGCTTCTGCAGATAAATATGCTGATATGCTTTTAATTATGGCAGGGGCTATTGTAAACGACTCTACTGAGCTTGCAGTTTATCACGATCTTGCATTAGTAATGGTCGATGCTGTTGAGAAATTGAGTCAAATGGAAAAAGTACAACCAACAAAGCTACAAAAAGCACGAATCTTAAAGATAAAAATAGAGCAAGAGATAGAAAGACAAAACCAAACAATAACGCTAAAAGATATTAAAATGCCTGTGCCTATGAGACATGAAGATGCGATACGCCTTCAAAAGCAAAGGCCCTTGAAGAAATTATTCTGGTAATCGCCGAACTAATAATTTAACCTAGCTTCTAAAAATTAAAGCGCTCCTTGGATATTTCCAAGGAGCGCTTTAATTTTTACTCTTTATATTACCTATCATTGATGATCAAAAAAGGCATCTTTAGTTCTTGACTTCCCTTTATTAATACTAAATACTAGTGTGGTTTTTATCCTCTAATACTTTGATGCGGGAGCTCATATGAAACTTTTAAAAATATTCTTTATAAGCTGTTTAGTAACATCTCATATTTTTTCCATGCATCGCCAGGGAAAAAAAGCAGACCCTCTTGCACGGTTTGAGGCTGAAAGAGCATTATTGCAAAAAGAAGAGGATAGAAAAAGAGCTATAGAAGAATCACTAGCGAAATTACTTTCTCAGTCGGAAAAACAGACAGCATTACTTCAACAAATTTTGGGCACTCTTAAAAACAAAAAAGCAGATGAATAGTTCTATTTTTGTATAAAAAAAAGTTATCACCATGAACAGCTCTATTCAAGAGCGTCTTACTGCGCGCATTATACTTTTGAACGAAAAAAATCAGATCTTTCTTCTTAAAGTTTTACCCAATTCAATAGTTATTGATCCAAAACATCCAACAACTGCCCCCTTTTGGATAACTCCCGGTGGCGGGGTAGAAGAGGGTGAAACCTTATTAGACGCCGCGCGGCGTGAACTGTATGAAGAAACGGGTATAACCGACGCCAAATTTAATACTGAACCACTCTTTTATCGAGAAAATGAGTTACTATTACGGGGCCAATTAACGTTGTTTAAAGAATACTTTTTTCTTGCACGAGTTAAAGATAGTATAATAACCCATGAACATTTTAATGATGAAGAAAAATCGATGGCCGCTGGAAGCGCCTGGTGGTCAGTTGACGATTTGAAAAATACAGACCAGATAGTGTTTCCAAAGTACTTACACACTTTTTTTTGAACAATTTTATAGTTGCCTAATTTTTTCGACGCAGTTATGATTGCTTTAATGAGTTTTGTATAAATCTATTCAAAGGGTGTACGATGATATATATCTTATTCTGGTGCTTAATAGTTGCGGGTATAATGCATCCCATACAAGCTGAAGTAAGCGAAAAAAAATCTAATATATTAATTGTTCTTGGCAGCGCTCGAGACCACAGTGTTTCCAAGAAAATAGCCCATGTCCTGGAAGATTTACTCAACGATACCCCACATGAAGTTGTTGACTTAAAAGATCTTCCGTTTGTTGATCCTGAAAAACCAATCAATAATAATCTTATACAAGCCTGGCAGAATAAATTCAAGAACGCATCGGCGGTTATATTTTTAGCACCAAATTATAATGGTGGTTACACCGGCGTATTGAAAAACGGCATCGATGCTTTGGGTGACGCTGCTGCCGGAAAAAAGATTGCTCTAATCGGGTATTCTGAGGTTATGAAGCAAAAGAGCCCGTTGCCGCGCTTATGCCTACGTTGCAAACATTACAGATGCAGGTTGTCGGCGAGCCGGTTTTAATCCCTATGGCAGACAGTGCATTTGATCCTGACGGGAATATTAAAAAAGCTGAAACAAAAAAAGCAATCGACCAATTAATTGAAGCGTTGCTCAAAACCATTACCGTATAGAAGTAGCTATGAAAAAAATTATTATTTTCTTTTTAATTATTTTTTCTTTGCCGTGTGTGTATCTTGCCTACGATTATCTGCTGTATACCATCAAGCCGCGTAATGCGATCAAAAAAATTCTTATTATCTCAGAGCATATAGAGCCAGCAACGGCCCGTGCGCAGTTGGCCGAAATTATTGCAGCAGTTGCCGCTGAAAACCCAAAGATTTCACCCACGATTGTTGATGTCAGCACGTTAGGATTTTCATTTCTTGGTAATGATGATACCCCGCGTCAGAAACCAGTTGATGACCCGGCGGTAAAGGCCTGGAGTGCGCAGATTGCAGCTGCAGATGGATTTATCTTTATGGTACCTAACTATTATAACGGCTATCCTGCAGGAATAAAAAATGCAATCGATATGTTATGGAAAGAATGGTTTAATAAACCATCTGCTATGGTTGTGTACTCGAGTTTCCAGGATAGCTCAGCCGATATTATACGTTATTTTGGCAGAGTTATTGATAAAATAAAAACAGACCCTGTTGCAACCGTTGTTGAAATAACACCAGAAAAATTACATAACTTGGATAGTTCAGAAAATCGGGCGACGATAAAAAGCACTATACAAAAGCAGGTTGCAGAGCTGTATGCTGGAACCCAAGAACGCCATTATTTTAGACAACTGTATAGATCGGTTACTGATAAAATACTGGTAAGAATTATAAAATTTTTTCAAGATAAAAATAAAAAGAAAGCTTGACATTTAAATATGCAAAAAATTACGCTGCCCTTAGATAAAAACTACGTAACTCTCTCGATACTAGGGTTCTGACATGTATAGACAAAAAATCTTGTTCGCTCTTTTTTTAATACACTCTTGTTCTGCTTTACAAAATACCTTTATTGCTTTTATCCCAGGCTTTAATTCACCCTTGGCTATAGCAATAACACCCAACGGTAACTACGCATATGTTAGTGAAGGTGGCGGCAGTCAAAGCCTTTTGGTTATAGACACAAATCAATCAAGCCCAACATGGAACACCCTTATTTCTGCCCCAAACCTGAGTGGCATATTTTCTGACCCCACCGCTCTTGCAATAACCCCAAATAGTAACTTTGCCTATGTTTGTGATGCAGGAAGTAATAGTGTGTTTGTGATAGATACTAACCCATTAAGCCCCACGTTTAACAGCCCCATTTCCGCGCCGAATCTTACCGGAACTTTTAATGCGCCAAATGGAATTGCAATAACAGCTGATGGCTTACGTGCCTATGTTACCAATTCAGGTAATAACAGTGTGAGCCTTGTTGATATCGACCCGGCAAGCACCACGTATAATAGTATAGTTTTAACACTTAACGCTATAACAAGCAGTCCATTTGAAATAGCTATAACACCTGACGGAAATTATGCGTATATTAGCAACCTTAATGGCGTTATGAATGTTATTGATACCAACCCGGCAAGCTCAAGCTATAACACTCTTTTAACAACTCCCGGTCTTGATGCAGTTAATCCACAGTCAGAAGGTTTTGGTATAACAGCAAATGGCTTTTTTGCCTATGTAACCGATGGTTCTGGATTTGATGTAACAGTTATTGATACAAACCCTGCAAGCCCAACGTTCAATACTATTATTGCAGCGCCGAATCTTTCAGCTGCATTTAATGCACCCAACGGCGTAGCAACAACAGCAGACGGTAACTATGCCTATGTTACAAATTTTCTTGGCACCAGCGGCAACATTAGCTCGGTAAGTGTTATTAACACGAATCCAGCAAGCCCAACATTTAATAGTACACTCAGTACGCCAGGTCTCAGTTTGCCTGGAATTGTACGCTTTATTGGATTAGCAGCAACTCCTAATGCGCAGTATATATACGCAATCGATGGCTATAACAATACTGTCGATGTTATTTACACGGGCATACTTGCTGCGCCGCTTAATTTCACCGGCTGTAAAATTAAAAATATATTTCTTACCCAAGTTGATAACATCAATCGTTTAACCTGGTCAGCCCCTGTTCTGGGTAACGCGCCTGCAGCATACAACATATATCGTGACGCGGGCTTAACCCAATTTATTGCCAGTGTGCCCGCTTCAGGAACCTTGCGCTATGATGATCACAATAGAGTACCCGGTGTAAGCTATACCTATTATATTGCTTCTGCCGATAGTTCTGGAAATTTTTCAGCGACGGCATCAACAACTGTCACACAATCATGTTGATTAGGATAGAAATTAATACGCCATGTTAGTTTTTAAGGTTATAAACTTTGTTTAAATCAAAAAGTACTAATGTTTCAAGCCCTTGGCCATCATGCGTATAAAAAGTTACTTTCTTTGATCCCATAACGACATGCTCTGTCTTACCTATAAAAATCAGCATCAACTAAAAAGGTACTAAATTGCCAAACATCTTTCTCTTGCGGCAAGTTCTTGCCATAGGATAAAAATGGTTCAGGGCCAGAAAGCGGTGTCCAGTCCACGGGCATTGAGACAAATTTACCAAGATATGGTTTTGCTACGGCTAAAATTTCTGTGTGATCAATGTCATCCGGCAAGCAGACGCCAAGGTTTGGGTGGTTAATTGCATACACCGTTGCAGCAACAACACTTGCAGCAACCTGAACGGTTGTTGCATTTTGGCCAGGCGCAAGCTTGCGTGCTTCATGAATATCTAGAAGCGAGCCGATCCACCAGGCCTTAAAATCATGCCCCATTAACAGGCAGCCTAATTCATCTGCCCCATCTATAATTTCATCATTTAAAATACGCCGCGTTTGCTGCGAGTCAAAATGATGCATTTTTAGTTCATGAAGCGAGTTGAGTGCTGAGTCTGTAGGGTGATAAGCGTAATGCACTGTTGGCCGATAAAGGGCTGTATCACCTTGCCAAACCGTCAGCCGGTCTAAATGCCAAAGGCTTCCCCGTGGCGTATAATCATGCCAATGATTGGGCCGGATGGCACCCAGGAACGTACCCAGGTATCGACGCCGCGTGATGACAAAAGAATTTGGTTCTGTGGCCCAGAAGAATGACATATGCCATTTTCTGGAAACGTTTGTTCGTGGGTTCCCCAGCCGAGTTCTGCCGGTGCCATGCCCTCTTCAATAAAGCCTTCGATGCTCCAGGTATTTACAAATTCGTTAACGCGCTTTGGTTTGTTGGTTATTTGTGTGTCTCGCTCGGAGATATGAATTACTTTTGTGCCCGTTAAATGGGCAAGCTGTGCAAAATTATTGCTTTTTAACCCGTCTTTGAGTTTTGAAACTCTTGGGTCATGAGGTTTTTCTTGGATAATTTTTTGTGCAATTTCAACAAGCGCTTGTTTGGTAAAATGGGAAACAAGCCCGGGATTTGCGCCATGGTCAACAATGGCCGTTGCGCCTTTGTCTTTCCACTGCGTAATCAACTTTTTTATTTTCATTTGGCGATGATAGAGGGTCAACTCAGCAGGCGGTGTATGGTGTATATCATGGTACGGGTCCCATTCTTCAACAGAAGTGTTAATAAAAAGAACGTTATTTTGGTGGCACCATTCAAGAAGGACGCAGGTATCAAGGTTCCATGCAAGGTCGATAAAGATATCACCCGGGCTTAAATACTTACTTAATACCGCCTTATAATTTTCTGGGGTAATTTTTTCTTGTACGTAGCTAACCCCTTGATCTAAAAAGTTTTGTATCCGCTTTTTATTATCTACGAAATCCATAATGGTTATATTTTTGGGAGAAACCTTAATGACCTTACATAATAATGGTAAGGTGCATTGTACTACGCTGCCGCAACCGGCAATAAAGATTTTTTTATCCCAAGCAATCATAATTTATTTTCCTGGTAAAATTTTAGTTATTATTTACTCCATACTAATCATGGTATACTTTAAAAATCAATTGATAGTCTTAAAAACGTTTATTAACTTAACTAGTATGAAAAATATTCTTTATTTAGCTTCGCAATCACCTTCACGCAAAAAGCTCTTACAGCAGACGGGTATTCCTTTTGAGGTTCTTACACAGTCAGCAGACGAGTTTGCCTGTGATTGGACATTGCCCTTAGAGCAGCTTGTTGAATCGATAGCCATTCATAAAATGGAATCACTTGTAATGCCTGATGCACCAAAAGACTTTACCACGGGCCTGGGTAAAACCCAGTGGGTGCTTACAGCAGATACGTTGGGGGCTGATGACCAGGGGCATATTTACTCAAAACCGCGCGATTATGATGACGCCGTGAACCAGCTTCACAAACAGCGTGATCGATGGGTGCGTGTTGCAACGGCTTTTTGTCTTGAGCGCAAAACGTTTGTGGCGGGCGCCTGGCAGACAGAAAAACGTTTTTCTCAGACGGTTATTTCACAGATTTATTTTTCGATTGAAGACCATGAAATTAAAGAATATATAGCCGCTGTTGGTGCGCTGGCATGCGCCGGTTCTATTGCCATTGATGGCTTTGGTGGACAATATCTCAAAGCGCTTAATGGCTCGTATTCTTCAGTTATAGGATTGCCTCTTTTTGAACTGCGCCAAGCGCTTAAAATGACCGGTTTTTTTGAATAAAGCTTACGGCCTCACCGTGTCATCCCAGCCTTAATCAGAGAATCGCCTCGATTTTAGATTCTATTTTTTTTGATAAATTTTTTACCGGCGTCAGCACATCATCGATGCGACTTAAAATTAACGTTGGAATGGCAGCTTGGGTAACGAACTGCTGAGCGTATATTTATGCGTGTTTTTTTCAGCCTGCAGCTGTTTATAGATATACAGATTGCAGGAGATGCACAAGACAAGAATGATAAGTAATTGTAATTTCATCGCTACTCCTTTTTATGCGCCGTAACGCACTGTTACATTAAATTATTTCATAGTTATAGTGTAGCGTTTGTTTATTTCAATTTGCAATAATATCTTAGGGCGGCATAAAAAAAGAGCCCCTGAGATCTTCAGAGGCTCTTTTAATTTTATTAAACGTTAAAAAGAATTACATTTCTCTTGTAACGGTATTTTTCATGCGTTTAGCTGTTTTTTCAGCTTTAGCTCTTGGGTGTGCATGATCATGTTCGCTGCCTGGTTTCATAGTTGTTCCTGCTGGACATGCTTGTTTACAATCAATAACAGTGTCTTTGATTGGTGCATGAGATTTTTCAATTACTTTTCGTGTGATACATTTCATGTTTTCGCCTTCACCACGTTGTTCTGTACCTTCTGGACATCTGTAAGTACATGTTGTGTCACAAGCTCTTTTTTCTTCTTCCATAACTGTTACTGGTTTTTCACAGATTACCGTTGCGCCTGGGCAGCCATGTGTATGACATTTAGCATCTTTATGCTCTAAATGAGCTTTACAGTGGCCACAACGAACAGTTGTTGTTCCTTGTGATGCGCCAGTGCTTTTTTCAGCTTTTGCTGAAATTTGGGTAGAAACCATACTTAACGCACAAAGTGCGAGTATAGAAAGTAATAATTTTTTCATAAAAACTCCTTTTTCGGGCATTTTGTCGACTTTGTGGTATACCCAGATTGACCACATTATAAGTTTCACAAAAACTATTAAAAGAAAGCAATAGTTTTACTTACCGCAACGACCTGTTGTGCAACCACGTTCTTTATGAGTTCTTGGTTGTTTTTTTGTACAGTTACCACCCATACAAGCCGCTTCAAGACTGCTTACTACGATAAATAATGTACAAAGTGCTAAAAATAGTTGTTTTGGTAACTTATTACTTACTGTTTTCATACGTATCCCTTTTTTATTATATTGATGCGCCAAGCGCATTATGTAAAACAATTCTACTTTAAGCGTAACATAGCGCCTGCTTGAAGTTCAAGATATTGTTTAAGTTTTTTATGGTGTTGCTGGATATACATAGTGTCTTGGTATGCGTGAATTGAGCAAAACAAGCAGCTCATAGGGGCTGCCGTTACAGGAGTCTGCAAGCTCATTAATAGAGATTGCATCATTTTCGGATGCGCCAATAAGTATTGCTTGGTCACCATTATAGGCCTGTCCGGAACCGATATTAACCATCATTTGGTCCATACAGATAGAGCCTACTATGGGGTATTTAATGCCATTAATAAGAACATGCCCTTTATTTGAAAGGGCCCGTGGATAGCCGTCACCATAGCCAACAGGGAGGGTGATAACGCGGGTGTTTTTGTCAGCTTTCCAGGTGAGATCGTAACTAATTCTAGAATTTTCTAATAAAACCTTAAAATAGACTACACGTGCATACAAAGACATGACCGGTTTAAGAGTGCAGAGCGGTTTCATCCAGCTTTGGGGATAAATGCCATAGAGCATGATCCCTGGGCGCACCATATCAAAGTATGATTCGGGGAACTGCATAATAGCACCTGAGTTTGCTATATGGCGTAAGGGCATCTGTAGGGAATGTTTTTCAAAAAAATAGGTTGCCTGCTGAAATCGGGCACATTGTTCGCGCATATAGGTGGTGTCTTGCGCATCAGCCGTTGCAAAATGTGAGGTAACACCGATAATATCTATATGTTTTGCTTTAAGAGCTTCTAGAAAGAACTTTTCGGCATTTGCTGCCCGCACGCCGATTCGCCCCAAACCGGTGTCAATTTTCAGGTGCACACGTGCTGTGGTGCCATATTGACGTGCACAATCATTGATCGCCTGTAATTTTTCGATTGATGCAACCATAATATCCACAGCGTACTCTAAAAAGAGTGCCATTTGGTCTGTTACGATACTACCCAGCACTAAAATTGGTTTTGAAATTCCCGCTTTGCGCAACTGAACAGCCTCTTCTATGAGGGCTACCCCAAAATAATCTGCATGTTGTGTTTCCAGAAACTGTGCACATTCCACCAGGCCATGGCCATAAGCGTTTGCCTTTACAATGGGCATAATAAACGAAGAGCTGGCAAGGCCCTTTATAACGGAATAATTATAAGCTAATGCATTAAAGTCTATGATGCTGTAACGTGATTCCATACTACACACTCTTTTTGAGTTGACTGCGTGCTGATTGAGCGATTGCTTGTCGATGCTAGTATACATCAAAAAAACGTTATGTGTAGAGAATTTTATTAAATAAAAAAAATATGTTTTTTATCTTTACAGGTATGAAAAAATAAGTAATATATTAAAGTCATGTTTATATTGTTACATTATTATACTCACAGGTAATATGAAAAAAAGATTATTATTTTTGCTATTAGGGTTTTCTTGTATACGATTGTAAGCCGTTGCTTATGCAACGCATGATCCAGTTCATGCTGAAAACGCAAGACTTGATGGACAGGGTGAAAAGTTTAGACAAGAACAGAGTATTTAAGATGTAAAATGAAAGCGGAATCTTCTGGTAACAGGGAATTTGTTTTTGATAGTAAGGTTCCTTTTGCTTGTAAAGAATTAGCTGAACTTTACGCTGAAATGGGTGACTTAGATTTGCAAGAACGAATATTCGAGGAAAAATAGATGAATATTGTTATTAAAATATTTTTTTGCCTAGGTCTTGTGCTAAAGTTAGTTACCTAGGTGCAATGGATTCTGAAAGACAAAAATTTCGTGATTTCGTGAGAAATGCCCCGACAACCTCATGGAAATCCCCAGAAGGGCCAGTTCGATCACAGGCTGAGGCTTCTGATGCGTGGGCAGATGCTGGGGTAAGGGTCGGGGTTGAAGTTGGTAAATGGTTCGGCAATGTTGCATTAGATCGGCTTGGATTAACCCCGGAACCACGATTGAAAAAAGAACAAGAAAAATTATCAAAGCTTAAGGCTGAAACCGAACAAATGAGACAAAGGGAGATTCAAGAAAAGCTGCGCAGTGAGCTTATTGCCGCTGATGCTGAAAGAGAATTTAAAACTTGTATGATACGGCATGCAAATAGCGAAACTAAAAAGATACCATTAGCGTGTCAAGATGTCGCCATATTGTTTGCACAGTTAGGTGGTGCAAGATCAGATAAACTTTTAGATTACAGGTTCGAATGAAACAACTATTTATTGTGATACTTCTTTTTGGGTTGTATTTACGCGCAGAAGATAAAGAAGATAATTTTTGGTATAAAGCTACACGTTATGTGGCTGAAGATTTTAAGGAAAGTTTGCAGAATTGTATTTCAAGCGAATCAAAAGAGGCTTTAGGCTTTAAAGCCTTCAACATGTTCATTTGTGCATTCTTAGCTACTGATTTAGCTCAAGGTAAAAGTAAGCAGGATTTTCTGATTGCGGGAACAGCTTTTTTCCTAGGAATGTGTTACATAGACTTTTATAAAAATAAATTTTTCAAAGAAAAAAATCTATTTTTTAAGAAAATTTTCCATACGGGACTATTTCTTTTATTTAAGGCAGCAATGCCTGAAATAAATTCGTCTGCAGATCTTAAAAGAATGTTTAGTACGAAAGATAATTTTATAGGTGATTCTATATGGGAATAAAGAGTATTGTTTTCTTATTAGTTATGTTTATATCGTTTAATTCTATTACTTCGAATTGTAATTCGGAAGGTTTTACAAATTTTATAGTTGATGATTTGAATGCTTTTTTAACATCTATTACAGTTAAATCGGAGCCAAGTCTTGTAGTTTATGATTGTGCAAATATCGCTATTGCTGTATATATGGCAACTGCACTGAATTATAAGAATGATATAGAAAGCAATAAGAATCTGTGGTATGCCGTTTTTGGATGGCTATTTTTTACTGATTATCTTAAAAATCAATACAAAAAACAAAACACTTCTATTTCTAAATCAATCTTATTGACAGGGTTGATTATGAAGGCAAAATCAACTTTTTTTTAATGTCGCAGCTGAAACTGTTACTAAACTTAACGATAAATTAAAAGGGGATGCTTTTGCAACCCCCTTTAATTTATCGTTAAAACTATTTTACTGAATTTGTTGCATCTTTTTGCTTGGCTTCCAGCGTTTAAGAAGCTCTTTGCAGAGTATCTCTTTTGGATTGCCCACTTCACTTTTGCAAAAAGCTGCTTCTGCCTTGGCAATGCTGTTTTCTAGCGCGCCGTGCGAATAGGTGCGTGCATCAACTTGCTTAAGCGCTGGCAACATATTCCGCTGAATCACTTCTTGCGTATGGTCTTCGTTCATAAGATCATGAATCTGATTTTCAAGCAACATAAAGAAATCGATAATACTATCCTGGAGCTCAACGGCCGCCTGCTGGCGTTCACGTTGACTGGTAACCATTTCAAGCTGTTTTTGAAGCCCGGTATGTAACGATCTACTGATAAGTTTTTTAATAGTTTCTTGTTCGTGCTCGAGCATCCATTGTAACAACATCAAAAGCTCGTATGAGATATTCATTTGATTGGAATCGTGATTTTGTGCCATATCAGTATCCTTTTTGTTGATGAATGTTATACAGTTTTTGTACTCTTTTGTGCATATTCGGGTGGGTGGAAAAGAGCTCCGTTAACCCGCCACTGGTGAAAGGGTGAACAATAAAAAGTGACGCTGTGCTTGCGCGAGCAGTATCATCTGGATTCATATGTGCATGGGGAATATGGTTATGCAATTTTTCTAGTGCTCTGGCAAGAGCCAAAGAGTCTTTGCACGCATCTGCACCCGTTTCATCAGCAAGATATTCACGTGAGCGTGATATCCCGAGTCTGATTAAAAGAGCAACAATAGGCATCAAAACTGCTATGATAATAAGGCCAAAAATTGAAAATCCGTTTTTATTTTTATTAGAATTGCCAGAAAAAGTGCCCCAAAAAGCCATGTGGCGTATAAAATCTGCACAGTAACCGATAGCCATAGCCATGGTTGCTGCTATGGTAGTGACCAAGATATCACGATTTTTTATATGGGATAGCTCATGAGCAAGTACACCACGCAGTTCATCGGCTGTCAGAATCGAAAGAATACCCGTCGTCACGGCTATTGAGCTGTGGCTTGGGTTTCGCCCGGTAGCAAAGGCGTTTGCCATGGGGGTCTTGACGAGCCAGAGTTTCGGCATGGGCAACCTCATTTCATGGGCTAAATCTGAGACGATCTCATATATCCATGTATATTCCGGCTCAGGTAATTTTTGCGCCTGGTACATACCAAGAACTATTTTATCTGAGAAGAAGTACATAATACCATTTAAAATAATTGATAAAACTAATGCAATAGTTAGTCCCTGGACGCCACCTAAAAGATCTCCCATAAGGAGTAATACGCTGCTCATAAGTGCTAATAGCACGACTGTTGATGCGACTTGGCGCACTTTTTTTAATTTATTGAGTATCACCATTGTTGGTCCTTCCAGAAAGTTTGGCCGGTTCGCCCTTGGTGCGCTTGAGCGCACGGGTTTTGGATAAAGCGGCAAGCGAAGACGCTTGAGCTTTTAAGGCTAAATTCGTTTCCTGTATATCGTTTTCAAGCTCTTTTTGTGTTGCTAAAAAAAGCGAGTTCATTTCGTTTTGAAGTTTTTTTATCTGCTTTTGAAGCTTAAGGATCATCTGTACCCCGGCCAGGTTAATGCCAATATTATGAGTAAGATGAATAATCTCTTCCAGTCGCTCGATATCCTCTTCAGGAGAAAAGACGGGTATTCCCTTCTGAGCGCTTCGGACTTATAAGACCTTCTTTTTCATAGAGTCTAATGGTCTGCTGATGAATGGAAAACATCTGCGCTACAGCTGAAATCGAAAAATAACCTTTTCTTTTTTTCATCGCTTTAATCGTTATTTTTTATACGGTTTTTCATTAACAACCAGTATACTATAAATGCCAAAAATTGCATTTTTCGCTGTCAAAGTCTTGTGCGTCAAACCCCCTCAAGGGTAATTTAAGGCTGAATATTTTAAATTATGGTATAGAGCTGGGGTATAGTATGAACTTTTTACATCGAATTCTTGTTATTCCGTTTGTTATCGCTCTCGATTATTCATTTCTATTTGCAATTGATGCGGGAGGTCGGCTTGCAATCGCTCGGAAAATAACACTCTGTAATACGTTTTTTACTGATGTTTGTACTGAATATAACGAAAAAAATAAGCCTGATGATGCCCACAAATTGTCATTGTCAGAGGTTTTTTTAGCATGTTCCCATACTTTACAGGTAACTGCACACTTAGAAAATGCTCTTCTATTAAATGGCTTTATATGCCAGCCTGATAACTCCGATACCCAAGTATTTACGGAGAAATTTTCAGCAGTTGGCTTGAATAAGTTGGCTTTCATTGCCTTGTGCTTGCCGCAACAGTGTCAAAAATGGCAAGAAATTGATGTGCTGCTATCAGAATCTTTTGCTCGAGATCTTGATGCTATCGCACGTTATTTTGCCCATGAATCAGCTACGCATACTCATGATATAAGCAAGTCTATGTGTTTGGTTCCAGGTTCAAAGCCTGGAGATAGATTGTTGCAAACTGCAGCATCAAACAGTCAAAAATCTGGATATCACAAGGCTTTGGTGATATTGCCGAAAAATATATTACGTAGAAACTTTTATTAATGTTTAAATTTTTCTTATAGTATACCAGATTTAACCCCATAAAAAGTTACAAGGTGTATACTATGATGTCAAAAAAAATTTTTCTATCGGTTTTTGTCATTACAGGCCTGTATGCTGAGCATGATCGTGGCATTGTAGATATTCTTCAACAGCTTGTTTCTACTGCCCTGGCAAGCTCAGCATCCCCTGCTTCAGCTTTTTTCGTGCGTACTGCAGTAACATTAAACAGTCTGGAACAAAGCTATATTCAGCAAAGGCAGTTATTTGTACAACAAAAGCTTGCAAATCACTATGGCCGCTCGGTACAAAAGGTTCCCAAAATAGCTTTTTGTATTTCGGGTGGCGGCTCACGCGCGATGGTCGCTGGGTTGGGCTTTATGCAGGCCATGGAAGAAAGTGGTCTTATTGACGTAACTACCTATGTATGCGCCCTTTCTGGTTCAACATGGGCTCTGAGTGGCTGGCTTGAATCACGTTTGGCCGTTGCAGAATACCTTGCCTTTATTAAAAAGGGTTTATCTATTGGGTTGTTGAATAAAGTAGATACGGCTCAAATTATTAAAGAACTTTTAAAGAAAGTTTCAAGTAAACAGTCAATTTCTATTGATGATATATGGGGTTGCTTGATAGCACAAAAAGTTTTATATAATTCTGGGAAAAAGGCTCTTACACAGCTTACGTTAGATAACTATCGTTCATTGCCAGCCGATGGTTCGCTACCGATGCCGGTCTATAATTGCGTTACGCCGCTTGAAGCAGCTGATAACCAATGTTACCGCTGGGTAGAATGGACGCCTTATGAAGTACGTTGCCCTTATTTAAAAACAGCGGTTCCTCTTGCTTCTATTGGGTCACGTTTTGAAAAGGGTAAAAATAGTTCTTCTGTGCCGGTGCAATCATTAAGTTTTGGTCATGGCACATGGGGTTCTGCTATGTCTGGAGATCTTCAAGACGCTCTTATGGCTCTGGCTTCTGGCGCCTCTGGCTATGAACAAACGCTTATTGATGATCTTTTGAAAGAATTAGAATCACATACGTTGCTTGATGATGCCACTGAAGTAAGGCCACTTTCTGGCCATGTCCCAAACTGGAACTACAAACTTGCGGGCGCTGCTTGTGCGCAAATGGCCGATTTAACGTTCATTGATTGTGGCTTTTTGTGTAATGTGCCGCTACCGCCTATGCTTGATCGCTTGCGGGCTGTTGATATTATTATTATCGTTGATGCTAGCACGGGCACAACAAGCCAAGCTGAGTTGCTTTGTTTGCAGAAATACGCACAGGCAAATAATTTGCCATTCCCGGCCATTGATACAAAAAGTCTTAGTAAAGTCTGTTCGGTGCATGCTGGACGGATCGGCTCGGGCACACCCACGTTTATTTATTTCCCCTTGGTAGCAAATTCTGCTTATAAAAACGGCTGGAATCCAACAACTGCTGAATTTACCGATACCTTAAATTTACGCTATACTCCGCAACAAGTTGATCTATTAAGCGGTTTGATGTACACTGCGTGTCAGCAAAATTTAGCTACTATTTGGTCTGTTATCGAACGGTACACCAAATAAAATAAAAGCCGCGATTTTTATTTCGCGGCTTTCTTATATTATTAACTTGATGCGAACGCAACCAGCACTAAAAGATACAATTGTTTTTTCATTTTGGTAATAGCGACCTGAATGAGTCGAGAAGCAATGCAAGATCGTCTAAATCTTCTTCTGAGACCGGTTGTTTTGATAGATTCATGGAAGCAGCACTCAGTTTGACAGCCGTTTTTGTTAAAAAATCGTGCATATATTCTTGCAGCGTAGCACTATTTTCTACAGTGTTAATAACTACTTCTACCGAAAAAGTTCGCCCCGGTATTCCATAAGCAGTTCCCGACGGTAGCTCAGCTTCGAGTAAGGCGGTTAGTTTTTCCGAATTAGTATTTCCAGCAAAATATTGTGCTAATGCGCCACCAAACCAAGCTGATACTACCGGAGGAATATTTTTAATCAAAAAATAGTCGCTAAATTCAAGTTTGGGGACTTTAGGTAAAGTTTCGCAGCAGATCGCAAGCTGTGCAACACCTTCTTGAGCCCGTCTTTTGTAGGCAGCTCGCGTGGCGTCTTGCATGCTATATAATGTGCTGGTTGTTGTGAATGCAAGCAGCGCTAAAAGAAATAATTGTTTTTTCATAGTTACTTTATACGTTAAATTTAATATTTAAAATATCGCCGTCTTGAACAATATAATCTTGTCCCTCTGTTCGCATTTTTCCCGATTCTTTTACTTTGGCTTCTGAGCCAAGATCAAAAAGATCTTTGGTATTAAACACTTCGGCACAGATAAAGCCGCGTTCTAAATCTGAATGAATTTCGCCGGCTGCTTTACGCACGTTAATGCCTTTATTAATAGGCCATGCATGGATCTCTTTTGGCCCACAGGTAAAGAAGGTGATAAGCCCAAGATGTGCATAGGTTTTTTCAATAATGCTGCTCAGGCCGCTTTGGGTAACACCCATCATGCTTGCCATCTCTTCACGTTCTGCTTCAGGCAATACTGAAAGTTCAAATTCAAGGCGGGCCGAAACAGGAATAACAGATTCAACACCAAAACGTTTTACCAGCGCTTGGTAATTTTTATTCTGTTGGTATGCATTGTCGGCAATTTCATCTTCTGCAACATTTGCAATAATTAAAAAAGATTTACCAGAAAGTAAAAAACTGTTTTTTGCATAAGGCGACTTGCATAGTTCTTGTACTTTGACAAAATCAAACGCATTAAGTGCTTTTTCTAAATCTATAATAAGTGCAGCTTCAAGCTCGAGCTCTTTTTTTTCTGTCGGCTTATTTTGTGCGGCTTTGAGTGAATGTTGAAGTTTGCCCTTGCGTTTTTCAATAGAATCTAAGTCTTTGAGCATAAGCTCTGTCGTGATAATATCAAAGTCGCGGTTTGGGTCGACAACGCTAAAATCTGAAACGATATTTTTATCTTCAAAGCAGCGGACCACGTTTAAAATAAGATCCACTTCTCTGATATGGCTCAAAAATTGGTTGCCAAGACCTTGCCCGGTTGCAGCGCCTTTAACAAGCCCGGCGATATCGACAAACTGTACCGACGCAGGAATAGTTTTCTGAGAGCCGTACCATTTTTGTAATTTTGGGATTCTGGTGTCTGGCACAGTAGTGATAGCAACATGTGGATCAATAGTACAGAACGGATAGTTTTCTGCAGGTACTGACGACTTTGTGAGCGCGTTAAAAAGAGTTGATTTTCCTACGTTAGGAAGGCCTACTAGGCCAGCAGCAATAGACAAGGGACCTCCGGTCTGGTGGTAAAAAGTCGGTATATATAAAATGGCCGGGGAGGAACGCTCCCCAGCCATAGGTTATGGTATTTACTTAGTTATTTCAGGTTCGATAGGTTCGTCAGAGTTGTCTCCAGAACCGTTTCGTGCAGATTCACCACTATCGCCAGGTTCCCCTGCGCCAGGCTCGCCTGCGCCACCTTTATACATAATTTCAGCTAATTTATGCGATGATGTTAAAAGTTCTTGATACGCTGCTTCAAGAGCGTCTTTATCTTGAGCTTTTTCTTGTAACGCAGTTTTTGCTTTTTCTAAAGCAGCTTCAACTTTGGTTATTTCTTCAGCTGGGAGCTTATCTTTATGTTCTGCTAATGTTTTTTCAACTTCCATAATCAAGCCATCAAGCTGATTGCGTTTTTCAACGGCTTCACGAGCTTTTTTGATCTTCTGCTTCATGTTCTTGAGCTTCGTTAACCATAGCTTCAACTTCTTCTTTTGAAAGGCCGCCACTAGAAGTAATAGTAATCTTTTGCTCTTTGCCGGTGCCTTTATCTTTTGCAGAAACATTCACAATACCATTTGCATCGATATCAAAGGTAACTTCAATTTGTGGAACGCCACGTGGAGCTGCAGGAATACCTTCGAGTCTGAATTGGCCAAGAGTTTATTGTCTTGAGCAAATTCACGTTCACCTTGTACAACACGAATATCAACAGCTGTTTGATTGTCTTCAGCGGTGCTGAATACTTGTGACTTACGTGTAGGGATAGTGGTGTTACGTTCGATTAAACGGGTTGCAATACCGCCCATTGTTTCGATACCCAATGAAAGAGGAGTAACATCAAGAAGTAATACATCAGTTACTTCACCGGCTAAGATAGCACCTTGAATTGCTGCACCGATAGCAACAACTTCATCAGGGTTAACCGATTTATTTGGCTCTTTACCAAAGAAATCTTTTACCAGCTGCTGTACTTTTGGAATACGGGTTGAACCACCAACAAGAATAACTTCATCAATTTCGCTTTTGTTGAGTGCTGCGTCTTGCAAGCGCTTTTTTGCATGGTCTAGCAAGACGTTCAAAGATATCGCTGCACAATGACTTCAAGCTTTGCGCGGATAGTTTCATATGTTAAATGTTTAGGGCCAGATGCATCTGCAGTAATATACGGCAAGTTGATTTCTGTTTCATGCATAGCTTGAAAGTTCGATTTTTGCTTTTTCTGCAGCTTCTTTTAAGCGTTGCAATGCCATGCGGTCGTTGCGTAAATCGATGCCTTGTTCTTTTTTAAATTCGTCTAAAATGTAATTAATAATTACTTGAGTCAATGTCATCACCACCAAGATGGGTGTCACCATTGGTTGATTTCACTTCAATAACGCCATCATGAATTTCAAGAATAGATACGTCAAAGGTTCCGCCACCAAAGTCAAAGACAGCAATTGTGCCATTTTTCTTTTTATCAGCACCATAGGCAAGCGCTGCTGCTGTTGGTTCGTTGATAATACGTTTAACATCAAGTCCTGCAATTTTGCCCGCATCTTTGGTTGCTTGGCGTTGCGCATCATTAAAATAGGCAGGAACGGTAATAACCGCTTCTTTCACCGCATGACCAAGATAGTTTTCTGCAGATTTGTTTGAGTTTACCTAAAATTGCAGCAGAAATTTCTTGCTGGTGTATATTCTTTGTCCTTGTGCATTAACGGCAATATCGCCATTTGCACGTTTTACTAAACTTATAGGGATGCTAATTTAATTTCATCTTTCATTTCATCATATCTGTGCCCGATAAAACGTTTAATAGAATAGATAGTATTTTCTGGGTTGGTTACCGCTTGGCGTTTTGCAAGAACGCCTACTAGACGTTTACCATCTTTTGTGAACGCTACTACTGAAGGGGTAGTGTTTTGACCTTCTTCATTAGGGATCACTTTTGGCGTGCCGCCTTCCATGAATGCCACTACCGAGTTGGTCGTACCAAGATCGATTCCGATAATTTTTTGTGCCATGATATTTCCTTTTTACTTGGGTACTTATGATGTAATAAATTTTATTTAAATTATAAGTATTTTATAAAACATGTCAATATTTGACTCAAAAAATCTTAGTCCAAGTCACTCAACTTTATATTTTATTAAAGCCAAACTATTGACTATTACCCCCCCCGATTATATAATACAATTAGAGATTAATTTTTGCTTATTTCATAAAAAGGGAGATGAAAACAATGGCAAAGCATTCAAAAATAGCTCTACTGATATCTTGTGTACTTTCAGTGGGCATTACACATACGATGGCAACCCGTGCAGCGCAAGCTGGCGCGCGTGGGCTGGAAGCGGCATCTGCCGGCACTCGTGGAATCTCAATTGCACGATTCTGGCGAGGACGCCCAACGGCAGAAAATGTTACAGTAAGTGAGGCCCAGCAAATGGCTCAATTTGCTGTTAATAACCCTGCAGATTTACCAAAATTGTCTGCCATAAATAAATTTTTAGCAGATGCTACTTTAATAGCAAAGTCGCGTGAAGGGAGTGACTCGGAACGGGCTAAAGAATTAAGCGATTTTGAGGAAAAGGTAAGAAGAGTTGCAGACAAAAATATGCTCGATGTTACTCAGTCTCAAAAGTTGGCAGAGATGGCTCTTGCAAACCCCGCTAATACATCCCGCCTTGTAACGGCTTTTAAGGATATTGTAGCGTCTGATCGCTATATGAATGCTAACTCTACTCGTTTTGCTCCTGATCTTTTCACTCCTTCTGTACGTTCTGCCAAAAATCCTTATTCTGCATTAGAAGTCCGTTTGAATGCTGCATACGCAGGGCAGGTAACTAAAGAAGAACACCCAGAGGCAAATATCACCGTAGAAAAAGCACAACAGCTTGCAGACAATGCACTCAAAAGTAATGATAAAGATGCCATTATCGACACTGGAAAAACATTAAGACAGGCTATATTAATCGCGCAAGGTAATGATGCTGTTACAGGAAAAGAATCCGCAACTGCCAAACAATTGAATACTATTGCTCGTGATCTTAATTTTAAAGCGATGAAAGCAGGTCTTCTAAAGGGTGGGTTTGCAGACCTTAAACCACAAGACGAATCGCCTAGCCTTTTAAAAGCTGCAGATCTTTCTGATATCGACTAAGCGAAATTCGTTGATATTTTAAATTAAATGAATAAGTCACGAAATTTTAAATTTCGTGGCTTATTTCTTTTTCTTCTTGAATGCGAGTTTGCTGTTCTTGTTCAAATTTTTTTTTTTCTAGCAACTTTTGCTGTTTAAGCTTTTCGCGCTGTTGAACACCTTTGACAATCGCTGCGATACCGCCACCTATTAAAACAGCAGGTACTATAACAAGAAACGCTATGCCACCTGCTGTAATGCCTGCGCCCGCGAAAGCACTTAGGCTTACTACTGCTGGAGGAAAAGTTGCCGCTGAGGTGATACCCGCGGCTGTTGATATAGTTCCCGCTGCGATAGCACCATTAGCGGCCGCCATTTTTTGTTGTTTTGTGCACGCTGGGGTGATGGCAAGAAGTAACGTTAATAGAAAGAGTAATTGTTTTTTCATAGGTGGCTCTAATCTTGAATGTTTTCTTTTTGATCGTTTTCATCTTCATTATCTTCATGTTCCTGAATTTCTTCAGATTCTTTTTGTTCGCGCGCTTGCTGTTCTTGCTTAAGCTTTTCAAGCAACCTCTGTTTTTTGATCGCTCTTCTTTTTTTAACGCCATCCACAATCAATGGTATGCCGACGGCAAAAAGCGCAATTGGTATACAAATAGGTACTGCTAATAAACTCACGTGACCGATAGCTATTAAAAGTCCTGTTGCGGCAGTTAATACGGGAACTGCGGCTATGCCGCCCGCGGTTATTATTGTACCTGCAGCAATTTCGCTATGGGCGCCAGCAAGACTTTGTTTTTGCTGTTTACATGCCGGAGTGAAAGCAAGTAGTAATGTTAAAAAGAATAGTAACTGTTTTGGTAAGTTATTATTTACTGTTTTCATGTGCCCCCCTAAGGCTTTTTTGTTTCTGATAACCGTAGCTTTGAGCTAGGTATTTTGATACTTTCTTTTCAAATTCCCTTTTTGGGTTCCGATAATTGATGGTCTGCTTGTGCTGGCTTTATTGTTGCCTCTATGTAAAAAGCCTAACATTTGGGACTTTTTTGTCTATTGGGGGGGCGATGGGTCCCAGGCGACGCGCTATGGCGCAGGGCGGCTTCGGGGTCTACCCCTGGTGCTCGTGGGGATGCAGGGGGGCCTGCACGTCGAAGCCTTGGCCAAGGAGTGCGCCTACGCAATTCGCCTTGCGAAACATTTTTTAAAAAAACTTTTTATTAAAATAATGGCGTACTTAAAGCGCGGTTGTCCCTTTAGTAGCTTGAATGGGGTGGTCGACTGCTTTTAAAAGGGCTGACATATGATATACTGACATATTGAAAGGGTAAAACTTTGCTTAAGGTTGTATATGCAGCTTTAAAAAAAGGATGACCCATGTTTCTGTTACATCAAAAAGTTGTTTATCCAGGCCACGGAGTTGCCTACGTAAACCGCATCATAGAAAAACAAGTAGGGGCTGACAACGCAGCCTTTTATGAATTGACCTTTCTTAATAAAGATATGACCATCCTGGTTCCCATAAGTAATATAGAAAGTATCGGCTTGCGAAGCTTAAGCAGTGCCAACGATATCCATACTATCTTTAATAATCTCAGCAAACCAGAACGTAAATTGTCCCCATTTGAGTTTAGTGCAAGTAGTTGGAATAAGCGCCACAAAGAATATCAACTTAAGCTGCGAAGGGGAACGCTTGAAGATCTTTCAGCTATTTATAAGGACTTACGAACTATAGAAGCGCAAAAGAAATTATCATTTGGGGAAAAAACAATATTGCAAAAAACTGAAGGGTTACTTGTAGAAGAGATAACCGTTGTACAGAATGCAGAAACAGAAAAAACTGTTCAAAAACTCAGAACACTTTGTTCTTCTTCAAGCAATCAACATCAAAGTTATATGTAAGTGAACTAGGAATAAGTATTGTAGGTGGATCCCGGATTTGATCCGGGATGACACCGTCTGGCGCCATAGCACCGAGCAAAGGCCTGAAGGGGTTTGCGGCCTGAGCGCTTAGTGCTATACTTATTCTATGAAAAAAATAATTATTATTGCGGGCCCCACAGGCGTTGGCAAATCAGACTTTGCAGAACTTTTGGCAGAAAAAATAGATGGCGAAATTATAAATGCTGATCAGGGGCAGATTTATGAACCGCTTTCTATTGGTACGGCAAAGCCTGATTGGAAAAATAAACCAATCAGACACCATTTGTTTGATATCATTAAAGAGCCAAGAAATTACAGCAATGCTGAATATCAAATAGCTGCACAAGCTGCTATTGCTGATATCCATGGCCGTGGCAAACATGCGCTGATTGTCGGTGGATCTGGCTTTTACTATCAAATGTTACTCTTTAATTTTTTGCCGTTACCTGATCCTACTTCGCCTAGGCTACGTAGGACTGGCGGGTGGGAAGAGCTTAACAAGATAGATCCTGTACGTGCGGCAGCTATACACAAGAATGATCAGTATAGGATAGACCGGGCGCTTGAGATTTTTTATTCGTATAATGTTCTGCCCAGTAGCGTAGGCTTGCAGTACAGGCCCTCTATGCCGTATCTGTTGTTACATATACAGAGAAACATAGAAGATCTTTATGCACGTATTAATATGCGCACGGAACTTATGCTTGATAATGGCTGGCTTGAAGAGACAGAGCGGTTGCCGGCAGCATGGAAAGAGTTTGTAACCGTGAAAAAAACGATTGGTTATGATGATATCCTAGCGTATCAGAATAACCAGATAGATTATGAGACGCTTGTTAAAACTATTCAGCAAAAAACACGTAACTATGCAAAGCGTCAAAGAACCTATTTTAAAACATTATTAAAAAAAATTCCGGCTGGTGATCATCGTTATATACAGGAGATTAACTTGACTTTATCGGCTGTTGATTTATATCTTAATCAGCTTATTACGCTCGTGAATAAAAGTACCTTACCATAAGAAGTTTACGATGAAAAAAATAGTTGTAGAAA
>CAWKEK010000016.1:0-15396 GCA_963848615.1 uncultured Candidatus Babeliaceae bacterium
TCTGAGATGATTATTTTAACCTCTGCTGCTGCTGCTGCTGCTGCTGCTGCTGCTGCTGCTGCTGCCTCTGCTTTAAAAAAAAAAAAAAAAAAAAAAAAAAAAAAAATGAACCTCGCCCGTCCTCCTTCCTCTTGCACTTTTTCCGCCTGACTCTTTTTGTAATAATACCACAATAAAAAAATCCCGCAAAATTCTGGGGAAATCCAGTGCATAAGGAAAATTCATCTCGCACTACCATGAGGTAGGCGAACTCCTCACGGCAACGAACGTGTTCTGACCAGTATAGCCGCCGGATAATTGGATTGTTCCCGGAACCGAGAGACCCCACCACGTCGTGCCGAGCGACGACACCACGGTCGAGGTCGATTTCTGTATCTGAATGGCCAATAAAGCGCCCGGATTCGTGAGCAGGGACGTTGCTGATCCGACAAGAACGGACGAGGTGGCATACGTGATCGACCCACCGGAATGGTAGAGGTCGGCAATCCTGAACAGGAGGGATAGGTCGGACACATATTGGCGCCGTAGAGCGTTTCGTTCAGACCGACATTGCCGAGTTCGGAAAGTGTCGTCGTTGCCGAGGTTGTGACCGTGCTTGATCCTGGCGCGAGCGAACCAAAGTTGATCGCCGGAGTGTTAAGTTGGGAGGCAAGGAAGCTCTGCACGGTGTTCGTGTTTGCGCCTTGCGTAATCGGACTCGCCATACCCAAATAATTTGTTGCCTGCACCGCGGCAAGCCATGCCTGGTTCCAATATTGGGTGCTCGTTGCCGTTCCATCGGTCGGATCAGTGACATACCACATCGGGAACGTACAGGTCCATGCCGACGTGAGAGAGCTCGATCCGGCGCATGAGCCGCCGTTCTGCGAACAACTGAAGCTCCACGTTGTCGTGCCGATAGCCGCCGGATAACAGTTGTCCGCATTGTAGTTCCCCGATGACGAGCAATTTCCAAGACCGACGCCGGTACGGAACACGTCAATGGTCGCGGTCGCGACCTCCTGGCCGGCGCCCGTGTTCACGCAACTGTTATTGTCGGACGCCGTGAACGTCACTTCGATCCGGATGCTCTCGTCCGCCCGGATTTGTGAGCGCGAGCGGCTGAGCCAGACCTCCGACATTCAGAAGATTGATACTTGAAGAAGCGATGGTCGGCGCGACCGCGCTTATCGTATAGTTCGCGTTCGTCCCCTCAGAACCGCCCGACGCCGGGAACTGATGCTGGTCCATGACGTATCCGTATGACGAAAAAGTTTGGTCCTGGGTCGGGATGGCGATCGTGGTGGAACAGATCGGATTAGTGGTCGTGGCAATTGATGAACAATAGGTGCCGCCCGGACCGCATGTGGTCCGGTAAAGTCGGCGGCTTTACACACGAAGAGCTGGATCGTATCGGTCGCGCCGGTAAAAGTATCGGTATCGGACGCGGTCGCCGTCCACGTCACCACTGCTCCGGGAACCGCCGGCGAATTGTTTACGAAACTTGAAAAGTTCGGCCGATGGTTCACGACGAACGGAGATCCCGAAAGCCCCGAACCTTGCTGATACGTTGCATTACACCGCGGCGTAATGGCATTGCCATCGCAGATCCAACCATACCAAACGTTGATCTGAGCATTGGCCGCCGACGTGGTGTAGACCGCCGTCGAAGTCGATCCGCTCGGCGTTGAAGCTGAAACTGCCCACGTGTTGGGTGCGCCGCCGGCGCAGGTCGGTGGCGCGCTGGCATTCGGCTGTCGGCTGACTGCTCGTTGAACAGATCAGAAGGTAAACATTGTTGTTGTTCGGGCTTGTCGCGACACCATACCACGTTACATTCGAGCCAGCGTTCGTTGGCGTGGAACTGTTGGACGCGGGATACGTATAAGGATTCACTGTCCAGTTCGGCGGGATATTCAAGATATTGACCGTCGTCGTTGCCGTGCTCTGCGCCGAGGCAGATCGGATATATTGAAGAGGGCCGCCAGCCATAAATATGGCGCCGGCGATCAAAAAGCCACAGATCAGAACTAAGACCGCAACCTTTCCCCGTGTGTCAAAAAAATTCATCACTTATTTAATCGGTATTATCCTTGTCTTCATTTTACCGAGAAGTTATGCACAAGAAAAGGGGTAGTTATCCACAGGCAGCCGAGCAGAGATTAGAGGATGTGGAAGCGGAAATCCTGTATAAAATTTCCGCCAAGATCGAGATATGAGAGACGAGAGATGAAGTACAGAATAAATCATTCATATCTCATGTTCATCTCTCATATCTCGTTTTTTGATTTCTCTGAAAAACTCAAAATGATAATCCTATTTATACCTGATAGCTTCGAGCGGACTGATCGAGGATGCCCGTCGTGCCGGAAAAATTCCCGTCACAAACCCTACGATCGCGGAGAAACCGGTGACGAAAGCCAAAAAAGTGATCGGAAAAGAGAAAAGTCCCACGGCGGCGCCGCCAAAATGCGCAGCGGCGAGGTTTAAAAGATAATTAATGATGAGACCTCCGGCGATGCCCATTGCCATGCCGGTCATCCCTCCCAAGAATCCCACGACGACCGCCTCCGACAAGAATAAAAATTTGAATATCGCGCGGCGAGGCGCCGATCGTGCGCATAACGCCGATCTCGTTCGTACGTTCAAGGAGGGTGATGGTCATAGTATTGAACATGCCGATGGCCGAAACGACGAGCGCGATGCCGCCGAAACCGGCAAGCACCACTTGAACGCCGCTGAATATCTGGTTTGCCTGGTAAAACATCTGACATAGCCATAATATCAGGCATTTTATCAGTAAATCCGACGATAGACATGGTTACGTGGTACGGCAGCCTAATTCTTTCAATTTTTTTACGCAAAGATTCATTGCGGCCAAGACAAACAATAATATGCAAAGCGTGCCTGCTACGAGAAAGGGTTTTAACATAATCGTAGGTTGATGTTGACCCTGCACACCCATGAGTACCGTTACAACAGGCTTTGTGAGCGGCACACCGAAATCATTTTTAAGGGTCTTTACGTTTTTCTTAGTAAAAAATTCTTGTCTAATCGGAAAACCACCCACAACAAATTTTTCGGCCGGTATTTTGGCTGGACTCAGCGTTTTGTAGATGTTGGCGTCATCAAAAGGCACTATGTAACGGTAAAGTTCATAGTCTGTAAGGATATTTACAAGGCCGGTTATAAACATAGTATTATCTAAATCTGTAGGAACGATAATAAAGGGGAATACCCTTGTTTTTAGCAACGGCCAAAAGTGAATTGTTTACCGTAGGCATTACCGAAATCATGAGGTCTGGTGGGTTAAGATCAAGAAAGTCAGAAATCAGTTTCTGCATTTTTTTAATCCTGTAAAGGCATTCTATGCTTACCATAAGCACAAACAGTATTAGTCGCCCAGACATATTTATTAGTTATAAGATAGTTATAGAGATCTTCTGCAGAAGAATACTCAAAAGTTACCTGCTTTACAAAATCCAATGGGGCAAGAACATCGCGCAGCATATAAACATCTGCAATTTCATAGTTATCTTGCAGGATAGTGCGTACAGCACGCGCTGCAGAAACGTGACCACCACCACCACAACTGGTAAAGGTTATAATTCTTTTTTTAGCAATTTTAAGTTGCTTTCCTTCCTGCAAAACACGCTTTAACATAGGGTTTTGGAACGTTAGCCCCGGTAAGTAGACCCACTAAAAGAATTATTTTCAGGTAGAGATTTTTATTTAATATATCCATATAAAATAGAGTATACAGGGGCAACAAATTTTTGACAAATCGGCCCCCGATTGTAATTGTCAAATGGAGACACCTATGTGAGATAATTAACTACAAAGCAATTTACTATCTCACAAAGGTCTTACATGGCAGAAAAAGAAACTCTTTTAAAGTCTGGCTACGAAACTGTTATCGGTATAGAAGTCCACGTACAATTAACCACGAAAAGTAAAATCTTCTGTCAGTGCCCAAATATTGTTAGTCACGAACAAAATTCAACGATATGCCAAATTTGTGCAGGGCACCCTGGCGTTCTCCCAGTGCTTAACGCACAAGTGCCCCATAGGGCAATTATGGTCGGCTTAGCGACAAATTGCCAAATTACCCAACATAAGTTTTTTGCCCGAAGTATTATTTTTACCCAAGACTTGCCTAAAGCTTATCAAATAACCCAAAGTACTGAACCTATCTGTAAAAATGGTTATTTGGATATCCCCTTAGAAATGGCACTTTTAAAAAAATTAGAATTAACCGTATTCATATGGAAGAGGATGCCGGCAAGAATCTGCATAGCACACTTACTAACGAAAGTTATGTTGATTTAAACCGTGCAGGAACACCCCTTTTAGAGATTGTTACCGAACCTGATATTTTCAAGCCCGTATGAAGCACGTATGTACCTAAAAATGCTGCGTAATATCGTAATGTACCTTAATGTTGGCACTGCCAATATGGAAGAAGGGGCATTTAGAGCAGACACTAATATCTCGGTTAGAAAACCGGGGGCGCCGCTCGGCACCAAGTGTGAATTAAAGAATATTAACTCGTTTAAATTTATTAGTGATGCTATTGAATATGAAGTTGAGCGCCAAATTGCAACCCTAGAAATGGTGGCAAAATCGTTCAGGAGACACGCTTGTGGGACACCAAGGAACAAAAAACCGTTCCTATGCGTGGCAAAGAAGAAGCTGCTGACTATCGTTATTTTCCTGACCCGGATATCCCGTCGCTGCACATTGATCACAACTGGATAGCAAAAGTTAAAGCTGAGTTGCCTGAAGTTACCAAAACCAACGCTATCAACGCTACCTAGACCTTGGTTTATCTGCTTATGAAGCTCATGTTCTGATTAATGATATTCAGGTGGCTGACTACTATGACAAAGCTATAACATTCACTAAAAGCCCTTCACTCATAAATTGGGTTTTGCGTGAATTGATGGCCTTTATAAAAAAGAAAAAATCATCTTGCCCAGTGCAAGATGACGCCTGAACTTTTGGCGCAATTGGTGGCTTTACTTGATAACAAAATAATTAATAACCGTGCAGCACAAGAAGTCTTTGAGGTTGTTGCAAAAACTGGTCAATCGCCACAAACTGTTGTAAAAGAACGGGGCCTTGAACAAATTGGTTCTTCTGAAGAAATTGAAAAAATTATTCAAGAAATTATTGCATCAAACCCAAAAATTGTCGATGAATATAAAGCCGGCAACCAAAAACTATGGGGATTTTTTGTTGGCCAGGCCATGAAGAAAACCAAAGGCAACGGCAATCCACAAATTATTAACGACCTTCTAAAAATATTTAGCATAATTATCTCTTCCCTGTCGCCATTGACAGATATGAAATAATTCCTGTAGACTATTAGTGCAGGGATAGGGGAATTAATTATGATATATAACAGACTATATAAAACAGTATTAACGTTAATAGTAATCTCAAACATGAACTTGCATGCTATGGGCCTTACGCCAACTTCGTCGGCTGAGGGCATGAGCCTACAAGCACAGGAATGGACTCAAAAATTTATAGATTTGCCTGATAGAGACAACTATATAGGTGCCTATTTAGTTGGATACGGCTATCGTTTGCAAGTTTTGCTGCGGGAAACAAATATCTCCCAACCAATATGGGGACCGTGCGTATCAGAAACTTCACTATACCGGTAAGAACACTTGTTAATCTTACAGCTGGATATTCTGTAAGTTATGCGCCGCTTATTGGGTATATATATTCTAAAGACAGTAAAGATAATAAAAAAGAGGCTTTGTAAATTTACAAAGCCTCTTTTTTATTAGTCAAAATTATTACGCTGCTTTTTTCGAAACGGTAACTTTTTTAAGGCCATAGTCAGCAAGTTTAGCATCTTCCACCGGCGTAGGGGCATGCATCATAGGGTCTGTAGCACTTTGTGTCTTAGGAAACGCAATTACCTCGCGAATAGATTCTAAATTCAATAAAAAGCATGATTAAGCGATCAATGCCAAGAGCAATACCACCATGTGGCGGAAAGCCCAACTCTTGCGCTTCAAGCAAGAAGCCAAAATGCTGCTTCATGGTGCCTTCGTTAAAGCCTAAAATAATCGAATATTTTTTGCTGTAATTCAGGCGTATGAATTCGAATCGACCCACCACCAAGCTCGACACCATTAAGAACGATATCATACGCGCGCGCTTTCATGTCCTGCTGGCTCTTGTGACTCCCACCCCGCCTGTGGGCTGGTGAATGGATGGTGAACAGATGTCCAAGATTTTGAATCTTTATCGTATTCAAGCAGTGGGAAATTAACAACCCAATGCAAGTTCAATACCCCTTCTGGGATTAATTTTAAAGCAGCGGCCAGTTGTAGACGGAGTCTACCAAGCTGTGTCCAAGCGTCTTTATAAGGGCCCAGCAACTAAAAAGATAGTGCTGCCAGGCTTAAGATCGGGAATAATAGCTTTAACTTGTTGCATAAAATCTGCAGGCAAGAATTTAGCAATAGGCGCTTCGATAGTGCCCTCATGCGTGAAGCGAATCCACACAAAGCCCTTTTGCACCATTTTTAAGTGCACGGTTTACCCATGATTCAAGTTCAGACCGCGTAAAAGCATAATCTTGAACATGGAGCGCCCCAACTTTACCTTCTGCTTGAATAATAGACTTAATAAAAGTTAATTGGGTATCTCTGAAAAGTTCAGTAAGTTCAGTGAATTTTCATGCCAAAACGTATATCTGGCTTATCTGAACCATAATCGCGCATAGCGACATCATAGTCCATGCGCATTAACGGCAACTGAACATTGACATTAAACTGTGTTTTTAAAATGTGAGCAAGTAACCCTTCTATCGAGTGTCTGGATATCTGCTTCTTTAATAAAAGACATTTCTATATCAAGCTGGGTAAATTCTGGTTGGCGGTCTGCACGCAGATCTTCATCCCTAAAGCAGCGAGCGATCTGGAAATAGCGTTCCATGCCACCAGCCATTAAAAGCTGTTTATAAACCTGTGGAGACTGGGGTAACGCATAAAAGCTACCAACATGCACCCTAGATGGGACTAAAAACTCACGCGCCCCTTCGGCGGTATTTTTAGTTAAAATAGGAGTTTCAATTTCATAAAAGCCCTGTTTATCAAGAAAATCACGCATGGCTAATATAATTTTGTGACGAATCTTAAGGCGTTGATGGACCTCTGGTCTTCTTAGATCTAAATAACGGTACTCTAGGCGCAGCTCTTCATCGACATTTTTAGCATCTTCAAGGTTAAATGGCAATGTCTTAGATTTATTTAAGATAGTTAATTCTGATCCCTGAAGTTCAAATTCACCGGTAGAAAGCTCTTTATTCACCGTTTCAGGCGAACGGCGGACAACCTTTCCTGTAACCTGTAAGACATATTCAGAGCGAACATCGTGGGCTATTTTGCGTGCATCTGCCGAAAATTCTTGGCTAAAGACAATTTGCATAAGCCCGGTACGGTCACGAAGATCGATAAAGATGACATTTCCATGATCACGGCGGCGATTAACCCAACCGCACAGTGTAATTGTTTTATCTAAAGATGAGTTTTCAACCTGCCCACAGCCGGTAGATCTTTTAAAAAATTCCATAATTTACAACCATGTTACATAAAAGAAGTGCTTTTAGGCACCAAAAAGTATCTTTTTTATTGTATCACAGCTGTAAAATTACGCACTAAAACTAAAAAAAGGGGCAAAATTGCCCCCTTTTTAGTTAAAATTTAAATAATTTTTAGGCTATCATTATTGGCCCAAAAACGCCTGGAGCGAAAATTCCAGCAAGAATAGCTAAAAGAAAAAGTACTACAAAAACAAAAAATAATGTTTTTGAAATCTCAACAGCGCCATTTTTAATACCAGAAAAACCGAATATTCCAGCAACGATAGCGATAATAAAGAAAACAGCAGCAAAATATAACAACATAATCTCTCCTATTTTTGTTGTTCAGCTTCAATATAAAGCTTATTAATACCAATAATAACTATCATAGAACCAAGTATGCAAAAAAGAAATAATCCAAAAAACGTCGCAACTGCACAGAGTGAAAAAATTAAAGATGCTTTTGAAAAAGGTAAAAGAAAGGCAGCCAGACCTAAACATGTCAGCGCAACTAATAATAGTCCTACAGCCAAAAAAAACATGAGTGCAAAAAAGCCAAGCATTACCCAGAATGTTTTTTTAAATAGTCCCACGAAAGAGAAAAAACTTTAGACAAAGACGTATGTCCATCTGCCAAAAGTTGCGGGACATAACAAAAAACTATAAAACCTAAAATCCACAATGGCGTGTTGCTCACAAAAAAAATACAGCATATATACCGGAACAACCCACAAGTTTTTTCTGCAAATGCGCAATGAGCGTTTTATAGAATCCCCAACGGTTGCGCTTGATTTCTTCAAATGCTCCTGAATATATATAGTAAAACCAAGAGACAGAACAACAACTGCAAAGAAAAAAATAATCATCACAAATAGAGCTAAAAATGAGCCGAATAATACCCCAAAAACAGTATTAATTATCGTCGGGAAACTAAAAGTTATAAGTGACAAGGTTCCAATACTAATGGTTAAAAGAATAACCCCAACTATTGCAATAATAACCGGTAAAAAATAAATAAACCCATAAAAAAGTAAGAGTGGGTTGTTGAGTAAAAAATTAAAACTATATTTTAAAAGTTTACGTGCATGAATCATACAAACTCCTTTTAACCTTGTTTCTTACTGCTACATCATAATATACTATTTGTAACAAATAAACAGTTTTGTAAAATTCAATGCTTAGGGGATTTGATGCAACAACTTTTTTTTCTTCTTTTAATGTTATTTCAAGTGGGTATTGTTAATTGCGCCGACCGCACAGGACTTGGTTTGATAGTACAGCAGCCTACTGAAAATTCTGATTTTATCGTAGAACGTGCTGCATTAAAAAAACCTGAATCGTTAAGCCTTAAACAGTGGCATGAATTAACCAAAGATAGTAACCCTACCGTGCCCCAAACACCAAAAAGTTCATATCAAACATTTACCCATTATTTGAATCAATTTATACATCAGCAAAAAGATTTTCTTGGTAAAACTCACTGGCTTAATAGGCCAGTGAATTTTCAAGACCCGAACCTTTCTGACGGTCAAATGTCTAGCTATACCCGCCCTTTTTTATTGAAATACTCAGTTCAAGCGGGCAGCAGATCATATTTCTGGGGCGATCTCCATGGGGATATTCAGGCATTATGTGCTTGCTTGTATAAGCTTTATAAAGATGGTGTTATCGATAACGATTTTCATATTACTCAACCAAATTGCACCTTTTTCTTTTTAGGTGATATGGTAGACCGTGGCCAACATTGTATTGACACATTAACCGTTATTTTCATTGTTGCATCACGAAATCCAGGAAAAGTATTTCTTATTCGTGGCAACCATGAAACAATATCAATGAATAAAAAAGCTTATTATAAAAATTCGCCTGAGCTTAAACATTTTTATGAACAGCTAAAATTATTTTATAATTCCCAAGATTCAACTACCATAAAAAATAGTTTCACCGAGCTTATTAACCGCATCGCACTTTTTTATAACACTTTGCCGGTAGCAGCCTTTGTTGGTTGTAATAATAACTTTTATGCAATGCTGCCATGGTGGTTTAGAAATTCGCTACAACCCACAAGAACTTTTAAAAACCGCTCAACCGGTATGTCTTGAGGCTCTTGAGAAACTTACCTCGCCATTATTTAACTTTGAACAATACACAAAAATGCAAATTGACCCAGCATGCGCAGACAATTTTAATGGTCTTACTCTGGATGAAATCCGACCATTTAATTTAGGTTTTTTATGGAACGATTTTAATGCAGAACCGAACGATAATCTTTGGACATATTGTGATAAAGGGCGCGGTTTTGTTATGGGCAGATTACTTACACAAAATATTTTAGAAAAGTACAGCGCCGTCTGCACGGTTAAAGGCATAAACGAGCGCATCAGCATAATGACAGAATGTCAGGAGTTGTTAATCCATCAAACATGGGTGTTTATACGCTTTGGGAAAACAAAGTTATCACCACAATCGCAACCAGTTTTTTTAATGGTAATGTGTCATTTATTGAACTTATTGTGCAAAACGATTATAAAAATTGGAGATTAAAAAATTTCAGCAGTAAAGTAGATTCTTTCGATTGGCAGATGAGAGAGAACAGTCTCAGCGACTGGCAGAATATTATGGTATAGTAAATACACTATGATTAATAAAATCTTATCTATTATTTTTGTTGTAAGTTTCTACTGTATATATATAAAACCCGATGCGCTAGTTATTGAGCCACAGACAATTCTTGATTGGTATTTATTTTACAAAAAATACAAGCGCTTTGACTTACACAAAACCGATTATTAGCTATGAGCGTTTTATTTCAACGGTTAAAAAATTTATTGATCTTCAAACAACTATTATTGAAAAATCGGTATGGTTTGGTAAAAAAATTGAACCGTATGACCCACATTTTAACGCACTCAATAACCCATCTGCAATAAAACCTTACGTTGCAAAATTAAGACTCACCGATTTAACACATGTTTTTTTATTGGGCGATCTTCATGGTGATGTCCAAGCATTAGCACGTGTACTATATAAACTTTACCAGGAAGGTATTTTAGATAATGACCTCACCATACGGTCTGAAAATGTATATTTCTTATTTTTAGGCGACCTTGTCGATAGAGGTTTGCATGGCGCAGAGGTTATGACCTTACTTTTTAGTTGGCGCTTAAAAACCCTCAACAGATAATAATAATCAGGGGCAACCATGAAGATCTATACCAAAACACCAACATGAGCGGCCCAAACTTTTTGGAAGATCTTTTAACTATATCGAACTTTGAATACGGCTCACTAGAAAGCATAAAACTTCTTACTACTATTAATCATCTTTATAATATGCTGCCTGTTGCGTGCTTTTTAGGCTGTGGCAATAACTATGTCCAATGCTGTCACGGTGGCCTTGAATGCCGGTACAATCCAAAAGATTTTTTAAATGCTCCTGAAGCCAGATTATTTCATGCTATAACAGAACTTATCGTTCCTGAAAACTTTAATGTTTATAATCTAGATTTATCTGCAGATGCTTCATGTGGCATGCTTTTTAAAAATATATCCGGTCGGACAATAAAGACCTATAATTTGGGTTTTATGTGGAACGATTTTAATGCAGATCAATTTAACTCATATTACACAAGTCAAAGCAAGGGCGGCAGATTCTCTATCGGCCGCAACCTCACGCAAGAGACTTTAAAACTTTATAATGCAGGCAGTGCGATGGTAAGAGGTTTTATTCGTGCGCACCAACATAATGATACTATGCCGGGCATTCTTGACCCACGAAATACCGGAATATATAGTATCTGGAATAACCAAGTTATTACTACCGTCTGCACGAATCAATTCGGCACACCATTATCATTTATAAAGGTCACTCTAGATAACAGCTATGAAAAATGGCTCTTAACCAACTATAGCTTTAATCATAAAAGCCAGTCTTGGAGCACAAGAGAATCAAAAAAAAATAATTGGCAAAATAAAGTTTTGTAAAATTTTTTTAATCTTTCAATGAGCCATAGTATAGTTAAAGTAGAACTATTCAACAGACTCTTTTTTGGTTCCGTTGTGCTCGGCATACTCTGCAAAAGCTGCAGAGACTTCTTTAAATCTAGGATGCCATGGCAACACAAGAGCAGGAAGGGTTCTTGTACCTGCCGCTGATGAATCAGAACTCGATTGAGTGTCTTGGGTTCTATAATATGTTCTATGTTCAACTTTTACATCAAGCTTCGCATACGGATTCTTTCTTAGTGATGTTGGATCTAAAACTGTATACTTGGGTGCTTCAGCTTTTTTCTTGCCGGCTCTATCAGAGGATTTTCTTGCATGTAAAGCTCTCGACTAAAAATCCAGCATCTTCGGCCTGCATGCCGCATCGGGTTGCATCTCGTTTTGTTAAAGCCTTTTTTGCATGCGCGGAAACTAAGGCTTTAATAACTTCAGGTCCAACACATATATTATTATTATTTAATATAGTTTTAATATCCTCTGCGCAATACAGATTGGCACCCAAAAATCCAGTAACCATAATAGCTAAAATTTTATTCATAAAAGTTCCTTTACATAGAAAAGGGTCACTTAATTTTATCATAAGTGACCCTCAATTTTAAAATAGTTTCAAAGTTTATTATTTATTATCTCTATTATGATCTGTTGGTTGACCATGATCACAATCTTCTTTTGAACAGCAAACTATTGTTTCTTCTTCCATATCTTCACATATACATGGGTCGCATTCACATGGCTGCTTGCATGTGCATGAACTATTTCCACATGTTACTTCTTCAGAACAAGCAGGTGATGAAGAATCTTCGCCAAAAACGGGAACTGAAACAAATGAAAGCAACAATGCTAACGCAACTAATTTTTTCATACAATCTTCCTTTAGATTTAATCATAACTACACTTAACGGGTATAAGTATATATGTCTTAGAACCTATATTCAAGACCAACGTTCATGAAAAATGCTACATGATTGTTTGGCAATAACGCAAAGTCGCCCTTACCTTCAAGATATTTTTGTTGATCTTTGGTAATCGCTAAACCTTTAATGTCATCATAATAGCTTCCAGGAAAAAACAATGCGCCGACAAAGAATAATTTAAAATCTTGGGCTAACATGATGTCCCCAAAGAAGTTACCTTCAACCCCAAGCCATTGGCGTGCGTTTTTAGTAGTTTCTGTGACACTGTTGAACAATTTGAGCGGAAATTCCTGCCAGTAGCTAATAATATTTGGCATAATCGTCCACGGCATATTGTAAAATGTGCCTTTAACCTCGGTGCTTGGACCAACATAAATAATATTATTAAAGCGACTAATAGTATTTGCTGTAGAATCGCTAACACTAGATGAGCCGAAATTGCTAACTCGTGGAACTTTTGCCGAACCATTTAACAGGAAGGCACTTTTTACTAATGTACCTTGATAGACTTCTTGTAAGCTAATAAAGCCGCGGTAGTCGCCATCTTTATTGCTTTCACCTAAAGCATATATATCACGATTTGGATTTGCATCACCTGTTGCATAACCAACTTCAACAGCAAAGCGTAAATCTTTTGAAAAGCGATAACCTAAATCTGAAACAAACATAAATCCAGAATATGAATTGGTATATGGATTAGTAAATCGACTATTAGTATTCTGGAAATTTGTTTCACCAATTTGCTGACCATTGTACTGCTCGCCACGAGGAGATTTATTGATAATACTTTGATTTGTTTTTGAGATAATAGCTTTTTCACCAGCTATATCACTGCCCTGATCTGCAACAGCCAAAACCTCACTATTAACAAGCGTGACAGACCCGTTTCTATTTTCAATAGAAATAGTATTACTGTCCCAACCTTTAACCACTTGGCGGCCTAAGTTTCTAGCACATTCAAAATCAAAAATAAAACCGTTATATTCTGAGTTAATCGCAAAACCTAATGTACCCAATTTTGATTCGGCATCACCAACAAATTCAATGCGTTGTTCTGACTGTCTATCATAGAGAAAGTATGGCTCTAGGTGAAATTTTTTATTTTGATCGTCAACAGGCTTCCAATTAATTCGACCAGCTACTACATAATCGATTTTTCCAAATCCTCGAGCCGGGTAACATATATTACTTGCGCCAACTGATGGGAATTCCTGTCCCTGGGTCGGAAAATTGACGTTAGCAAAAGTATCTGAACGGTTTCTTAAAATCGCCGCGTACACGTCATAAGAAAGATAATTTGGAAGAACTAAGTTACCAGAAAACTTAAAACCTGGAGCATATTGGTCGATACCAACCATGGGTGTATAACCAAGAATATCTGGATCTGTTGCATAAGCGCTACCCAAGGAAATTCCACGACCAAGTTCAAAGGGGAAAAAGCCCATGGTGAATCTATGGTTATAGGTATTTGGCTGATTAAAGATCCCTTCAAGAGATATATCCATCCATAACTCACGCATCCACAAAATATAACGATTAATTGGGTGCGTATGAACACCAAATACAGCATCAGTCAATTTAAGTGGTGCATTGCCTGTTGAGGCTATGCTTTCTGGAGATCCCCATGTTCCACGTGTACGAATGGTTGTCTTTAATTTAATCACGTCATAGCCACGACTTGGTTTACCCAGGCCATAGCTCATAGCAAAGTCTATAGTATGCTTTGCAGGAATAAGAATTTGATCCAATGTGTCAGGCGAGAAAAATTGAAGGCCTTTACCGTAGAAAGCCTCTACACGAAAACGAGTTGCGAACTCAATTGAACCGTCACCAACTTCCCATTTAAAAGGAGACTTGTTTAATGGCTGAATAATCATTTCTTCTTTGAGATTTTCACAAATCGGCACATGCGCGAAAATATTTTTTGTTAAAAACAAAACTATGAAAATAAGAAAAAACGGCATGTACCGTTTCATAAAAACTCCTGGGATCTTAGAAATTGTAAGAATCTATCAATTTCACCAAACTTTTTAATGTACAGTGAAGGTAAATGCTATGAAATTATGTTGTATTTATACTATTTGTAATCTAATAGATTTGCTTAATTTGTCAACTCATTTATACTCATTTTCTTTACAAATAAAGGGATTTTTATGGTTAAATCAACAGCTCCACTGCTAGGAGCCCATCTTTCTGTTGCAGGAGGCCTACACCATGCAATAACGACCGCAGAAGAACTTAGCTGTTCAGCAGTGCAGATATTTACCCATTCTAATAGACAATGGGGGTTCACCCTGCCCACCCAGCAAGCGGCAACCGAATTTATTAAAACTCAAAGGAACTCATCGGTTGAAACCGTTGTGGTTCATGCAAGCTATCTCATGAACCCGGCCTCGCCAGACTCGTCAAGCAGAAAAAAGGCGGTTCATATGTTGAAATTGGAGCTTGAGGCCTGCGCGCTGCTTGAAATCCCTTATCTAGTTTTACACCCTGGGTCTCGACTTGATTCAGACCTACATACGGCATCGGCTCATTGTGCCGAAACCATAAATCAAGCACTGTATGAAAGTCGGGGCAGTACAAAAATTTTGATCGAAAATATGGCAGGTCAGGGATCTATTATAGGTTCACGCCTTGAAGAACTTCAAAAAATTTATCAGGACATAGAAAAAAAAGAACAGGTCGGGTTCTGTTTTGACACCTGCCACGCCTTTGCAGCTGGTTACCATTTCACTACGCACGAATCTTATAAGACCTTTTGGGAAAATTTTGATACTATTCTTGGTATAAAAAAATTACACGTTATTCATATGAATGATTCCCTTAAACCTTTTAATTCGCATGTAGACAGACACACAGATATCGGCAAGGGCAACATCCCTCTGGAGACAT
>CAWKEK010000017.1:0-15016 GCA_963848615.1 uncultured Candidatus Babeliaceae bacterium
ATGTAGAGATTCAAGATCCATGGGGTGCTGAATATCAATATGTTCTTAATCCAAAAGGCAGCAAGCCGCCTTACGAACTTTATTCTTTCGGTTCTAATGGTGAAGGCTCAGTGGAAACTGAATGGATAAGAGCATAACATTGCAATCAGGCTTCAGTTTACTAGAGATTATCGTGGCCATGGCTATTGTAGCAGTCATGGCCACGCAGATACCCCGGTTAACGCGTATTAACTATAACGAACAAGAAAAATTTATTGCAGAGCTTAATATGCTTGCGCGTAATGCCTATACCCATGCATTAGTAAGTGGGCGCACGGCTCAGCTTTTTTTTGATTTTGAGTCTCAGATAAAAAAAATTACTATTCGTCTGGAGTCGACTTCACCAGATAAGCCTGTCTTTGAGCGGGTGCAATCAGATTACGGCAACGATTCTCTGGTGTGGAACGATAACTTTGAAGTTGAAAAAATTTATTATTGATGGCAAAGACCAAGCCAGTGGCGGTAACCTTAAAACGATTTGGTTTTATATTATGCCAGATGGCCTTTCTCAGCAGGTTACGATAGTCTTGCGTGACGCAAAGGTTGGTAAACCATTTGAGTTGCAATTAAATCCTTTTTTTGTTCAGTTTGTGGTGATATAGATGAAAACTATAAACCCAGCTTTTTGTATTCCAGGATTTTCGCTTATTGAAGTTTTAATAGCATTGGTGATGATAAGAATTACTATCACCAGCTTATTAACACTTCAGAACACCCTGCAAACTATGTTATTTAAAGATAACTGCCAGTGGCAGGCTGAACAGTTGGCTCTGCAGGCATTTGTTGATGCAGAAAAACAGCCACAGGCAGAACAGCCGCCTACTGAACCAGAAAAAACTATCGAACGTGAACAGGACGGTTTCAAGATTGTCTATTCTGTTTCAAAGCCGCGTGAGGGCACGCCCTTAGCTGAGGTTGAAAATCTTGTTATTGAAAAAGTGGTTGTTTCGTGGACAAAAATTATGGCCACTCAAAGTTTTACGTTGATAAAATATTCATATCGGTCTAAGCCCCAGAAAAAAATAAGGTTGAGACACAAGCCGGCCAAGAACAAAAAAGTAACCAAGCTGCGTCACCTGCAACTCAACAGGTGCCAGCCCAGGGTCCATTAAAGCCACAGGCCGCTGTCCCGAAGGGAGTTGCTTAGATGATGCGTACCTACTTCGCTAATCATCTTACGCTTAACAGTGCTAAACGCACCAAGCTACAGATGACAGGAGCTTGCAAGGTCAGAACCTACTTCGCTAAGGCTTCGAAGGTCAGGACCTACTTCGCTAAAGCTTCGAAGGTCAGGCCAGGGTTCAGTCTTATTGAGATTATTATTGCGCTGGCCATAAGTAGCTTTGTGGGTATCATGGTTTTTAATACCATTTCAGTGCTGCAGCAATCTTCAAAGCGTTATAATCAACTTATTACCGTAGATGGTCAGCAACAGATGCTTTTTTCTCAGATGCAAAAAGATATTTCAGCCATGGTGGTGCCATTATATGGCTTTGTTCCAGACCCTAAAGCAAAAAAAGAGGATCAAGAAAAGGCACAACAGGAATACTTTAAACGCTTTGGTTTGCAGATTGAAGTTGAAAATGAAAAACTCAAAAGTTTAAGTTTTGTAACTACCAATATATTAAATGTTTATGGTGAAAAAACAGTGCGCCATAGCGTACCAAAAGCGCGCTTGGCTCGCGTGCGTTATCTTATGGAGCCTGACCCCAATCATCAAAACTATTTTACCCTTATACGCCAAGAATCACCCAAACTTGCTATGCAAGATTTTGAACGGGCTCTGGCAGACAATAAAAATCTATTGTAACGCCATTGCATTTGGCATAAAAACATCTTCTATTACCTGTATAAGTATTAAGATGGAAGAAAAGGGAAAAAAGGTTGAAGAGGTTTCTTCGTGGTCATTTGCAGAGATGTTGAAAAAACAAACCCCTGGTCAGGGGAAAGATAAAATCGAACAGCCGATAGCATTACCGCAAATTATTACCATTAATGGCGTTATGGGGGACTTTGATTCTGACCATGAACATCCCTTTTCCTATTCGTTTTTTATTCCTGTTGACCCAAAAATAAGACAACAGCCACAAGAAAATAAAGAGCCTGCACAAGCAGAAGCTCCGGCCCAACCAAAAGCACCGACGCAACTCGGCCGGACAAGCTGGAATGCCGCTCGGGCTAGCGTCACCAATTAAGCCTACAGGGGCAACGTTGGGCAAGCCAAATAGTATTCTTTCGCAGCTTGGGGGTAAATAAACATGCATAATAAGCAACAAGGTTTTGTCTTGGTTATGGCACTTTTTATTATTTCATTGGGCAGTGTATTAGTTACCAGCTTACTTCAGCGCGCGCTTGCATTTGACCGGTTGCACCGTGTACTTATCAAGCAGCAACAAGCGCGTATGCTTGCGCTTAATGGCCTTGAGATTGCCCGTGCGCAGCTGACTAACCCGCTTGAGATAGATAAAAAAGCTGTTGATCAAAATCTTGTGCCCTTTTTATACACCGATCGGGAACAAATTTTTAAATTAACCGATGAAAAAGATGGCATCGATGGTGAAATCAAGATGTATCTCTCGTGCGAAGAAGGTAAGCTTAATCTTAATAAATCATACGATTTTCAGCAAAAACAGTTTATTAAAGTTGAAAAAGAAGTTGATGCTCAAACCCTTATTGCTTTGGTAGATAAATATATTCAGCAGAAATTTTCTCTTGAGAATTTTTCTCAACTGTTGTATCAATTTTTTCAAAAACGGGGCAAGCCGCTTGAAGATGTAACTGAACTTGTTACTCAGAAAATGACCGGTGATATTTTTTATGATATCAACACCCAAGATAAAGAGTATCTTGCTTTTACTGACCTTTTTACACTTGCAAATCCAACTTTTACTCTTCAGCCCCTGTACGTCTCTTCTTCGTGGGCTCAACTATTACAACTTGAAAAACAAAATCTTGATAAAAAGCAGCGCCTAGAAATTATAAAAAAATTGACCGCTGTTAAGGGGCAGGTGAACTGGCAAAATTCTTGGAAAGAGCTACTGGCAGCTTTATTCAAGAAGGAGTATACTGTTCTACCTGATGGTATAAAAAAAATTCTGGCACCAAAAATTGAAGTTACCGCTTTTAATGTGATATCTTATGGAACAGTGGATGACGGAGCGGGAATGCCAGTGACACAAAAAGTTTGCGCGTATCTTGAAAAAAGCCAGACCCAGCAGAAAACCACAGTATATACAGTAAAGCGGTTGTTTTGGTTGTAAACAATAATAAAAAGGATAAAGAAAGTGCAGTTAAAAGCAGAAACGGCAGTTGGTTTATTTATTCTTGCTGCATTTGGTGTTCTTATTTATATGAGTTTTCAGATCGGCTCATTACGTCTTGCAACTCACCAGTATGCAAAATATTGCATTTATTCACATGATATCTCTGGCCTTAATAAAAAGGCAGATGTTCGTATAGCTGGTGTCAAGGTCGGCTGGATAGACCGAGTTATCTTTGAAGAAGAGCAGCAACGGGTGCGTATGTGCGTTATGGTTTTAAAGAAATACCATTTGTATGCAGACGCTTATGCCTCAATTCGCCAAAATGGTATTTTGGGCGGCAAATATTTAGAGATCATTCCTGGTGACGCACGGTTACAAAAGGTTCCTGCTGGCAGCACACTTGAACAACCAACAGAAGATTCAGTATCTATCGATATACTTTTGAAAAAAATGAATGCTATCGCGGGTAATATTGAAGAAGTTACTGCGTCATTAAAAGAATCTCTTGGCGGGCCTGATGGCGCGCGTACTATGCAACAAATTATGGACGGTTTTGTACAGGTTACAGAAAAAATATCTTCATGCGCAGAATCGCTTGACCGCGTAATTAACACCAACGAAGACAACATCAATGACGCGCTACTCGATTTGCGTGGGATCATGCAACAGGTCAAAGATGGCATTCCGGATTTACAGGAAAAAATTGGCCAAATTTCAAACGCTGTAGACCGTGATTTCAACCGCGTTGCAAGTCAAATAGAATCACTTGCGCCGTCATTAACTAAGGTTCTTGATAGTTATAGTAAAAATAAAGGCTTTGTAATTAAGCATAAGTTTAGATTGTTCTAGGGTGACAAACAGACGGGGATATGTATGAATCCAAGAAAACCAAATTATCCAATTAATCCGCTTTTTATCAAGCGCCATTCACCGCGTGCAATTGCAGACAAGCCGCTTGAAAAAGATAAACTCATGCAGCTTTTTGAGGCTGCTCGTTGGGCGCCGTCTTCGTATAACAATCAGCCATGGCGTTATGTCTATGCCTTTAAAGGTTCAGAAACCTGGGCAGGGCTGCAAGATCTTTTAGAGCCACAAAATAGATTGTGGACGATCAAGGCACCGGTTATTATTGCGGTTATTTCACATAATCTTTTTCATTATAATCACCAGCCGTCACTTACCCATTCTTTTGATGCTGGTGCAGCCTGGGAAAATTTAGCACTTCAAGCAGCAGATATGGATCTGGTTGCCCATGCTATGCAGGGTTTTGATTACACCGGTGTAAGAAATTATTTGTCCATACCAGAAACCTACACCGTTGAGGCTATGATTGTCGTTGGTTATCCAGGAAAAATAGATGATCTTCCGCAAGATTTGCGCAAGGGCGACCTTGAATTAACACAGCGTATTGCTGTTGAAGAGTTTGCTTTTGAAAATAGCTTTAAACCATAATGAATCGCGATCTTATTACGTTACGCGATAAACTCAGAACTCTGGTAACTGAAAACAAAGTACGGCTCATTCAAGAAAAATTAGAGCACCGTTCTCGATACGTCTCATATGTTTTTGAGCATTTTTATCATGACCATAACATCGACGCGGGAATGCGTTCTATTGAATGTTGCGGATTTCAAGATGTTCATATTATTACCAATAATAAAAAATCAGACGACAGTCTTACGATCACCAAAGGCGCAGATTATTGGCTGACAGAAAGCCATTACAAAAATCCGGGCGTAAATAACACACAAATCTGTTTTGATGCGCTAAAAGCTCAAGGTTACACGCTGGTGGGCACAACACCGCACCAGAAAGCATACCCACTTTCTGAATTGCCTTTAGATACTAAAGTCGCAATAATTTTTGGCAATGAAAGGCTCGGCATAAGTGACTATGCCCTAGAACATGCTGACACGTTTGTCACTATTGCCATGTACGGTTTCACGCAAAGTTATAATGCATCAGTAAGTGCTGCTATAGTTGCGTACGAACTGCGCCAACGGTTACAGCAGCTGCCCCTAGATTGGCACCTAACTCCAGAAGAAAAGCTTGAATTAGAGTTAACGTGGCTTAAAAGAATAGTTCGTGGATCTGAACATATGTAACAATTGTTATTTATCGATTCATTAAAAAATATAGGTGGTTATGAAGAAAAATATCTTACTTATCGCTTCACTTTACTCTTACCATACTATTGAGTGCGTTGATGCCTCCCGTTCAGATATGTTACAACGGCCAATGAGCCAAGCCGAGAAGCAATTAATACATGCTTTTTATGCAGACGGTCTTGCTTCTGCAGAAAAATTAAAAGATTTGAAGAAAGCAGTCGGTGCAAGGGTTGCTGTTGAAAAAAGACGACTTGAGCCGGGAGCATTTTATCTGTATAATCGTCCTGGCGATGAACTAAAAAAAATTGGAGTATTTCCTTTTAATCATCTCAAGCCAACAGCTGCCGAGGTTAAAGATCTTGCCATAAGCCCAAACGGCAAAAGATTACTTGTTTGTTTTGATGCCAGAACTGATGTCTACAATGGAAGAACCGGTCAGAAGAAATATTCGTTGCCTGCCACAGTTGGTAGCCCGACAATAAACCCAGATGGCACGTTGATGTTAGCCAGGAGCTTCAAACGTAAGCAACCTTTGTTAAAAATACTTTTAAGCGGTTTATGGGAACCCTCACAAGACGAATTTCAAACAGAAACTGTAATACGAGAACTTAAAAGGGGAAAGCCTCTTGCAGTGCTCAATAGTACCTACTATAATCCTGATAAAGCTTCTGCTGCATTTGCCCATGACAACCAAACAGTTTTTGTATCGAGTAGTTTGAATATTTCACGTTATAGCGTGGCAACAGGTGCCTGGATTGAAAGATTTTTTGGGCCGTCAATAGAATATTCTTGCCAAGAAATAGAAAATAGTGAGTTCTATTTTTACGGAAAAATAAAAATTTCTCAAGATAGCACGCACCTGATAGCACTGCGCACCAAATCAACATTAGCTTTTTCCGAAAGAATTGTCTTCTATGTTTTTAATTTAGCCGATGGCACGTTTATAACAGTTGAGCCCTATGGATTGCGCCCATTTACGCTCTTTAGGGATGGGTTATGCGCTGTCTCTTTTGCCACAACTCCAGATAATCAAAAAATTGTAGTATGGCCGCATGATATTAATCAAGTTGCTGTATTTGATATTACAACTGGTCATCAGATTTGCCTGTATGAGCCTGCAGATGGCGAAAAAATAGTTGATATGCAAGAGAACGGCACGCTCGTCTGCTATAAGCACGAGAAAAAGATGCTGCATCATTGATATGCAGCATCTTTTTTTTATAATTATTGTGCTTGAACTGAGGCTGCTGGTGCAGTAGCTTTGGTGAGTAATTTAGTAGCGTAACTTGCTGCGCATGCCCCTACAATAATTCCAAGCAATTGTGAGCCGGCTTTTTTGACTGTTCTAAAGTCAATGTTATTAAAAGCTGCAAGACCGAGTGCCGCAGTTGCAACTTTAGCTTCTCCGGTAAGCTGGTCACGGCAGATGCCGAAATTGCCATAGAGGTTCCAGCTTGTTATATCAGGCAAGATATACTTTCTTAAAAGTTCTACACTCATGCCTGCTGCTGCGCCGGCAGCAAGGCCATTAAGAAACTGTTGTGTGCATTCACAATTCATAAGATAGCAGCCACTTTCTTGTGTCCATTTTGTTGAACAGCAGCCTGTTTCATCTGCGCTAACCTTGGCGGTTGTAAGAAAAAGAAGTGAAACGGCTAAAACGGTAACTAATTTTTTCATGATTAATCCTTTCATGTTCATGAAAATATAAAAAAATATATCGTAGAGAAGGTATACAAAATAGAACTAGTGCATTGCAAGAAATTTATGCTAAAAATAAAGTGATATATCTACCCCATTAAAAAAAAGGCAATGTTTATGACACATAAAAAAATTTTTTTTGCTATAAGTTTATTACTCAGCAAAAATCTTTTAGCACCTGGTTTTTTTGAGCATCATGGGCAGGCAGAAACAGCAACATCAACAATAACAACATCTACATCACATATTACAACATCGGCAACGGGTGTTAGTGCCTCATCTGAATTAATTACCGTGCTGCAAGATATTGCATCGAGTTTGAGTTCAAGCGCGAATGCAGCAGCGTTAACTACCATTTTGCAGCAAATTAATGCGGGAGTTACCGTACTTGATATTTCAATTTTAGAGCAAGCACTGCAAGAAGCGTTAGGGATTTTAGCTTCGGGTAGCCCATTGAATGCATTTACGGTCATTGAATATACGGGTATTCTTGTTGGCACCCTTACGGAACTTGAAGCTGCCCGCGCACAGGCTGCTGCTTCAGCAACGTCTACGGTGCTTACGGCAACTACGCATTAAAGAGCGCCCATGAAAAAAAGCCCCGGATTTTATTAAAATCCGGGGCTTTTTTTAGTTGTTATAAGCTAGATTATTTTTGTGCTCTTGGAACAAATTTATTTACCAGGTGAAGCCCGATAACGTTGCCAACAGTTCTTTCTGCGGCTGTTAGCATTCCTAGCTCATCACTGCTATTCGTGCCAACCCATGAATTGCCTGTATTAGCAACAACTACTGTTCCGCCTGCGGCAATAACAAGTTTTGCTTCATTTGTTTTTACAGCCTCATGAATGCCTTTAGTAGATTCATTCAGGCCTGTGCCAAACTCTATTCCGCGGAAAGCAAGGCCAGTTGCCGCACCAGCCGCTACGCCATACCCTACTTGTTTTGCGTGGGTGCCTAAGAAATATAAGCATGCTAACCCTTTAGATTGCCAGGTAGATGTTGCATCATCTTGTTGCGCGCGCGCAAGTGTAGGAACCATTAAAAGTGAAATTGCTAGAAATTTAAGAGATTTGTTCATGTTATCATCCTTTTGTTAGATAAACTGATAAAAAGCGCAATGAGTATAGAGCGGTTTTTATTTTTATACAAGAGGGGATAGTATAAAAAATTTAAGGTTTGATAACATTATTTATCACAGCTAAAGTTGCGTAGCTCAGGCCAAAACCTAGGACAATATTTGCCGCTGTTGCTGCATATATGACGTTTTTTTCAACAGGCTTTCTTGCGGGTTTAACTTCAAAAAGATCATTTTTAAATTGGGTTGCACCGTATATTCCTGCAATGGTTGCAATATGTGGCACTTTCTGTTGCCAGGTAACGTGCGTTTGAACAGCCACACGTTCTTTCAATAGATCATTATACCTCGTTCCAAGATCCGTAAGATGATTGTCTTGATGTTGGAATATTCTTATTATAAAAGGTTCGGTTTTTAATCGTTGAAGGGTTTGTTCTGTCACAACTAAATCATCGACAATTAATGTGCTGTTACTGAGTTTTTCTTTGCCGGTTACTTCCCCAATAGTTTTATAGTGTGGGGCCGCCAGAGATGACAGATGCATACATGCTCCAAGACCAACGCCTGCAAGAAAAGAAGCCGGCTGTCTTTGCATCTCCGCCCACACGGCAGCGCCAAATATTTGAACTTTTTTGAATGTTTCTGTGTCCTGCGTTGATCCGAAGGGCATCTTAAAGCGTGCATTAAATTCAAAGTCAGGGCGCGGCTGCTCTGCCGACTGTAACGTAACAACAACCAGTGAGAGTAAAAAAAATAGTTTTTGTTTGTTCATAAATGTTCCTTATGGGTGTACTATAAGATATATGAGATTATTACATCACGCTATTGTTTTGCAAATACCAACAATGCAGCGTAACGGATATATTTTTTTTGATCAACAGTTAGGTACCATTACTGCACATTTGCCCAAAAAGGGGAGTAAGCGACAGCTTTCTCGCGGGGCATTAATTGCCTATAGTCCCGAACAGACGGGTATCTGGTATTCAGCCCAAGCGGTAGAAGTTGTTGCTGTTCCAGAACTATGGGCTGTTAAAAATATCTGGTTTTTGCACCATGCCCTAGAGCTTATAGATTTTTTTGTGCCCCGCAGCCATAAGGCAGAAAATATTTTTGGGTTAATGGAAATGCTTTACCAGCCGCTAGGCGAAGATATTAATATACCCTTTTTTCAAAAGCTTTTTTTATGTAATTTTTTTATTCAGATCGGTATGTACCCAGAACCATGCAACAACCACGACCGGGAATTTTTATTATTAGTGGCTTGTGGCCTAGAGATGCAGGACAATTATCCGGTTGATGAACAAAAGTATGTGTTTCTTGAAAAAAAAATGATACAGTGGTTACGTGAATGTATCCTTTTGCATCCCCATGCGGATCGACTTAAAACAATGATTATGGAGCCTTGGTACGCTTATGAAAAAAATAATAGTTCTCTTTAGCCTTTTAGTGCGGTTTAGCCCATTCTTTTTATTGCCAGACATTAATAGCCTTGCTTTGGACACGGTTGCCCGTGTTCTTACACCAAGCAAGCCTATGATGACAACAACTGCCGTCAATAGTGAAAAAATTTTAAAAGATATTCAGGCGCTGCTTGCCCAAATGGATACCTCTTTTATAAAAAAGATTTTGAACAGATTAGCGCGGATATCCAGGTTCTGAATGAGCGGCTTACCCGGACGGTTAATAATCATGAACGAGAAGTTATAACAAAAGAGATATCATCATTAAATCAGCTTCTTCAGTTGGTGGTTGACCGAGATAGTATCGCACAACAACTGAAGTCTTTATATGAAGAGATAAAAAAGGTTCTTGACGGTATAGCTTCCGATCCACAATTTACTAAATTAATCGTCGAACAACGGGCATCATATACATTTGAAGAGCTTGAACAACTTAACCAAAAGATAATAGACTCTAAAAACCGTTTAATAGAGCTCAAAAATAGTGTTCAAAAACTGCAAGCCGATACGGGCCGTTACACTAAAGAAATTGATCAACTTCAGATCGAAATTAAAGAAAAATCAAAACAACAAAAAAGTTATACGCAACAGCCACAAACAAGCTTGATTGATGGTGACCTTCTTGATATTCAGGGCCGTCTTCTTGCCCAACGCAAAGAGTTAACAGGCTTTAAACTCAAAGAGTCAGAATATCGTTTGGCCCTTGCAAATTTGCAGCTGCAAACAACCAAATCGCAGCTGGAAATTTTAGAGCGTGAATATAAAAGGGTAAAACGTGCAACGGTTATTCCGTCTAAATATATAAAAAAAGCAGAAACTGCTTTAGAGGAAAAGAGAATCCAATCTATTGCAGAGCGTAATAAACTGCGCCAGGAAAAGCTTGAATATCTTGTGCAGGTTCAGAATGAGGTCAAAAAGAAAATTGCTCAAATGGTTGCGCAGTACAATCTTTCTGCAAGCGACCTTGAGTCGTTGCGTGATTGGAATTTCCAACCCAAAACGGTCACTCAGTGGCTTATGCTTTCGGCGCTTGATCCCTTTTTAGCAAAAGATTCATTTGCTGAAACAGCAAAAGAATATATCCAGGCAATGATCGATCATTTAAAAGCTGAATTTAGACGAGAGGTTCTTGAGGTTGAAATAAAAAAATCATGGTACAAATTCATGAGCCGCAAACTTCGCTCAACCAGTGACCGTGATATAGATGAATCGATTAGATATTATGATGCTGCAAAAGGCGAGCTTTCCACTCAGTTGCGTACGGTTTCTGATGTGCGTGATGCTGCAATTTCAAGTTTACAGCGCCTGAATAAATCAATAGAAAGCTTAAAAGATTTAATGGAGCTTTTAAAAGAGCAACGCCGTGCCTTATTTAAAGACCATGAATCGACTTTTATAGAATGTCAAAAGTCATTAAAAGAAACAGAAGAATATATTAGACAAAAAATAGATACTACTGCAAAACTTATTGAAAAATATCAGGCTACCGTTACTGTTATTGACGATTCGCTCAAGCATGTATCTTCTATGTTAACTGAACTTACCACTAAAGGCTTTTGGAAGCGTTCAGAACAGTCAATTGAATGGTCTCAAGTAAAAAATATTGTGCCAGACCTGCGTCGCTTTGCTCATGGCATCTATGTAACGGGCATAGAATATTTTACCCTGTCCCATTTTATGCAGGCATTTAATGGCATCATAGATTATTTAAAAGATCCTTTATATCTTTTAATGTTTATTATCAATATGATCTTGGTGTGTATTATCTATATGCTGTTGAGATTATTTTCACCCGATTTATATCAGTTTTTACAGGCGGGCACGGCAGGCTCTGGTTTCTTTGTCTATATTCGGTTATGGACATCGTTGTGTATTAAGTTTCTAATGATCCATATGAACGGTCTTTTTATCTGGTCGTTTTTATATCTGCTGGTACTAGGTAATATTATTTCAAGATACCTATTTGTCCTTACTTATCGAATTGCTCTCGATTCCTTATATTCTGTATATAGCGCATCAATTTATTGAATTTATTGTTGCTGAAAATAAATACCGCAATTACAGCATTGTCAGTAAATCATATGAGCGTCGATTTTTTAGTGTTACGTCTACGATGCTTTATAGTTTAGTTGTTCTTTATTTCCTGCGCGGCGCTGTTCTGCTTGATTATACCTTAACGTCTGACCTGCCTACGATTCTGCTTGCGTTGATGTTTATGGTTATTCAGATAGGTTCGATATTTTTGATTGGCAAAAAACAGGTAATTACCCACATTCCTGAAAATACGCCTTTGTGGCAATGGGTAAAAGAGCATGTTGAAAAATATTACTATTTTTTCTTGCTTGCCGTGGTTGCTATTATTGTCATGAGTAACCCATATGTTGGCTATGGCCAACAGGTGCTATATATTTTAAGTCGGGTATTTTTAACATTGCTTATTATCCCGCTTTTTTTATGGATTCATAGCAGACTTAAAAGCACCTCATCTAACCTCTTTTTCTATTATGAAGAGGGTGAGTCGATGCGTGAGCGTTTTAGCTCTGGGCGGTTATGGTACGGAATCTTTATCATTGTATCATTTGTTGTTTTTGTTGTTGGATTGGTTTTTGTGATCGGCTCAATTTGGGGCTATGGCGTTACATTCTCCGATATTGGTGATTTTTTAAACCGTGAGTTAACTGCGGTTAAAGATGAGGCTGGCCAGGTAATTCCAGTAACACTTTTTTCGTTACTGCAAATTATTTTATTTATATTGGGCGGTATATTTTTAAATTATGTTATTAATCAATTTGTTCTTAAACGGGTCTTTGATCCCTTTTTGGTCGGGATTGGTGTACAGAACACTATTTCTGCATTTACTAAATATGCCATTATTTTATTGGCAGTTTTCATAGGGCTTTCTAATGCCGGGCTTGAAGGGCTGACGACAAAATTTGCCATTATTATTGGTGGTTTGTCTTTTGCATTGCAAGAACCACTACGTGATTTCTTTTCATACTTTATTATACTGGTGCAGCGTCCTGTTAAAATCGGCGACTTTATACAGATTAGCGATGATGTCGTTGGTGTGGTGCGGCATATTACGCCACGTTCTGTGGTCTTACGCCGCAGAAACAGTGTTACGGTTATTGTGCCTAATTCGCAGATTATCTTGAACGCAGTTACTAACTGGAACTACTCACGCAGCTATTTCGCCTTTAATGATATGCTGATTACCGTTTCTTATATTAAAGACCCGCAACGTGTAAAAGATATTATTTTGAGTGTCTTGCATGACAATTATACGATCTTAAAATCTCCTGCACCGATTGTGTGGCTACATGATTTTGTTGATAACGGCTTTCAGTTTTTAGTTCGGGGTTATTTAACGGCAGACAAAGTCTTGGAGCAATGGGAAATTAGTTCGCAGGTGCGTCTTGAAATCGTTAAAAAGCTACGCGAAAATGGCATCGAGATAGCTTCGCCTACCCGCTTGATTCGTGTCACGCCTGAATCTGATTTTGACGACCGTAACCTGCCAAAGCTTAGTTAGCTTCACCCGTGCGTAAAATGAGCTGCAAGTTATTGATGTGAGGCTCTTCATATTCAAATACTCGAGCCTGTTGGCTCTGCTGACGCATTCTTTTTTGCGTTGCCTGTGGCGTGTAGCCTGCGAGTCTGCCACTATGATATATGCTATAGGCTGACCCTGCCAACAGTGCACAGCTTGCTGCTGCGATAGCGCTATCGGTAGTTTGATTCAATTGCGCAGATCTGTGTATATATTTTTCTGCGAGTGATTTGAGTGTTGACCCTGCACAGTAGCCTACACCCACAGCTAAGCCTATTATGCCACATTGTGTTGTGGTGCTTGGTGAAATTCTTATTTCAGGGTTTGCAAGATGTTCCGCCACCTGTTCTAAATTTCTTGAGGTCCTGTTTATATGAAAAGTTACATCAACTAAATTATCACTTATTCTTTTTATATCATGTAAATCGCCAGGATTAAAAGCAATTTTTAACTGAGCGTCTAGACGCGCATCTTTTGCTGCTGTTTCGAGTGACTTGCCTAATTCTTTGGTGGCATCAACCAGTGCTCGAGAGAAAAAAAGACTAGAAAATGACACACTCGAGCCGAGCGATTTTCCCGCACTGCCGATACCAAAATAATCGCTTGATGAGCCAGTTGCTCGTCCCCAGCCGGGCATGACATCACCCCCGATCATCTGACCGAGCGCGTCGGGCGCTACATCCGCGCTGGAACTGGAAGCCGGGGAGCTGCCACGCGTTTCGTCACACGATGGCGACCTTGATGCTACGGCGGCGCCGACATCCGCCACATCCAGGAGATGCTCGGCCACGCCGAGCTCTCAACCACCCAGATCTACACCCACGTCTCCCTGCGCAGCCTCCAAGCCATCCACACCCAGACCCATTCCGCCGCCCGCAACCAACCCCACCACCACGACCCCGCACCCTGATCCTGCCCGTCCCCGGCACTCCCAAATGGCTCCCTGCTGCTCCGCTTCGCCTTGCTCAGCTTCGCATCACACAGTTGCACCGCGTGCACGGGCCGTTTCCAGCGCGCCTCGCGTCGCCCGCCGCAGGCCCGCAACGCTCCGCCAGCGACACCGCGGCGCGCTACCGTGCTTCGATGAGCGAGCCGCTGCAACTGACGGTCGTTTACGAGGATGCCGGTGATGGCTGGGTGCTCGCGCGGATCCCCCAGGTTCGCGGCGCGATCAGTCAAGGCGCGACGCGCGAAGAGGCGCGCGAGACGTGATCGACGCGCTCAGGGAGCTGCTCGCCGTCCGCTTCGGCACGCCGCCCGAGCTGCCCTCGCCGAGCGACAGCGACTCGCTCGAGCTGACGATCGCCGCGTGAAGCTCCGCGACCTGGAGCGCCACCTAGCGACCACCACGCCGAGCCCCTCGGGCAAGGCGCACGCCACAGCGTCGGGCGATCGGCGGCCCCGAGTCCGAGCGCATCGCCGCCGTCCCGCGTCACCGCGAGATCAAACCCGGCACCGTCCGCGCGATCTGCAAAGACCTCGAGATCCCGCCGCCCACCAGCACCAGCTGACCACCGCTCGCGCCACCCCCGGACTGTCGGCGCCCGCTGCCACAATCCTCGGTGATGCCGAGCGACGTCGCCCAGGACCGCCGCCCGCTCACGCTACGCCGCCACGCATCGCGCCGGCGCTCACGCCTCGAATGCCCAAAACACGCATCCGGGCTTCACACCTCACCGCGGTCGCTGGCGGCCCGCTCACGCGGCCCGAAAGCTGCGCGCACACTGGGCGTTTCACCGATCACGCTACGACCCCGACGGTCGAGGCCGTTGTTGACCCCCAATCAGGCCTCGTATATCTGCGGGCGCGGTGGTACG
>CAWKEK010000018.1:0-8800 GCA_963848615.1 uncultured Candidatus Babeliaceae bacterium
TAAACTGACTATCATGAATAAAACATACAAAAAAGCAATCTTCTATTGTATCGGGATAACTGCATTTGCCTTATGCGCTTATCAAACCAAAAACGTAATTGATAAACCAAACGATCCGATCTACAAAAACATCGACACAACAGTAAGTCCGGGCGAAGACTTTTTCCGGTACGCCAACGGAACCTGGTTAAAACAAAACCCGATTCCACCGGCTTACTCAAGCTGGGGCATCGGCAACGAGGTCACCGAAGAAATCCGCGACCGGCTTAAAAAAATAAACGAGGATGCCTTAAAAACAAATGCGCCAAAAGGCTCAGGCACACAAAAAATCGGCGATTTTTACTATACCGGGCTTGATAGCGCAGGCATAGAAAAAGCTGGTATTTCCCCTTTACAGGAACAACTGAACTTAATCGACCAGGCAAAAGATGCCCAAGATATTTTAAACGCTTCGGCGGTGCTAACCACTTTGGGAGTAAGGAATATTCTTGGCGTTCGCGTATCGCAGGATGATAAAAACAGTTCCAAAATGATGGTGCAGCTTGGCCAGGCCGGCTTGGGCTTGCCAAACCGCGATTATTATTTTAAAACCGATGCACGCACCACACGCATCCGAAAAGACTATACCGATAAATACCTACCCATGGTGATAGAATGCAAAAAATCATATTGTTTACTCCAGGCTAAATGTACCATTTTTATACAGCTCATATAATTCATCTTGCTGTTCTGCTACATGAATAATAAAAGGCGCCTGAGCCTCTTGGGACCTTCTATGGGCAATAACCAGAGTTTTAGCGTCACAACTGTATAACGAATGGGGAGCAAATGCTGGCTGAATAAGATTATTATTTTTGAACTGTTTGCAAAAATCTTGAGCATGGCCGATGTCTTGCTCAATAAAAATCGTTTCCCCTAAAATCGCGCGCATGCCGGCTTGCATAACGGCCTTGGCTGAAGCATTTTCAAAAAAATACATATCTGCAAAACAGGTTATGCCAGACTGTATCATTTCATAACAGGCAAGCACGGTTGACCAATAGACAAAATCTTCACTTAATATTTTTTTTTCTAACGGGAAAATATAATTATTCAGCCACTGCTGAAGATTTTTTGCATCATCTGCCACACCGCGCATCATCGTCATGCCAACGTGGGTATGGCCGTTAATAAAGCCAGGCAAAATGAGTTTGGCGTGCGCATCAAGAACGTGTGGGCACTATAGCGTTCAACGATATTTCGACTTGTATCGATATCGACTATCTTACCAGCGTGGATTGCCAATGCACCACCGGGGACAACCTCTTGTGAGACCATGGGTACCAGAGTACCGTGTACAATAAGTATATCTACCACTTCCATAACGCTCCCTTTTTTTATTAAGGTAGTGCGCACACAGAAGGTAATACAATACTTATAAAAACTTCTGGAAATTTACGCGTCTCTGTGCACCAATAAACGGAGCAACGCGAGAAAAGTGTTTGAGAAAGTAAGACTGGCCACAGGCCAAAATTGAAAGTATCTGTTCATTGTTTTTAATATTCTGTTCTTTCCACCAATCATTAAGCCTGGTAACCGGCAGCATAAGGTCATCAATGCAAAGCCATAGGTTCCCCAATGCATGGGAATAAATATCCGGGCATCAAGATCCAAGGAGCTTTACCACCATCGGCGAACCATGTTGTAGTCCGCATCCATCGGCGCGGTTCACACAGGCCGATAGGTAATAGCGCAACTTCAATATCAGGAAAATAGTGCGCGATTTCTTTAAAATGGTCACTATAGGCAGTATCACCGGCAAAATAGAAACTTTCTTGTATCATCCAGCTGCCCCACGGTGAGATGTTTCGGTCAAAAAGACCGCGCTGTGACCAGTGGCGTGCCGGCAAAAAAGTTAACTTGAGGCCGTTATGATCGACATCTTGCCACCACATGCACTCAGTTACTCTGTCGCCCATGCCACGGCTGTCAAACCAGGCTTTATCACCAAAGGGCACATAAAGCGGCAGGCTGTTTTGGCATACAACGCTTTCAGCGTAACACTATCATATGGTCACGATGATTATGAGAAAGAAGCACAACATCGATTTTTGGCAACTTTTCAAATGCTATACCGGGCTTACTAAAACGCTGGAACAAAAAGGTTAAATCGTCAAATACCGGGTCAGTCAAAATATTCAGCCCATTAAGAGAGATAAGAAAGCTTGCATGGCCAATCCACGTTATATGGTCAGCATCCTGAAACGCATAAGGCGTTGCATGATTTTTAATAAGTCTGCGGGCTGCAACACGTTGGGCATAAGAAGTCGCGTACATGTACACGGAACGCCAAAACACGTTCGATACAACTTCACCAGGATAGTTGTAGAAACGATTATTGAGTCTATGTGGTTGACGTTTATTCATGACGCTTATGGTTATGCTGTGTTTGAATAATCCCCTATCTAGACTTCGTCAGAGACAGGGGAAATGGAGGTTATCAAGAGTAAAAAAATATACTTTTATCTTACAAATTTTTCAAAAAATTAGCAAATAACTTAAAGCGTTACCTGCAAACCAAAATCGTGCAATGATCTTCGTAATTGTAGTGCATTTTTAAACACAACTCCCTTAATCCCCAGCTGATTGGCAGCTTCAATATTTCTCTTTTTATCATCAATAAAAATGTAATATCTGGGTCTTGAACAACCTGGGCAACATCTGCTTTAAAATGATCAAAAAATTCTGGCGCCGGCTTGCGTAAGTAGTTACGCTCTGGGTGTGAGGTTACAATAACTTCAAAGAGATCAAAAACGTTTGGGTGCTCCCGTTTAAACTGTTCAAAGGCTTGGTAGCCTATATTTGAACATACAGCAAGACGATATCCTTTGGCTTTAAGCTCGGTGAGCAACTTTTCCATCTCTGGCTCTAAAATGTATGAATTACAGACATTAATAAATTCTATTTTTGATTCTGCAAGCCATGGGTAATATTTTTCTGAAAGCTGGGTGTAGATATTTTCTGCGGTTTTTGAGGTGCTAAAAAAGGTATTTACCACGCGGTAGCCTGCAAAGGGGTTAGCTAATGTTAGGGCATAGGGATTTTTTTTGAAAAATTTATAGGTTGAGCCAAAAAATTTGCTATACGAAAAATTAAAAACTACTTCATGTAGATCAAACGCAATAACTACCTGGTCTGGCCTGAATTGATTATTCATAGAAATTTTCTGGTCTTTACTTAAAATATCTTCAGCCTTTATACAACTTATGGTCGAAACTATCAGCAATCGTAAAATCTTTTTCATACGTGGCCCCTAACACTTAGCTTATAATAAGCATAAACAAAGAATATTTTCTTATCAATTAAGTGCTTAATCAATCTTGATGCCATGCGCCAAAAGATCCGATTTGAAGCGTTGAGGCTCTTTAAAAACAAAACCTACCATGCCCGCTTTTTTTGCAGCTTCGGCATTTTTTAATTTGTCATCAAAAAAGTAAAAAAGTAATTCTTCCTGACCGAGCTCTTGATGGCACTTTTGCTTGAACGCTTCAAAAAACTCTTGATTTGGCTTGCGTAAATAGTCTGGGGCAGCTGATAAACCTATCACATCGAATTTATCAAAAAACCCTTGATATTGTTGCCTAGATGCGTTAAAAACCTGCTCACCGGCGTTTGAACACACAGCAAGACGATAGTTATTTTTCTTAAGCTTGTTAATAAGCTCGGCCATGTGTGGATTAAGATCATAGGGATTACACAGATGAAGAAAGGCTGTTTTTGAATGTGCAAGCCCGGGATAATAACGCGCTGTCAGCTGGTCATAAATGGCTTCTGCAGCCCAGGGCGTATCATGAAGAATATGGTATATGCGCAACCAGCAAAGCGGGTTAATCGGTAATGTTAGGGTATGGCTTGGGTTACTGACAAGAAAACCGTACAGTGTACTGATAACTTTACGTATTGAAAGATCTAATACAACGTCGTGCAAATCAAGTGCTACAACAGTTTCTTGAGGAGTAAAATTTTTTTGACCGAGTCCAGCATCTTGCGCCTGAAGAGCGCAACCAATGGTTAGAATAAAAGTTAATAATGTTTTTTTCATAATTGTCCGAACTATATTAGAAAATATTATATTTCTAATAGTAACAATATTGAAAATATTGTCAATTTCGAGGGGTTATTAACGTATTACTTTATATTTAAAAAATCTATTTCATCATACCCGTCCACAACAGTGTCAGCAATGGCAATAAGCTCTTTGCTGCCATGGGTATTGATGCCGATGCAGTGCATCCCTGCAGCTTGGGCTGCCTTAATCCCCGTGGCAGAATCTTCAATAGCAATACACTCTTGCGGGGCAATTCCCAGCTGGGCTGCCGCATGAAGATATATTTCTGGGCGCGGTTTGCCGACATGGCCGACGCTGGAAATGCCGTACATATGTTTGCCAAAAAACGTATCGAGCTTAAGGGCATTATTGGTTAATTCAAGGGTGCGGTCATCAGCATTGGTGGCGATAGCGTTGGGCAGATGCGCAATTTGAGCATGAAACTCAGGAAATCCAGTAATAAATGTTACGCCTTCTTTATACAAATCGTGAGCATGGGCCTTTTTTTCAGCGGCCAACTGTTCAGGCGTCTCAGATAAGGCAAACATCTGTTTGAGTAACGCACAGCCTAATCGTAGGCCACCAGCGCCACCCATCAAAAGTTCGCGGACGGTTTTATGAATCTCTGGGGTATAAGAAACGCCCTTAGAAACAAGGAGTTTTTGAGTTGCGATATCCCAAATCATATTGGTATCGACGATAGTACCATCCATATCAAAGATTATTGCTTTACAGGATATAGGTTTTTTTACACTTTTTTTCACGAATGTCCCTTTTCTTAACTCTATAAATATGGTACAACTAATTCAGATTAAAAAAATACCTTTTAACGGGATTTACCATGAATAGCGTACTACGTTCATTGTATAAAACAATTATTACAACAGCTTCATATTCACTTTTAAAATTACTTAAAATGAGTAAAGTTCTAGGATGTCGCTGGAGCTTTTTTTCCGCTTCACAACTGGTTACCCCGGTATTAGCAGCAGAAATCAGCGCACAAGAATTAGTCGGCATTACCGCATTACGCACTCTTCTGCATCTTTCTTTACAAACTTCGCTTACCATCTTTGGATTCTTTTATTATATTCCCACCTTTGCCGGCGCACTGTATTTCAAAGCGTCCCTTACCCACACAGCAAAAATTGCCCGGGTCCTGGCACCACTAGCCTGTATGGCCGCTTTTGTTAGCACCTCAGTTGGCTCACAAGCCTGGGTATATTCAATGTATTGGCTTATTCCCGTTATTTTAACAGTTGTACCCCATAGATCGATATTTCTTTCAGCACTTGCAAGCACTTTTATGGTCCATGCAGTCGGTTCTGTTCTTTTTATTTTCTGCACACCCATGGCTCCAGCATTTTGGCTTGGATTACTGCCTATTGTCGCGTTTGAACGCTGCATGCTTGCAGCAGGCATAACAGGACTCTATTATGGCGTAAAAATAACCCAACACGTACTAAAAGCTCTTTCGTTTCGCTTTGCGCACGCATAAAGATGGTCTTTAAAAAAATTTTTATAGTACTTTTCAGTGCAGGATTTCTTGCCTGTGGTTACGCATCTTGGCTTTATTATCGCTCTATGCAGTATAGGCAGCTCCCACAGGCCCAAGAGATTCCTGCAAATGGCCGCATCAAGCATCTTGGCATTATCATGGACGGCAACAGGCGCTGGGCAAAATCCCATGGCTATAAGCCCTGGATCGGTCACAAAAAAGGTGTTGAACCGGTACGCACAACCCTTGAATTCTGCATAAAAAACAAGATTCCTTATCTTACCTTATATGTCTTTTCACTTGAAAATTTTAATCGTCCCCAGGAAGAGCTCTCTTATTTATTTGACGTTTTAGCCCAGCAAATAGCAGACCAAGAACTTGATAAGCTTTTTAAAGAGGGAATCAAGGTCCGCTTTATTGGCGAACGCTCACTATTTCCCGAAAAACTTAAACCGCTTATTGAAGATATTGAAAGCAAGACACAGGGCGGTAACCAGCTAACCCTTAACCTGCTTTTCTGTTACGGCGGCCAGCAGGAAATTGTCGCCGCTTGTAAAAAAATAGCTTCTGACTGTATTTCTGGCACCCTGGCCCCAGAAGCGATTACCCCAGAACTCTTTGCAAACCAACTGTGGAGTGGCCCTGTTCCACCCCCTGATTTAATAATCAGAACGGCCGGAGACCAACGATTAAGCAATTTCTTAACGTGGGGATCAGCCTACAGCGAATTGGCATTCTTGCCCTGTTTTTGGCCAGAAATAACTGAAGGCATATTGGCTGACACGGTGAACAATTTTTATAACCGCAAACGCACGTTTGGCAGATAAAATTTACTGCATCGAATGATCTTTTTATAAAACTACCAGTTGAACAAGCAATGGTTTTTTAAGATCTATCCACGAACCCGCTAATGGTTTTTGCGCCAAAATGGTTCCCCGCAGATGCTCACGGTGCCTTTTAGGGTCATAACTTTCGTGAAAAAGAGTTACCGTTATCCCATAGCTTTGTAAAAACTCCTGAACAACATTATAATCCTGACCAATCAAATCGGGCATAATGCGCTTTGTTTGTGGGCCAGAACTTACAAAAAGCTCAACCGTTTGGTTATCAGATATAACACCTGGTTCTGGTGTTTGGGCAATGACCATCCCTGACGGGACATAGTGCTCAAGAGAAAACGTTTTAATAAAAATACCCTGCTGAGTCTGCCTTTTGCTGCCATTGCTCTTGATGCAAACCGGTAAAATCAGGGATAGTTGATTGATGTGGTGCTTTGCAGACGGTAATAAAAACTGCCTGTTTAGGCTTTATAGTGGCACCGGGCACGGGCTTTCGTGCCAAAATTGTTCCTGGCTGCGTATCAACCGATTCCAATTCAGATAAAATTTTTAGCGTAAACCCCTGCTCAGTTGCTTGGCGTAAGGCATAGGTAACTGAATGACCCAATAACGCAGGCGTTTTAAGAGGTTTTTCATTAACAAAAAATGAGATCAGGCCAAAGCCTGCAAGAAATGAGATAAAAGGAATAAAGATATAAAAAGAATAGTTCATGATTTAAACCGCTAACCCTTCGACAGGCTCAGGATAAGCGGGTCTTTGGGAATACATACGTGTCATTCCGGACTTGATCCGGAATCCATCTGATAAAGTTTATCATAAAAATAGTAGTTAAGGTCGCCAATAAGCCAGATTCTGTTATGCCGAATTTTTTGAGCATAGGGCAACCATTTCTCTGAGCGATACACCCGCATATAATTCTTCTACGCTCTTACGAGCTTTGAAGAACAGGCCGAAACGAATACCGTATATGCTGCTTGATCTTGCTCCAGGTAGGGTTTAACGCCCTCAGCTGTCGCCTAACTGAGCCGTGCGCTCTTACCGCACATTTTCACCTTTACCCTACGTAGCTCGCCAAGCTATAGCCTGGACGAGCGAAGTATGGGCAGTCTTGTCTCTGTGGCACTTTCCATGACTTACGTCTTACACCCGTTCATCCCGAGTGTCTCGGCGTAGCGTTTACGCGGAGACGGATGTATCGAGGGGAGATACCATCTTCGTTAGGAGTCTGGACTTTCCTCATCAGCTTTTACGCCAACGCGATTGCCTAGGCTACCTTAACCACCATTATAGATTCATTATACAAAACTTTTAACATTCTGTCTTTACTCACCACGCATTTTGACAAAACATTATATTCATTCAGAATTAAAATATAATAAAATATTCGGAGGTTCTCTATGATTTCTGTCAAAAAAATTTCTCATTTTCACAACATCTCTTATCATTATTTTATCGGCTTTAAGCGCCTGCCGCAGCAAAAAAGCTGTCTTGCCTATTCAAACGCCTCAGGCTCTGCCTGCGTTTTGATACCAGGCCAGCACAAGAACATATTTCATATCTGTATGCTCCCGGTTTCCAGAACACTGAAGTTGCTATGGGCCGCTATTGTCCTGAGTTCACCGCAGTAACGGGTGAAAAAGTTGTGTGGAGATCTGGTGGCCATGTTATAGGCCAACCACACAGTGCCGTAGTGTTTTCCGAAATCGATTTAAGAAAACCAACGTATTTTACGCTCAACCCAATTACTTGGTTTATGAACGGTCTGCGCCAAGACCTTGTCCCTGATGCAACGCTGTATGCAAGACGCCCTTAATTTTACCGTGCAGGACAACCCAGATTCTCATGAATCTATTGTTAATTATAGTTTTATTTTAGCAAAGCAAATTTAGGCCAAAAGCAAGACATAAAAACGTTACATAACGCCTATAAAAAACATATGCGAAACTTCCCTGAAACGGGCGTTATTTTATATGGCGATTCACGTGGTGAGCAACAATATTTAATTTTATTGCGTTACATAACCCAGCCCACGTAAAAGCAGCAGTTCTTGATGGCATTTTTGATCACTGCCTCATACGGTAAAACATTTCATGTATACCGACAAAGAGCCACGCGCCGAAAAAAGATTATATGGCATAGCAAGCTTCATGTTGGGAAGTTACAAAGAAAACGGCATTACGCAGCGTAAATGCGCATAAATTATAGCAGACGATGTTCCGTTATTAATGGTAATATCTTTAAAAGATGGCCTTGTTGCGCCGCGAACTGCTCTTTATTTATATAGTACAGGTTACGTGACCGGGGCACGCAAAGAGTACATTTACTTGCTTAAAAAATGTAGCCTTGCACCCTTCTTACATGATCAGCGATGCGCAGGA
>CAWKEK010000019.1:0-93551 GCA_963848615.1 uncultured Candidatus Babeliaceae bacterium
GTGCTCAAGCATCGTATTGCTGCATAGGGCCAATTCTTCAAGCAAAACTCCAAGTTCTTCTTTGAGATACCCGGAAGTTTTATTATACAGAGATTTTTTTGAGACTGCAAAATTTTCTTCTGAGTTTTATCGGCATGCTAAAAAAAATAAACATAGCCGCTACAAAAATTGATACACGATTCATGATAAATCTCAGTTTTACAGTTTAAAAAAAGTACGGAGTGCCCAACTTTAGCATAATCGACAAGCGCATACAACGTAGCAAGGGTTACGACTATAAGCACAGCGGTTAAAAAAGTGGGAAGCTGTAGTTTAGTATACCGTGTAAAAAGAAAGACAAAACCATAAAAGGCCTGCAACGCAAGTGTAATTTTCCAGACAACCTAGCGGCTGTTGGCTTAAAACCACCGTAGAGCATAGAAAGTGCACCAACAGACAACAGTGTCTCTTTTACCCATAGAAAAATAATAAACCACATCGGCACTATGCCCGGGTAACAATACCATAATGCAGTAAAGGTGCCGAGTATAAAAAGTTTATCGGCAACCGGGTCCAGTAACGCCCCAACTGTTGATTCTTGGTGATACCTCGCGCAATATAGCCATCAAGCATATCGGTAAAAGCGGCTACGGCTACCAAAAAAGCCGCAAGAACAAAATAGTTATTAAGTAAAAAATAAATAATCGGCGCAACCAAGAGTATACGAAAAAGAGTTATATACGTTGCCCACGTTATCATGATGAAATAACACCGAAGGTGATAACACCAGATGCTACGCACTGGTCACCAGCATACAACACGGCAAACTGCCCTGCCGCTATACCTTGGTCCTGCTCACTTAAAACAACACGTGCGCGGTTGTCTGGCAAATAGGTTACCCGAGCCGGAATTTTTTTAGGCCCGTGGCGTAACTTTACCAAAAATTCTTCTTGTTTGTTTTCACCCGAAAGCCATACGAGATCTTCAACCTCAAACGTGTCACGAATTTTATCGGGCTCATAATATTTTTTTAGAGATATAGACTGTGTGGGTAGTTAAATCTTTTGACACGACATACCAAGGCCCACCGGCAAGGCCGATTCCTTGACGTTGCCCAACAGTATAAAACCAAGCACCCTTATGTTCGCCCAAAATCGATCCTGTTTCACATTCAACCAGGTTGCCCGGCTGTTCCCCCAGGTGAAATCTAACAAACTCAGAAAATTTAAGTTTGCCTAAAAAACAGACGCCTTGCGAATCTTTGCGTGCTTTATTGGGCAGCTCTGCCGCATGCGCATAATCACGTAATGCTGATTTTGTCATATGCCCGATCGGAAAGAGTGCTTTTTGCAGCTGCTGCTGGCAAAGACGTGCAAGGAAATAGGTCTGATCTTTTATCGGGTCAGGTGATTGGTATAAATAAGATATTCCGCCGTGCGTACGTGTTTGAGCGTAGTGGCCGGTTGCAATTGCATCAAACTGGTCTGCAAAAATCTCATAAAATGCGCCGAACTTAACCTGCTGGTTACACATAATGTCGGGGTTTGGGGTGCGCCCTTTTTTAATCTCGGAAAGTGTATAAGAAACGACGCGGTCCCAATACTGTTTTTGAAACGAAACAACTTCAAGTGGTACCTTAAGTTGCTCACAAACTGCGCGCACATAGGCAAGATCTTCTTGCCAGGGACAGGATCCCAGGAACGCAAGTTCATCTTCTAACCAGATTTTAAGATAAAAGGCGGTAACCATGTGTCCCTGCTGCACAAGCTTATGCAAAGCAACTGAACTATCGACCCCACCTGAAATAAGTAACGCTATATTCATAATGTTTTTAATATACCAGCTTTTGAAAAAAATACGAGTTTTAAACCAATTTAAATATTGCTAATATGAATTTACAAAAGATATACTTTACTATGGGAGTTGGTAAATAGTAGGGGAGCCTGATGAAAAAAATGATAGCTCTGTGCTTGTTATGTGTGCCATTATGGCTTTTCAGCTTTGAAAATTACACAATCAGAGACACCTATACCTACTATGATATGCTTAGAATTTACCTTGATGAACAAAGAGCTCCTACAATGGACCAGAACATGATGAGCTACAGGGAGAAGCTTGAAAAAGAGGCATTTTCTGAAGAAAGTTCTTTAAATACGAAACGGATCAAACAGAGAAATTTTGCAGCGCTGGTTTTGGGGCTCTATCAGGTTGCTGGCGTTGGCGGGCCTGAATATGATGAAGATGGCATCAGAAATATTGTAACGGTTCTTAACCATTATTTTTATAACCAGGAAACATTGCCCAGTTGCATAAAAGATACATTCCCCACGGTTGTCCGTAACTGTTTCAGGCAGGCGGCTGATAATGGCTCAAATTATTACCAAGCTCTGTATGCGCTAGCATTTTTATATCAGGGCCCCACGGGTATAAGGAATCCAGAACGGGCCTTACACCATCTTCAAACTATTATCCAAGCGCCTCATGAACGCCGCCCTTGGGACACGCCCGTTGATATCGCCCTGCGCAACAGAGCTCGGGTGCTTAAGGCAAAAATACTCTTACAAGATAATCAGCCGCCTTATAGCCAGGAAATTAGGGATCTTTTATATACTGTTTTGTCAAGCTCTCATGACGATGACGGCGAGTTCATCGGCAATTGTTACCCAGAAGATGCCATGCAGGCAAAACTTATGGTACGCCTTCACTTTCCTCCACTCCAATCATAACCATATTGCAAATAGAAATTTAATAAATGTATACTAAAAAGAGAAGTCAGTAAAGAACTCTAGGAACATTATGAAAAAAATAGTAATCGGTATAGTTTGTCTTATCGTAAACCAACCCCTGACTGCGCTTGAAAAAACGCCGGGGGGTGACGCAGTCATCAGCACTATATCAGATTATTTTGATCAATTTAACCGCTTTCTTATTGCTCGGCGGACAGCCACAAACGAAAGTACAGTTCCTCAACCAAAACAACTGCTTGCAAATCGAGAACAACTTGATTATTGGGCGCACCCGAAAAACGCACCACAAAGCCTTGAAGAAATGCAACGCGTCAACACGGCGCTTTTTGTCTTGGGGCTCTATTCATGCTCAGGCGTTGGTGGGCCACTTTTTTGCGACAATGGAATCAGAATGATTCAAGAGGTTCTTGAAAGTTATGCTCATAACTCCATGACGTTACCTGACAGTATTAAACAGAATTTTTTTAGTATATGCAAACATTTTTTAAATGAAGCATTAGATAAAGGTAAGCGCTTGCATAACTCAGATATGTATAAATCCTTATATACCCTTGCGTATTTGTATCAACTAAAAAGTCCTGTGAATAATGAACAGTACGCAATTGGTTACTTAACCCAAATTATATGGGCGCCCCAAGAAGCAGTTGACATTGCCCTGCGCAATAAAGCACGGGTTTTGTTAGCAAAAATATATATACAGCAAAAGAATCCTCAACATAATCAAACCATAAAATCTCTCTTGGAAAAAGTTGTAGAAAGCTCACTAAAAGACGGGCAGTTCATTGGCAACAGTACGCCCGAAGATGCTGCGTATGCCCAGTCAACGCTTGCTGCAATGAACGCACCGCAAGCTTCTGAACAAAAAAATCCCCTGCGTTTTAAACCGGTTCGCAATTCGATGGAAAACTTTTAACCTCGTGCAATATATCCCGACTAAGAAAGGGTCGGCCCAGAAGTACCTCCCTGGGTCACTATAACAACCAAGCCCTTTCTTAGTCACTTTGTCTCATATTCGTAGACAGCTTTGTTTCTTCATGATACTTTTTAACATATGACACCGTATAAAAATAATGCGTATTAACGCACCAAAAGTATCCCATGAACAGTATTAATCAGCTTATTTCTGCCTTTAAAGCACATATCAAATCGTTATATCCAGAACTATCGTTACCGTTTGATGTAACGCTTAATATCGATCCTCAGCGCCAACAATTTGGTGACCTATCTTGCAACGCGGCACTGCTCTATGCATCGTTTGAAAAGCTCAGGATGAGCGGGGATGGCGCAAATCCACGCGCGATTGCCCAAAAGATGATACAAGATTTTAAAAATCCACAGGTAAAAAATATCGAAATCGCAGGTCCCGGCTTTATCAATATTACCGTTACCCCAGACTTTTTCCCTCAGCTTCTTACGGAGTTACGCACCCAGGGCGATAATTTCTTTACCCTTGAAAAAGATTACCCGTTTAAAAAATTTAATATCGAGTTTGTGAGCGCAAACCCCACCGGCCCTTTGCACCTTGGCCACGGCCGCGGCGGCATTATTGGAGACGTTCTAGGAACCGTTTTACGCTTTTTGGGCCACACGGTTACTAAAGAGTTTTATATCAATGACGCAGGCAACCAAATCGAAAAGCTGGGACACTCATTCAAAGTCCGCTGTTTGCAGCAGCTGGGCTTGCAAGCCGAGCTCCAAGAAGATGGCTATCACGGGGAATATCTTAAAGAACTTGCAGCTCGTGCCTATGCAGAACTTGGTGATGCGCTTGCCACACAGCCAGACTCTTTTTACGCTACCTATGCAAAAGAGTATTTATTACAAAAAATAAAAGATACGCTTACTGCCTATGGCATTAATTTTGATATCTGGTTTTCAGAAAAAAGTTTGCACGATTCTGGTGCCATTACACTCGGCTTAGAGACTATTAAGAAAAATGGTTATCTCTATGAAAAAGATGGCGCACTTTGGTTAAAATCTACTGAGTTTGGCGATGACAAAGACCGCGTATTGAAAAAAGCTACAGGTGAGCTCACCTATGTGGCAGCCGATGTTGCCTATCTTGAAAATAAAATAGAGCGTGGTGCAGATAAACTTATCATGATCTTGGGACAAGACCACCACAGTTATGTGGTCCGTCTTAAAGCCGTTTTGCAAGCGCTGGGTAAAAACCCCGACATGCTTGATGTTATTTTATACCAGCTTGTTACCATTAAAGAGTCTGGTCAACAGGTGCGTCTTTCAAAGCGGGCTGGGAAAATTATTTCTCTTGAAGATATTACCGAAGATGTCGGTAAAGATGTGGCGCGCTTTTTCTATTTACACAGAAAAGCTGATGCACATTTAGAATTTGATATCGCCCTTGCGCTATCACGCACGGAAGAAAACCCCGTTTACTATATTCAATATGCTTATGTACGCACACTCAGCATGCTTGAAAAAGCAGAATCTCTTGGTATTAAAGATATTTCAGCAGAAGATGCCAAAAATATTACCGACAAAGAAGCTCTCTTAATAAAAAAAATTGTAGCGCTTAAATTATTACTTGAAGATATTTCGCACCACTATCAAACACATTTATTAACTTATTATGTCTATGATCTTGCACAGCTGTTTTCAACCTATTACGGCAACACAAAAGTTATCGATGCAAACAACATGCCGGTAACCGTGCCCGTCTTTTAGTGGTTATGCAGTTACGTGATACATTCAATCTGTGCTTGCGTCTTTTGGGCGTCTCTACTCCAGATAAGATGTAATTACTGTTTGTTGTGATCAAAAACATTCAGTGTTTTGTATTCACCGTGCGGGCCGCAAAATGCTTGATAATGATGAGCTATGTATATCAGCGGTATCTGCCACTGTATAGCGCGGTAGCGTGCGCCCATAACCATTTGATACTGCATAAAATCTTGTCTTACCCAGTCGTCATTACAAAAGGCCACAATCGTATTTCCCGCATGAATATCATGGTCGGGAATCGAATTAAAAAATAGTTCTGAACAGATATACGGAATTATTTCAAAATTTTCAGATATTTTCCAAACTGGTCGTTTAAGATTATTTGGTATAATACCGACAAATTTTTTGAAATAATTTTCTTTAATAAGCCAGATCTTTCCCAAAAAATATTCAGACGGCGCACGTTCAGTAAGGGCCATAGCATGGGCTTTGTCGAAAAGATCAACAACTTTGCCATCATCAATCCAATAAACGCAGTTACGGTAAATATCATCGTCCCATCTAAAGCCACCGGCAACAAGCGTAACCCGCTTGCCAAGCTGTTCAGTATTAAAAAGTTCAACAATCTACGACTCGCCGGGTAAAATCGGGCAGCGAATTCCACCTTCTGGGAAAAATATAATTTCTGCTTGAGGATATTTTTTTAAAGCCGCTTTGCAATAATCACGTATCACGCGACCACCATAGGTGATATTATCATGCGGGGTAAAATAGGCATTACCACAAACAATGGTATCGCCATTAAACATACGAGCCGGCTCACGATACCAGATCAAGATACTCCCCAACCAAAAGCTTAAAAAGAGCGCTGCTAAAATACAGGCTTGCCAAGAATTCTTTTTATAGAACGCCCAGGCAATAGCCGCCTGAGTAACAACAAAAACAAATAATAACACAACAGAGCCAATTTTGGGCAAAAAATAAAGCAGCGCAGGAAACTGCACCAATGGAGTTAACGGGCTAAACAAAAGATAGCCTTCAAACCTGCCCAACATAAAAAGACAGCCATACTCCATAAACAGAAAAAAGAGTATCGTGGTAACTACCCCAGACAGCTAAACGATAGAGGGGCAAAACCATTCTATCAGAAAGAACTATCGAAATGGCAAACCAGATAGTTCCGTAAATTATTGCAGTAGATAGAATAAGCAGAGCTGGGATGAATCTCATAATAAACTCTGATTGTGCCATTAAGAAAAGCCCTTCCAACACGCCAGAAAGATGCATGCTAAAAGCGATGGTCGACCATGTAACAGCATCGTACACCGTAAATTTTTCAGATACTACACCATAAAAAAGTGGCACCAAAAAGATCAACGTTGTCCACCAACAATAAACCGGCACCAGATACGCAAGAGCATATAGTACCGCAGAGCTTACTAATAAACCATAATGCAAAAGCTGGGGGTATGTAATATTTTTCATACTTTTATGCAGGTGGGTTAAGATCATACATACGTAATATCTGCCGCTGGCCATTAAGCGTTATGAGTTTAATACCAGCGCAGCCCTCTTGCTGAATCCGTTCAAGCGCGAAGCAGGCACCGGAATTAAACTTGATTGTGCCGCACGTTGTATCAACCCCTGGTCAACATAGCCAACTTGGTTAGGTTCTTCAAATACTGAATAATTGGTTGATTTGGTACCCTGATTTTCATAATTAACCAGCACGAGATAATTAAATAGTTGATCGATTAACACGTTGTTTAGAGGCAGCTGCGCAACTTTAGTAAGGTCTTGCAACGTAATATCAGAGGACAAAATACCGGTAGTAATCTGATTGGTATAAAACGTACTGGATGCTTGATTTTGATCATAAAAATCATCGGGCACATAGGTGCTTGTGTCCAAAATAGAACGTGCGCCAATAGCGGGCATTAAACCTGTTGCGGTCAAGATTGTTGGATGCATCACCAAGCCGTCAACAATTTGTAAAATATTGCCACCACCATATATATGGGCACTGCCAGGGGTAAATGACCAACTATAATTAATAGGTGCTTGATCATATATCGAATTGGTATACCCAGGTAAACTTGGTGAACCAAAGCATATAAGTGACGCATCAGTCTGGTTGCCCAATTGAATATGTGTATGTTTGAGTGTGCCCTGTAAACCGGTAATGCTTACGTTGTAAACATTAGAAAGTGTGCTGACGCCCCAGAAATTGGGCTGTGCTGGATATTGACCATCAACCCCAACACCAAAGCCTAAAAACCCTTGCTGGCCAACCTGCACAAGAGCACCAGGCCCATTTAATAGTAATGCAAAATTGACCGTATGCGTGCCGAGTGTTGACATGCCCTGCAAACGGGATTTTGTCGTACGATCACCGACTTGCAACGCACCACCCGGAACAGTATCAGTACCGATAATGAGCTGTGCATTATCCTGCAACGTTAATGTTACGTCAGTAGTAGTTACACTGTTATTGCTATTACTTGTTTCGATTCCCAAGATCGCACCTTGTGCAATATTCAGCTGCGCATTATCAGAAAGTGTAAGATTAATTATGCCCTGGATTTTTGCACGAATATCATCGGCGTAAGAACCATGAGCTGCAAATGCTGCCGAAATGCGTTGTAGGTTGGTTAAAAAGCGGGAGCATGACGGGTCGGTTAAGCACGTTGTGTGAGCACCCTCTATAAGTACATATTCATGGTCAACTAAGTTATTAATCAAGTTATCAGAAAAATATGCAGCGCCAACGGCATTTGCCAGCTCGCTATCACCAGCATCTAAATATACCGTTTGCCTATTAATAGTAGCAGATTGCGTAGCAATATAGTTATACGGGTCTTTAAGCGCAAAGCGCGCCACGGTAAGCGTATTAGTAATCAGCGAGCCCATGTTATTGAGCACCGGACTTGCCGGCAACTGTGTGCTGGTAACTAAAAAGGGCAACGTAACATCATAGGGGAAATCGCTGGTGTTGCTATTTAAAATACTAAAGGCATTTGCATAAGAATAGATGCTATTAGTTATAAACTTCGTGCTGGCAGGACCTGGTTCGATTAAGTTGCCATCTCCTGGAGGATTATTAACTGTTTCAGTAAGAACCAAATTGCTAAAATACATAGTATTTGTATTTGCCAAATCGGTAAACAAAACCCAAAACGGTGTGCCGCTATCGCTACAAAAGGTGCTGAATTCAGTTGGGTGCTCGATACCCAACCACAAGCTGCCGTAGCCACCCATAGATTGCCCCATTACCGCGCGATAGGGTTGACTCGGTATAGTTGCATAGTTTGCGTCGACATACGCAAGCAAACCATCTGGTTGAAAAAGATACTGTTCATATTGTTGCATGGTTATGGGTGTGCCATCTTGTGCAAAAGCATTAACGTACCAAAAGCCATTAAGGCCCGCTCCGGGTGCAAGTGGTTGGCTGCTGCCATCGACCATAATCATAATCATTGGCACAATAAGCCCTGAGGCAATTGCATCATCTAACAGCAATTGTAGTGCATCAGAATAGCTCGTATAATCGCCGCCAACACCATGTAAAAAATAGACAACCGGGTAGCGATACCCGCGCCATAGCCATCTGGTAAGTAGACATCAAAAAGACGTTGACCGGGCCGACTTGGAACACTGTTTAATGACGGCGGCAAATAATCTGTTACAAAGCCATCTGTTAGCAATTGACTCTGTGCAAAAAGTGTTACGCTGTGTAGCACCAGTACAGAAAAAAATATTTTTTTAATCATAATAATTTCCTAAAACAGTACCGATAGACCGCAGTTCCAATCAAATACCACCGGCGCAGTCTTACCTGCAAAGGTATATTCAACGCCACCATCAAGGCGCATATGGCGCCAAAAATTATACTGTAACTGCGTTTGAAACGTATGCGTTTGTTGCTGACTTTTGCGTGCAATTACTTGACCATCAAGCTGTTGTTGTGCGCCGATAAAATTTTGGGCGTAGGTAGTTCTATAACAAATTGCATCACGAGATTTTATATAAGCTTGATACCCAAGAAGAAGATTAAACTTTTTGCAATAGCCAAATACAAAGTTACCTAAAATACCGGCAGTTACCGAATCCCATCCTACATTGGCTGCAGTTGGCAGGCCGATATTTTTTATCATGTTGCCCATAAAAGCAGTTGGTAAATTTTCACGCTCGGTACATGCATGGCTGTATAAAAAATAGATCATGGCAGAAGCACGAGGCGCATTCATTAAAAACTCACTGCCCACTTGCAGCTCATAATGGCCGTTATTGCCGATAGGTTGTGCAAAAACATTCACAGGGCATGACACTTTTTTGCCGGTAGGAAAAACAACGCCACCACGAAAACATAAGCCCCACCAATCTTTTTTATAGGTAAAAAAAAGTTGTGTTACTAAGTCTCCAGCGCCCCATTGTTTTTGTCCACCAAGTGAAAATACATTTTGCGCTTGTGCAAGCAAACAGGCCAATACTTGATCAACATGATTTTGTATAACACGTGCAGGAAAGACCGTCGTTTGCCCACCGTAACGGGTATCACCGTTGGGACCACCCACCACTGTGCTTGATTTTGTGGCAAACGGGAAAGAGGCGTGTAATCACCGGTCGACACACGTTCACGCGTATCACTACCAGTTTGTGAGCCGTTCGTAGCAAGCACCGGCAAGGTTGTTGCTGTTGCTTGTGTAACCTCAAAGGGCTGCGCGGGAACTGTGCCGGCGTTGAATATAACATCGTTACGGGGTTATTATTTGCATCGGTAATATCAACATTTGATAGGGTAAGAGGCAGATTTACAAAATCGGTGTCGTGATAAACTACTATCGGATATTCAAGACCGATACCGGTACAGGCATACGGCAATTTCGAAAGAAAATCTAACCGATACGCATAGGTGTGGTAGCTCTGGTCACCTGATGTTGCAACCGTTTCTTGCACGAAAGAACTTAATGGGCTGCCAAAATAGTCAACGGGTGTGGCTGTTGTTGCTAACCTCTGACAACTTTTCATCTGAATTTGTTTAATCGGCAATTGGCCAAAACGCCCCATGACCAACGTGAATTAATATTCCATTCACCATAATAACCCAGGTCAACACCCTGCTCATTGTACGTAAAGCGTGGTGCAAAAGGAACATTACCAAACAGTGCATTACCGAGTGAAAAAACGTCTGCTGTTTCAAACAGGCCTTATTAAATAGATATCGGCTAATGCTGCAGCACTTTTTTTCCCTGCACAATCAAATGCCTGTTTTGCGCTTGCGCCTGAATAGTATGCCCAAAAAGTTGACGCGCTTGGTTGTTGAAAGGCTTGGTAACGCCAGTATTGCATTTGTGGCACAAAGACACGAGCCTGCACAAGTGATGTCAGAAAGAGTAACCGTAACAAACTTTTTTTCATGGTTGCACACTCATGGTTGTTTGATCTTGAAAATTAATATCCACACCGGCCACCTGATTAGCAAAAGCTGTGCACCGGGCAGCATCACTAGCTGGGCGTTTCCGGTAAAATTAAGTGCATTGGGTGTTGTCAGTGACGCGATGTTCCATTGTGTGCTTTCTGCAATAATCAATTGCTGATTATTAGTTGCAGTAAAGGTTAAATTATAATTACCGCTTATGGTTAATGGGTATGTTTGTGATATGGTAAGATTAACATCTAGAATACAACTCGTATCATCTGTAAGTGTTAACGTTGTTGCAGTTTGTAATGCTGAAGCATGAATACGTTGTAACACTATACGCATCTGTAAAAAGAGATAATAAAATAAGAATATTTTTTTTTTATTTGCATTTTAAGAAGTTGCAGAGTATTAAACGTCACTAATGTAACTTATAAAAATAATTGAAAATAAAGTAACAAGAAAATAATTTTTTTTACTTATTTGCCCGATTGTGAAGTCGGTTCATAGCTTCTTGCATTTTTTCAAGTGCCGTGTGTATTGTGTTTTGGGTTTTTTTTACAAAAAGCCAAGTTTTATAATTTTTTGAGCACTACCCAATATAGAAGAAAAATTTTATCGGTGTAATCATTTCAAAATACAAAATAGTATATTTTTTGTGCCATGCCCACGCCGGTTTGACCTAAAATATGCACATAAGGAGTCTTATCCCAATCATCAAGAGGGAAATATTTTTTCAGGATCTACCACACCACCACCTTTCTAATAGTCTATTCCGGTAATACAACAACCCCCCCCGTATCGAAACGTTACACCAATTTGGATTTTCAGTAAGTTGAATTGGGTATAGACTACAGTCTCGGTCGCCCACACACTGGCCCCGCCTCCGAAATGCATGGTTATTTTGATAGGAACTGTACCAAAGTACAAATGCTCTTGAATAACTTTGTAACATCGGGGTTGCCGATACGGAAAGTGCGACTATCGAACTTATTTTTTTCATGGCGCAGATTCCTGGTGGAAAAGGGCCTACCGTATTATAGACAGGCCCTTTTTTATACTATTATAATTTGATTTTCCAGCAGCCTGTACCGTTAAGTTTTTTGTACCCAACATACATAACTTACGAGTTCACCTTTACCACAGTAAATACCAGAGCGCCGTCTCGGAGTTACTGCTGCAGATGTCTTGAGTTACTGATTGAGCTGCATTCAAGGTACCAACTTCAGTCCACAGTTTATCAGTAGATAATTTACGGTAGAATTTATAGACATTTTCACCAGCTTCTAATTCATACATACCGATAAATTGAATCTGTTTATTAGCTAATTCACCGCTTGCAAAGGTTATTGAATAACCAGTATAATTATTTTTAGTTGGAGTTGTAATGTTAATAATTTTGGTAGCTGAAATAGTCCCCAAACTTTTAAACGTTACTTTGGCCGTATCGATTGAACGGACGTCACCAGCAGCGCCCAAACCTTGGGTATTAACGTCACCAAGACAGTTACCTATGCAACCAAAGACACTTTTAATACCACCATTTACTATCGCACTCAATGGTGCAACTGCTACAAGACCTGCTAGTGCAAGGTAAAAAACTTTAACATTTTTCATAATCATCCTTTTTTTAAGAAAATACATATATCTTAACGACACTTATTGATTTTTAATTTTCTTCTTTTTAGGCATACCAAAAATACCCTGTGACATACTTTGCTTAAAGCTTGCTGCTGCAGTTGCCGCACTTACGTCGGCTTTAGTTTTTCCATGGCAACAATCTTTCCACTCTTGAACGGTATCTTTTTCAGCACAATCGGCAAATAACTGTTCGAACGACCCTAAATACAGACAAGAACCATGTTTTTTACCCATTGTCCAGGGATGTTGCTCTCTTTCAACGTCTTGCAGATCAAGAAAATCTTCCACTAATTGTTTTCCGGCATCTGCAGCCTCCGTTCCAAGTGTTTCGGTGTCGTTTTTAAGCGCATTGCCTAAAATCTGCGTTAATATACCCATTTGATGCGATTCCGAACGCTATCAAAAAGATTAGGATTTTTACATTTTTCATAGTTAGCCCTTATATTTCATAAAAAATATCTTACTTATTACTTACTTTCAGAGTACCTAACCCAACTATTCAAAGTCAATATAAATGTCAAATAACTATTATTTTATTTAAAATCATTGACTATTTTGATTTATTTATGAGATGATGATTATTAGAAAGATATAATTACTATAAAAAAAGGGAGAATAGTGATGAAAAACACGTTAAAAACAATAATTTTAGTACTTATTATTGCTACAACTGCTTCTTTACAGGCAGGCGCTGCAGATGCTTTAGAAAAAGTAGTTGCAACTGGTCTTAAAGCAGCTGCATTAAAACCTGCAACTGGTTGTAACACCATGGGTGCTATGGGTGGAAGAAAATTTAAACACGCTGTTGGTAAGTAACGAAAATCGACAAATGGCTCAAATTTTATGTTGTGAAGAAGAAGGCTTTAAGACTAAACATCCAAAAGCTTACGAATCATTATGTAAAGGTACCTCAACTAACAAGGCAACAACCGCATTGATTAACAATATTGATAAAGCTCCAAGCAAAACATGTCCTGTTCTTGGTCAATTAGGTAGAGGTTTAGGTTCATTAACTACCGAACAGAAGAAAAAAGTATGTATGGTATGTAGCAGCCACTTTGATAAACATCCAAAGGCTAAAGAAGCTGTTTGTACCGGTACTGACGAGTCTGACGAAGATATCATGGCAGATGAAGATTTAACAGCAGAAGACGTAAGATTACTTGAAGATATGGAATAATTATCTTTAGGTACAGATAAAAATAATGGGGGGAAGTAAAACACCCCCCTTTTTTATAAAGGGCACACTATCATGAAAAATAAATTATTTTTGACATTCATATCCCTAGTGCTTGTTGGTGTATACATAGATCAAGTTTTTGCAGAGATTCCAACGTCAATACCTGAAAGTACCCTCAAAGGTGTACTCGAGTTGACTAATGCCGACGCAACAACGGGCTGTATATTGTTAAGTTCGCCAGGTGATCTCCTTGCTGCTCTTACTCCGGCAGAAAAAGCACGGGCCTGTGTTGTCTGTGGCGATGACTGGGCAAAAGATGAAAAAAATAACAGTAAAGCACTTGTGCAGGTATGCGGAAAATCTGGTTCACCTACAGACAAGCAAAAAGAGATTTTAACCAAGTCACTGGGTGATTGCGAGCAACTTGCTCTTATGCACCGTCATTTTGACCTATTAACCAAAGACCAGCGCTTAAAGGCGATATCAGACTGTTTTAGCAAATGGGAACAGCATCCAAAAGCACGTAAAGCGATTATGAACCCTGAAGATGTTGATCTGTCTAAGGAAGTTAAAGGAAAATTACCAAGCTGGAACGAAGTAGCACAGTTGCAAATTTTTGCCAAAGCCGACCCTAAAGGACAAATGACGCAAGAGATTACTCAAGAACAATTTAACACCGTTCTTAAAAAATAGTCGCAGCACTTATAGCTCTTTAAGTTTACATAAAATATCATATGCTTGACGTGGAGAGACGGTATCTAAGTCTAACTCGTCAAGCATTTTTAATTTATTAAAACCGGCAGGCTCTTCCTGCGCGGGAGAGAATGTCTGCATAAAAGGTGCCGGTGTTTGAGCATATTCTGCAAGTAATACACGTGCTCGTTCTATAACGGTTTTAGGCAAGTGCGCCGCGCGTGCAACCTGAATACCAAAACTTCCCTGGGCAACACCTGGCATAATTTTATGTAATAAAACAACCGTGTCACCCACCGGTTTACTTGCTGCATGGTAACAAACAATACCCGGCATGCTCACAGCTAACGCAGTAAGTTCATGATAGTGCGTAGCAAATAAACAGAACGGCTTAATCTCTGTATGCAAGTACTCAACAATAGCCTGCGCGAGAGCAAGGCCGTCATAGGTACTCGTTCCACGGCCAACCTCATCTAATATCACTAAACTTTTTTGAGTAGCATCCCGACAAATAATTGCCGTCTCTTCCATTTCAACCAAAAAAGTACTTTTTCCTTCAGCAAGATGATCGCCAGCGCCAATACGGGTAAATATGCGATCAAGTAGCGGCAGTTGTGCTTGTGCAGCGGAACCAAACTTCCAAACTGTGCCATAATGTATATCAGTGCCACTTGGCGCAAGTAGGTAGATTTACCGCCCATGTTCGGTCCGGTAATAATCCAAGTTTTTTCAGTAGCGGTAAATTTCGTATTATTGGGAACAAAGGATACAGCCTGCGAAGAACCCTGCATCCGGGACTCCACAACCGGATGCCTGCCATCGGTTATAGATAACAGTTGATGTGAGGTAAATTCGGGGCGTACCCACTGGTTACGCAGCGCAGTATGTGCCGAGAATGCAGAAAAAAGATCTAATTCTGCTAGCTCTTTTGAAAGTATCCGCAACAACGGCAGATACCGTTCAACATCTTTTGTTACGGCAACAAAAAGTTGATTTTCAAGCTCTTTGCTGCTGCTTTCTGCACGGTTAATATCATACTCAAGGTCTTTAAGTTCTTGCGTAGTAAAGCGAGTCTATTTAGTCAAACTTTGCGTCTTAATGTAGCGTGCTGGAACGGCCTCACTTTGTGCTTTTGAAACTTCAATAGCATAACCAGCCGCTTGGGAATAACGAATTTTAAGCGTATTAATGCCACTTTTTTGTTGCTCTTGGCGCTCAAGCTCAAAGATAGCCTGCATGCCCTGAGTTGAAAGTAAACGTAAACGATCAAGTTCAGAATGGTAGCCAGCAGCAATTTTCCATTCCTGGTGTTGGTCAGTATGTATTGCACGGGTCAATAACGTGTAAAGTCTAGTAAGTTCTTGGATATCGCACGAAATAAATTTTTGTAAGGCAGGAACATCAACAATACTTTCCATTAAAAAACGATAATCGATAGATGTCGCACGGCGTAACGAAATTCGACCGAGCGTTCGTTCAAGGTCACCAATTTTTTTTAAATGGGTGCGAACTAAATTTCTTTCAAACGAATTTTTTACAAAATATTCTACACGATCAAGCCGTTTTTCAATGAATGCAGGGTCAACCAGTGGTCGAATAAGCCACTTTTTCAAAAGTCGTGAACCCATGCCGGTAATAGCATCATCAACGACATCATACAAAGTATGTTTTGTTGAGCCATCATGCGCGTTGTTGATAAGCTCTAAATTTTTTTGTGTTGCTGCATCCAGCTGTAAAAAATCTTCTGCTTGATACGGTAATAAATTTTTTTGTGTATTGAATGAATGAGGCGCATTTTTTTTTATATAGCCACCCAGAAGTTGTAAAAGATTTTTTGAAAGGGCTGAAAGTTCTTCTTGTCCTGAAAGCCTATTCATACTTGCAAGCCATTCAGAAAAGTCATGGTGCAAAAGTTGCTCTGATGTAAAGGTGGTACAATAGCCTCGCTGTTTACAGAATTGCTCAAGCTGCTTGCCTGACGTAGTAGGCTCAAGCAAAATTTCTTGTGGGGTGAATGCAGCAAGTTCTGCATCTATTTTTTTTTCATCATATTCAAAATGGGTAAGATAGATAGCACCAGCAAGCATTTCATAAAAAACAACTGCTGCCATGCCATCTGCTACCAAGAGCGCACTTATATAATGGGGCGATTTGCTATCAAGCAATTTGCTATCAACCAAAGTGCCGGGCGTAAAGACTTGGGTAACACCCCGCTCAACAAGTTTGCCCGGTTGTGGCGCTTCAAGTTGGTCACAAATAACCACACGAAAACCGCCCTTTACCAGTTTTACTAAATAATGTTCAACCGTGTGTCGAGGAACGCCGCATAGGGGGATAGGCTCGTCGCCCATGGTACCACGTTGCGTGAGCACTATTCCTAAAAATGCTGCGGCTTTATGCGCATCATCAAAAAAGAGTTCGTAAAAATCGCCGACTTGAAATAAAACAAGTGCATCGGGAAACTGATGTTTGATATCAAAATACTGCCGCATCAGCGGCGTTAATACAACGTCTGTGGCCATAAAGATATTTTTTTGTTGGGGTAATGAATGCTGAAATAGTATACCCCAACTTACACTCTTGAGAAAGCGTGCTATAAATTTTTTAGAAAAAACTTTATACTTATTATTAAATTTTTAACTATTAAAAAAAAGTTATCATGAAAAAAATATATTTTTTACTTGTTCTTTCAAGCGCTCAGTATAGTATCTGCGCACCTTATAATCCTATTAAAAAAGATACCTTGGGCCGCCTTGCAAGCCGCCACGGGATAACCGTTGTACGTAGTGATGGTAAAGTACTGGCTGCACCACCTCAAAACCCAATCCCATCAGTTGTTCGTAAACTTAATATAATCAACCAACGCTTAAAGCAGCAGCCACCAGTTCGATCTGCTTCTTCACAAAAAAGAAAACCTTACGCCAGCGCAACTTAACGATATAGCTGATGCACTCATCATCCTAGGCATGAGTCCTAGAAAATAGAATAGGCGGGCACCTTGCGTAATTCACGTATAGTCTCTTTAAAGACGTCAAGTTTATTTTGGTCGCAAATAGAATTAGATGCGTCTGAAATCATCTGCTGAACGATATCTGTAAGTTTATCGTAATTTTTTTGCAAGAGGTGTCGCTGATAGATATAACGAGTTTTATGTTCTTTAACAAAAAGAATATGACTCAAAATCTGCTGCGCTGAATCTTTTAAAAGATCCGGCTGATGGTTGGTATAAGCAAACTCTACCGATTCAATCTGCATGATGCATTCGGCAAGCTCACAGGGAATCTCAACTTTTCTTTCAAGCAACTCTTCGGGGCTTCCCTGATGCTGTTCTGCTAAAAACCATGAATCTGAAAGAGATACCGAGACATTTGAAGAAAAAATAGTTTGAATCTTTTTGTATACCGGTTGCAGCACTTGAAAAACTATCGACTGCACGGCAAGAGATCCGGTGAATTTCAGAATACTGCCAAATGTTGAATTAAAAAAACTATTTTCTTGTGCAGCGTACTGTTCAATAGCAGTTTTAATCACCGCAGGCGATGCTTTTAATTCTTTCACTAACTCTTCGGGCACGGTAAGGGGAACGGTGACATTGCTATAGGCATAGAGCGTATAGCCATAATAGATCAGGTAACCGGTTAATGCGGCAACACCTGCTTTTGTAGCAGCTTCATACATCTTGTCTTTTTTGATCTGCGCTTCTTTCATAATTGCAGCATGCGCAGAGATTGCGGCATGATCAATGTCTTGCGCACTCAAAAACGGTAATGATAAAAAAACAACTCCCCACAATACTTTATAATTCACGCGTTTGTCCCCAGTGTCATCCCGGACTGAATCCGGGACCGTATACGTTACTCATTTATAATAATGGCTTTAAATATTTGCCAGTGAAGCTTTCTTTATGTGCAGCAACTTGCGCTGGAGTGCCATATGCAACAATAGTGCCGCCCTTGTCACCACCTTCAGGCCCCAGATCGATAATATAATCGGCAACTTTTAAAACATCTAAATTATGTTCAATAACAATAAGTGAATTGCCCTTTGCCAATAATCGTTCAAAAACAGCTAGAAGTCGTTTGATATCATGTGCATGTAACCCTGTTGTCGGTTCGTCAAGAATGTATAATGTTTTCGAGCCACGTTTTGCAAGTTCATCAACCAATTTAATACGTTGTGCTTCACCACCAGAAAGTGTCGTTGATGATTGTCCAAGGGCAAGATAATCAAGCCCAACATCACACATCAGCTTAATTCTTTTTGCAATGCTGGTGTGCGCAGCAAAAAATTCAAGCGCTTCAATGGCTGTCATATCAAGAATGTCAGCAATTGATTTACCTTTGTAGAGAATTTCAAGAACAGATTTAGTATAGCGTTTACCTTTGCAGCGATTACATTCCATAACCACATCGGGTAAAAAATGCATCGAAACGGTTATGGTGCCCTCACCGGCACATTCTGCGCAACGGCCTGCACCAACGTTAAAACTAAAATGGCCGACGGTGTATCCACGTGCGTTACTTTCTGGCAAGCTCGCATATAGTTTTCTGATATCATCAAATATGCCAAGATAGGTTGCCGGGTTTGATCGTGATGACCGCCCAATCGGCTTTTGATCGATAACAATTAAATTTTCTAACTGATCAACGCCCTCAACTTTATCAACCTCAAAAGACGAACGCTTATTGCGTGCAACGGTTTTTTGTAAAGCAGGAACTAATTCGTCCATGATTAAACTTGATTTACCCGAGCCAGAAACGCCCGAGATACCACATAAAACTCCCAGAGGGAACTTAACTGATATATTTTTTAAATTATGAACAGTAGCATCATTAAGCGTTATAAAACCGGTCGGTTGGCGAAGGGGCACCAAACGTTCAATGGTTTCTCTTCCAGAAAGATAGGCGCCACTGAGTGATTTTTTATTTTTCATAATCTCGGCAGGTGTGCCAACGGCAACAACTTCACCACCAAATTTTCCTGCTGCTGGGCCCATATCGATAATATAATCTGCTGCTTTCATCGTATCACTGTCATGTTCAACCACAACAACCGTGTTGCCTTGGTCACGCAATTTATGCAACATCTGAATAAGTTTGTCGTTATCACGCTGATGTAAACCAATACTTGGTTCATCTAGAACATAGACAACGCCGCTGAGTGCTGAACCGATCTGCGTTGCTAATCGAATACGTTGTCCCTCGCCGCCAGAAAGTGTACGTGCAGTCCGGTTAAGGGTTAAATAACTTAAGCCGACATCAAATAAAAATTGATACCGTTGTACAATCTCATGCAATAACCGTTTTGAAACATTAACCTGAAATTCAGAAAGTTTTACGGTTTTAAAAAAGTGTAATGCATCAACAACAGAAAGCTCGCCCACCTGAAAAATATTCTTGCCGCCAATCGTTACTGCAAGTGCCAGCGGATTCAACCGTTCACCCTTACATGCAGAACAGGTGATCTCCTGGTAAACACCTATCTTATCTGCAAACTCTAGCCCGGCCAGAGTCGAGTTTTTCGCGGTCCAGGGAACAATAATCTCTGCGCCTAGACCATGACATTTTTTACATGCGCCAATAGGCGAATTAAAAGAAAAAAGTCGTGGTTCAAGCTCAGGCATTGAGCTGTTGCACGGCACACACATGCGCGATGATGAATAGGTAAAACTGTTTTCACCCACAATAATTTTTGCCTGACCCATAGTAAGTGCAAAGGCCTTTTCTAAACTTTCTTGAATACGGTTTGTCTCTTCTAAAGAAACCTCAAGGGTATCAAGGGCTATATCAATAGTGTGCTTAAATGTTTTTTTGAGGTTAAGAAGCTGAATCTCTTCTGGCGAGCGAAAGTTTATACGTTCCCCATCGATGATAAAACGATAAAAACCCTCTTTAAAATATTTTTCTAGCTCGGCTACAAAGCTTCCTTTTTTTTCATTAACCAAGGGCGCTACAATACTCACGGTAAGACCGGCGTATTCACGCACAACCCTTTCTGCAATCTGCTCGGGGGATGCCGACTGAATCGGGTTATAACAGCCTGGGCAATGGATCTGGCCAATGCGGGCAAAAAGAACGCGTAGATAATCATAAAGTTCTGTGATAGTTCCCACAGTAGAACGTGGGTTTGCACCAACGGTTTTTTGCTCGATAGCAATAGCAGGACAGAGCCCTTCTATAGAATCAACATCAGGCTTTTTTGGCATACCCAAAAATTGACGGGCGTATGAAGAGAGCGACTCCATATAGCGTCGTTGCCCTTCGGCATACAGAACATCCAAAGCCAAAGTAGATTTACCCGAGCCTGATGGGCCGGTAACCACAGTTAATGACTCTTTTGGAATCTCTACGGTAATATTTTTTAAATTATGCTCACGTGCACCGATGATCTTGATAGAACGATTTGCTTTCATGGAGCTCCCTGATTTACTGGCTGACCAGTTATATATATTTGTATATTTTACCACAAATTTGCCCCTTCGTCGACCTCTGGGCAACCCTTCAAAGCCCTGAATAGCATTAGAATTTGCTGATTGTAATTTATTTGCATCATGTTATACTGTAAGAAAATAAGTATTATAAAAAAAATAACGTCGTTATCATGAAAAAAATCTTTAGTATGCTCTTTTGCATCGCATTAGCTAGTACGTCAATCGGGCTCATTGTTTATCTACCTTCTAGATCAACAGCCCTACGTCAGGCTTCAGTACAATCTCAAGAAATCAAAACTCTCAGAGTGGGCTGGCTTGATATCATGGATTCTATCAGTAAGTTCGAACAGATAATAACGCCACTCATGGCATTTGAAGATGATAGTGCAATCGATGCAATTATTATTCGTATAGATTCACCAGGTGGCACTGTTGGTGATTCATGCATTATTGCAGATTATATTCGTAATCTATCTACTGAAAAACCGGTTATCGCGTTTATATCAAATGTAGGGGCTTCAGGAGCCTATGTTATCGCCGCTTCATGTTCATATGTTATCTGCTCACCCGGCGCATCAGTGGGAAGCATCGGCGTGGTATCTTCACATGTTTTTGAAAAAGATAAAGCCTATATCAGTATTACATCAGGGCAATTTAAACACCCAAAGATTAATCAAAACTACCAAGCTTCACCCGCGTATTTGAAAACACAACAGGTATATATCGACCAATTGGCAGAAACATTTATCGATGAAATTGTGAAATATAGGGATCTTCCACGAAAACTTATTGTCGACCTACAGGCACAATTACTCAGTAGCACAAAAGCTTTGGAATATAAGCTTGTCGATCAAGTGGGAACACTTGCCGACCTGTACGACAAAACTATTGAACTGGTACATAATAAAAATAATACTTCGTACCAAGAACTTGTAATAATAAATACTCAAAATAAAATTATTAAAAGTTATAGCATATAACAGATATTAATTGGTAAGGATTTCTATGATTAAAAAGATAGCACTGGTAGTGGCTTGCGCATTATTAAATGGGGCACCCCTATTTGCTGAAACCAAAGCTCAATTATTTATGCCTGCTCAACCAGCTATAGTAACACCACACGTGGCTGGCTGGTTTGAAAGAATTTTTCGTATGCAGCGGCCGATGCCAACAGCTGTCATTCCAACTGTGTCTGTTGGGTGGCTTGATCTTGTAGGGGATATCGGCAAATACGAAGCAATTTTAAACCCCCTTTCACAGTATGTTGAAGACCCTTCAATTGATGTCATTATCATTCGTATAGACAGTGAAGGTGGATCACCAGGCGACTCTCAAATTATTGCTGAATATATTGAAGCTGCCAAAACATATAAACCAATTATCGCCTTCATTTCAAAATCTGCATGCTCTGCCGCATACTGGATAGCATCATCATGCTCATATAGTATTTGCCCATCATCTGCTGAAGTTGGACATATTGGTGCGTTCATGCAAATGGTTTTTGAAAAAGATAAACGATATTTTATTATCGGTTCAGGAGATTTAAAAGCGCCTACCATAAACGAAAATCTTGAAGTTAAAGAAGAATTTTTAGACTATCTAAAAAAATTGGCCTATGAAATAGAAACTATTTTTGCAGAGCGTGTTTCAAACTATAGAAATATTCCCCTTGAAACGGTTTTGTCTTGGCGGAGCGCCAAGTTTATAGGAAGCACCGCTTTAACCTTAGGGCTGGTTGACCAAAATGGCGGCATACAGGCTGTTTTTGAAAAAGCCGTTCAGCTTGCAGGTGAAAAAAATAACACCTGCTATGAACAGCTCAAACTGGTTGACTCAGAACGCAAAGTAATAAAAACATACCAGTTATGATCTTAACGGGCCCTTTTTTTAACAACTCAGGTATATAATGGCGCATCAAATAGTAAAATTTAACTTCTATTGCCCTTACCATATTTTCTGACTATAGTAGGTTTTAGAAAAAAAATTACTTTAAAGGAGATCGTATGAAAAAATATTGTTTTGTTTTTCTATGGCTACTCTATGTTTTGAGCCTGACTGCTGAAGTTCAATTAACTAAAAACGATTATCCAAAAGTCGAGTCACTCAATATAGGCTATATCTCCCTTACCAAACCAATTTTAGACTTTAATGATACCGTTAACAAACTTAAAAAACTTGCCGAAGACCCTTCAATTGATGCCATAGTTCTGCATATAAACTCACCAGGCGGGTCACCGGGCAGCAGCCAAATTATTGCAGATTTTATTTGCTGGACAAAAGAAATAAAACCGGTAATCGCCTTTATTTCAGATCATGGAACATCGGGCGCCTACTGGATAGCCGCAGCCTGCACCTCTATTATTGCTCCAGAATCTGCCCTTATTGGAAGCATCGGCGTAGTACAGGAACTTCCCAAAAAGAGCAAAAATATCGCATTTACCGCAGGTAAATATAAACGGCCACAGTACGTGGCAGACGGCGTAATTGAACAAGGTTATGCAGATCAGATTCAGGATCGACTTGACCTGATGTATAATATCTTTTGCCAAGCCGTCTCACGGTTACGCTCACTACCCGTGGAAACACTCAAAGCACTTGAGGCACAGGTGTTTTTAGGCTCCACAGCACGGGAACTTGGTCTTGTGGACAGAAATGGCACCATAAAAGATGTTTTTGATGAAGTGATTCTTCTGACACGGGAGAAAAAATCAACACCTGCTCAGATGATCAGAGTCATTGCATCGCCTACGGATATATTTGAATTTGCTTTATAGTATTGATTTTTATTGCATAATCTTTATACTTTTAACATGAAATATTAATCAGTGAATCTAGCTTCCTCAAGTTATTGAAATAAAAGTTTATGGTGAATGTAGCTCAGTTGGCAGAGCATCGGGTTGTGGTTCCGAGGGTCGTGGGTTCGAGACCCACCATTCACCCCATACTTGGCCAAGGCTTCCTACTTGGTTAAAACTTCGTATGACAAGTCGTATGGAACGCCAGTTTCGTCAAAATTAAATAATTTCATATTTTATTTGAATTAGCTGAAATTTTATATACACTGAATAACAATTAGTGAGCTCAGCTCACTATAGTATCGGGGTGTGGCGCAATTGGTAGCGCACTCGCTTTGGGAGCGAGGGGTTGTCGGTTCGAGTCTGGCCACCCCGACCAGTCTTCGTTTATACGGGGCTTCAGCCTCGGCAAAATTCGCCTGGCACTGCCAGTTTTTTTAGAAAGTGTAGTACATGAAGATTAAAATACTTTCAATTCTCTTATTATCTCTATCTCTTTCAGCAAAAACATTAGTTACTCAAGACCCAACAATCGATTTTCAGCCACTTGCGCAGCAGTGGACAGAAAAGGTTGCACTTCGTGTTGACAGCGATCATATAACTGATCTTTTAAAGCTTTTGTATGCATCGTACATGCGTTCATATATGACGCTCATTATACAACGTGACTACCTCCAGCTTGTTCGCCGTGTTGGATCAGGGTGGAACCATATCATCAGCACACGGCTTGACCCAAGTAAAGACAGCGCGTTTGATGCATCTGCTATAACAATAGACGACACCTGTATACAACAGCTTGAAGAGTTTCGTATAACCTGTGCTGCACAAAAAGAATATGTTGAGCTAGTTAATAGGCTGGTGGAAAATAATGATGCAGATTTTAAACAATGCAAACTCATGATAGATGACGTACGCCAAGGCGCACGGACTGCAGTTGCAGACTCACTCATAACTGCTATTGACGAGATTCAACAAGAAATCAAAAAGGCGCAGGAAATGATAAGTATGGCAGCTGAACTTTTTAAAAGTGACGGCCAACTTAAAAATGGCAACTTCCTCAACCGCTCGGTAACAGAACTGTTGTGGTACTATGTTCCGCATCTCATGGTTAGTTCATTTGTTAATTTTGATAAAGGTTACACCGCAGCAAGTAAACAATGCCTTGATGCATATATAGAGAGTCAACAGATAGGTAATGAAATTTGGCATCGCATAGAAGTTGCACGTGCTTCCTATTATGCAGCACATTACAACGCTCTTTATAAACTCATTCAAGAAACATCACCTGAACTTTTGCCCGAACAGTATCCGGCATGCTTAGTACAACAACTTGCTGATTATACATGCTCAATCTAGATCGCCGCTATATACGTTTTTTTGATTGGTATAGTCTTCTTATTGCCCTGCTGCTGACAGCAATCGGCCTTGCAGTAGTATTATCTGCAACCTACACGCCAGAAGAACCGTATTCGCTCTTTTTTAAAAAACAACTTTTTGGTATTGCGTCAGGGCTTTTATTATATGCCCTCTTTTGCAGTGCCGACTATCGCGTGCTTACCCGCTGGGGATATTTTATCTATTTTGCCGTTATTGGGCTTCTTCTTTTTACTATGGTAAAAGGTTCTATAGGCATGGGCGCACAACGCTGGATTAATCTTGGGTTTATCAAATTTCAACCATCTGAATTGGCAAAACTTTTTTTTCCTGCATTTTTTGTCTACTATCTGACGTCAGAAAAAAAACAGTTAAAAACGGTATTCGATTTTTTACCGATTATTATAACACTTGGCGTAAGTGCACTATTAATTCTTAAACAGCCAGATTTAGGAACTGCCGTTATTATTCTTTTTACCGGTGCTATTTTATTGTACATGGCTGGGTTACCGCGTAATTTTTTTATTATGATATTTTGTATCGCTGCCGTTTCTGGGCCAGTTTTATGGCACTTTCTTAAACCCTATCAACGCCAACGTATACTCACCTTTCTTGGTGAAGGTGATCCGCGTAAAGAACGGTATCAAATTGATCAGTCATGTATCGCAATCGGTTCTGGAGGTATTTGGGGAAAAGGATATTTGCATGGCACACAAAACAGATTACGTTTTTTACCAGAAGGCCGAACAGATTTTATCTTTTCCGTACTGTGTGAAGAGTTTGGTTTTATCGGCGCGCTCTTTACCATCGCACTCTACTGTTTATTATTTTATCGCTTTTTATTATTGATTTTTTCACTTGAACAAGGGCTCACGCAACTTCTTGCCATCGGACTCATGAGCCATATTATTTTTTCAACCATTGTTAATATCTGCATGGTACTTGGGCTACTGCCCATTGTGGGAATTCCCTTGCCCTTAATGAGCTATGGCATTACCCACTCGTTGATAACCTTTGCATCACTTGGCTGGCTTAACGGCATCGCCGCACGAAGATTCTAAATAAGATTTAAAAAAAAGGAGTGTGTTATGGTGTAACACACTCCTTTTTTTATTCGTCGTAAGTTATCTCTTACAGCACACCAAGCGCTACAAGCTGCTTGCGAACATCTTTATAATTCTTGTCTTTAACATGAATACCAACCATGCCAAGTTTAGAAGCTGCTAAAACGTTTTCAAGTTGATCATCAAGAAATACACATTCTTCTGGACGAAAGCCATGCAGATTCACAATATGTAAATATGCATTCGGATGGGGTTTATTATACCCAATATGTGCTGAAGCAATTAAATCTTTTTCAGCAATAACCTGTTTAAGAAGGTGACCCATTTTACAAGTTAAAAGGTCTGCAAAACCAAGTTTATCGATATTAGAAAGTAAAAATTGGCGATGTTTACCCTTACATTGTATCTCTTTTGCAATAGCTAACATCTCTTGAATCGGTTTTTTATGCTTATTTAATCGGTGTGGCTCAAAGAACATGCAGGTGATGAGATTACGCAACACACGGTATTCACGGCTGTTCTTAAAAAAGCCTGTACAATACAGGTGCTTGAGCTGGGCCATCATAACCGGCTTTTCAGCCAAGGCATCAAATGAGCCATCCATCCAGCGGCACATAAGTTTTGGAAGAGGCTTTAAGTGACCATTGCAGACGACATGGCCATCATGTGGCTCTTGTTTGCCGCCGATTGCTTCAAGGGTGGCTAAAAGTCGCTGTTCTATGCCAGAAAATTTAGTTGCATCAAAAAGATGATAGAATACCGCGTCCATAAAGCCGATTTCACCGGCAACGCCTAAGTTATCTATCTTAGAAAGAACGCCATGCAGATCATAAATAACTGCTTTAATAACGGGTTTGGCATTGAGCGTATTAACAAGCGGAAAAGTAAGTGCCAGAGCATAAGAGCCCAATTTTTTTATATTCACAGAAGACCTCCATCAACTATTTTTTTTATTTAATCTATGTTTTAAGTATAAATAAGTATAAAATATTGTCAATTTGAATTATATTTAAAGGCTTTTTTAGACCCATGCCATCAATAGTTGTATTTACAGGCCATATAGCTTACTCTTGTCTATATGGAAACAGATAAACCACTCATGACCCTTGCCTTACACGAGGCTCCAGAAGAGATATCCTACGATTTTCATCCAAAGACATTTGATGATTATCTGGGGCAAAAAGAACTGAAGACCAAACTTCAGCTTTATTGCCATGCTGCAAAGCTCCGTAACGAGCCACTTGATCATCTGCTGCTTTTTGGTCCGCCAGGCCTAGGTAAAACAACTCTTGCCATGATTATGTCCCACGTGATGAATGTCGGCATCAAGATCTGTAACGGCCCCATGCTTGAACGGACCGGTGATATGGTATCCCTTTTAAGTTCTCTAGAACCACGGGATATCCTGTTTATTGATGAAATTCACCGTATGCCCACAGCAGTAGAAGAAGTGCTCTATAACGCTATGGAACATTTCCGGGTTGACGTTATCGTAGGCCAGGGGCCAGGGGCAAAATCGATCAATCTACCGATCCACCCATTTACCCTCATAGGCGCAACGACCAAAAGTGGTATGATATCGGCACCCTTACAGAGCCGATTTGGTATCACCGAACGGCTTGATTACTATTCTGAAGATGATCTACAGGCCATAATCATGCAAAGCGCCAAATTTTTAGAGCTGAAACTATCGGCTGAATCAGCGCTTACTATAGCCGCCTGTGCCCGGGGCACCCCACGAATAGCCAAAAAGCTCTTACGCAGGGTTCGTGATTTTGCCCAAATTCATAACAAAAACCATGCAACAGACCTGCTGGTCGACGAATCGCTCAGATTTTTAGGTATAGACCCCCAGGGGCTCACCAAACTCGACCATAAAATCATAACGACCCTTTTAGACCATAATGGAGGGCCCTTGGGCCTTGAAACACTCGCTTCTCTGGTTGGTGAAGACAGTCAGACCATAGAAGAGGTTTATGAGCCGTTTTTGATGCGAAAGGGCTATCTTGAACGTACCCCCCGCGGACGGCAAATCCCCCAAAAGAAATATCAAACATTAATTATCCAGAAAACTGGTCAAAACAGCCTATTTTGACGATACGCAATAAAAAAAAGCTATCCTGAGCTTAAATGTAAACTTATTGACGATATATATGTTTTTTAATACCATTATAGATAATGAATAAAATTAAAGGATTAAAATAATGCGGTTAGTATTGCAACTATACACATTTATTGCGCTTATGATGCCATATTTAGGCGGGCATGTCGAAACCACCCTTTTAGAGGATTATCTACGCCACCTTGGTCTAAGCGAACTTGATAGTGGGCTCGTAACTTTATGTAATAGCCTGTATAAAAGGCAAGGCCTTGATCCATCAATCATTAAATTATACACAACCGAAGCTACGGATAGGTATGCATATTGCATACCCCCACATAAAGCCCCTACAAATAATTGGTGGATTGAGAAATTAGCCCCATCCAAGAACGGCATTATAGTTCTTTCACGTACTATGAGAAATAGTTTACAGAAAATTAGCTGCTCTTATACAGGTTCGCCACACATTCTTGATATATTTGCACTTCTACACGAGTTTGGACATATAGAACAAGGCAATGCAAAAGCTTTACTGGAAGACATTGAGTCGCTTACCTCATTTACCATTCACGAGAATCAAAAAGAAGAATCTGCTGCAGATAGTTTTGCTATGAATTATATGTCATTCACTCAATTACACAAATTAAGCAGATACATGCTGTATCGGGCAAAAAGAAATTATTATTTAAGTTACCTCTTTTCTCATTTTGATAATGTAAGTGAAACCTATCTTTCTAACCAACAACGTTCAGAATTAGCACTCATTATTTCAGAGAAAAAATGGAAAGAGACAAATTTTAGACAAAGAGAAGAAGCTGAGACTTATTATAAGAAAAATCCCCATCCAGCAAGATATATAGGATAACACACTTTGACGGTCTAATGGAAAAAGTGTAGTATTATAGCATGATTACACTTTCTAAAATTTGTTTACAATTCGGTTCCCGTCCCATATTTGACGAACTTTCAGCTACCATCCAAGATGATGACCGCATAGGTCTTGTCGGCAGAAATGGCTATGGCAAGTCAACGCTTTTAAAAGTTATTGCAAAACAGCAAGAAATTAATAGCGGCACTATCTCAATTGTCAGCGGTAAGCGCGTAGCCTACTTAAGCCAAGAGATTGTCCTTAATTCAGAAATGCCTGCACTCGAGCATGTTGTTCAGGGTGCTCTAAAAGAGTGTGAACATCTGTATTCTTCTGAATCTGCTATTCGTGCTGAAGCTGACAAAATATTACGTGGCCTTGGATTAACTGATGCTATGTTGGTTACACCGGTTAATACCTTAAGCGGTGGCTGGAAAATGCGTATTTTACTCGCGCAACTTTTAGTGCTCAAGGCAGATTTTTATTTGTTTGACGAACCGACTAACCATCTTGATATTGTGGCAAAAGATTGGTTCTTACATTTTTTAAGACGATCAGACGCAGGCTTTTTATTGGTCTGTCACGAAAAATATTTTCTTAACTCATTATGCAAAAAGATTTTAGCGCTTGATACCCCACAAGGTAAATTTTACCAGGGTAACTACGACGCCTATTGTGCGCGTTATGAAGCTGACCTTGAAGCTATTGAAGCTGCCTATGTGCAACAACAAAAAATGATTAAACAAAAAAAAGAGACGATTGCCCGCTTTGGTGCATCTGCTTCACGTGCAACACAGGCACAGAGTATGAAAAAAGAGCTTGAAAAACTCACGCTTGTAGTTCCGCCACCTAAGCCACCTACCATGAACATTCCGTTACCGGAGATTAAACCCTGTGGTAATAACGTGCTTACGGTTAATGATTTAAGTGCTGGGTATGATGGCAGACCAATCTTTTCTGGGTTACAATTTGCACTCAAGCGTAGTGAAAAAATAGCTATTATCGCGCCAAACGGTGTGGGTAAAACGACACTGTTGCATACGTTAGCTGGCAGCGTTCAAAAATTTACCGGTTCTGTTGAATATGGCAGTGCCGTTTCAACAACGGTTTTCTATCAAGAACAGGCACTGGTGCTTAACCCGAACCTTACCGTTTGGCAAGAGGTAACACAATCTGGTTCTGAAACAATGCATTTTACCGACGGGCAAATTCGCTCTATGCTTGGTTCTTTTTTATTCTCTAATGACGATATTCATAAAAAAATATCTTTTTTAAGTGGTGGTGAAAAAAGCCGCGTTGGTATGATCAAAGTGCTCTTACAAAGAACTAATCTTTTATTACTTGATGAGCCGACTAACCATTTAGATATTCCGTCAAAAGAAATTTTGCTCAAGACATTAAAAAAATATACCGGTACCATATTATTTGTTTCTCATGACCATGATTTTGTCAACGAACTTGCAACATCGGTTATTGAATTAACACCAACCTCTGCGTTAATGTACCCGGGCAATTATGATTCTTATTTGCAACAAAAAGAGTACCAAAATAGTGCGCACGAGCGTACCAATAGCCAAGCTGGCAACCCAAAACAATCTGCACATCAAACCGCTGCACCAGCGCCAAAGGTTGTTTCATTTTTTGAACAGAAACAGATCAGAAAATTAGAACAAACAATCGACAGGCTTGCTAAAGAGCGTATCAAGTTAACAGCTGAACTTGAAAACCTTGTATATGGCACACCTGAATTCCAGATGCGCTACAATAGGCTCCAAAAAATTGACAAAGAAGAGCCTGAGTTAGTTGCGCAATGGGAAAAGTACCAATAATATCACGCTCCTAACGGCTCTTGAACTTATATATTCTTTCTTGATACTCTGTAAGTAATTATTAAAAAAAATTATCTTACTTACGGGGCATCATGAAGAAAAATAATTTTTTAGGACTTTTTCTTTTAGCATCTTTTTTTTATAGCGTGCTATACGCACCCACCGATACATCTAAAGCCATGGCTTCATATATTGGTGCACATATCAAGACAGCTACAACACCCCTGCCAGATACCCTTAAAAAAAAAGCAGCTGATATGACGCTCTTAGAAGATTTTTTAAAGGGCGGAGTTATCTCGCTTGAAAAAATACCTACCGCGCTTATTGAAAAATGTAAGGACCTCGATTTTCGTGAAGCGCTTCTCGCGCTGGTGCCCATTTTGAAAATAAAAATTGTCTCTGATGATAAAACTATCGAAACGATTATACAAAAACTCAATGAAAAAGATCTTTATACCTATCTTTCAGCTAAAATTGATCTAATGCTTTCAAACAACGACGCATTTAAGGTAACAATAAAAGCTGCATCACAAGAGGTAAAAGATTTTGTTCTTTTAGAACTGTTGCTGAATACGGCTTCAGAATTCGGCACAACAAAAGATTACCAAAAAACTCAAGACTTTAAAAAGAACGAAGCGTTCATAACATTAACTACCGATGCGGGCGCAAAAATAGATTCAATAGTCTCCAAAATACAGACACTTGGCCTTACTGCGGCACAGCAAGAAATATTTATTAATGCACTCTTTGCGCCCCATTTTGATTTTATAGAATTTTTAATAAAAAATGGCATGAACAAAAATCTTACGCTACAAATTACGCCACAAAAAAAGCAGACCCTTGCAGAATTTTATGATGAGCAGGTAACGACCGCAACAGAAAAATTAAAAAACGTTGTCTCAACAGATTTAAATAACACCCTGCAAGAAAGCCAAAAGATTCTTGCGCTCCTAAAACCCACGCCGACAAAGCCAGCCCCTGCACCAACCGCCCCGGCAAAAACTGCATAAATTCGCGCCATTTAGCCATCTTTTATTAAGTTATTGAATTATATTTTTAAGATTGGCAGACTGGTACTATAGAGTTACATTATTTTTGGGGGGTTATTATGGATATTTTTAAAAATGCACTGCTATTTTTAGTTTTCATAAGCGCATGTTCATCTCTTAATGCGCATGTTTCACTTACGGGGCCATTCTCAGCAGAATCTAAAAAACTTGTTCAGTATGCCCATAACCCGTTTGAAAAGATCGCGCCGGAATTTCAAAAATATGCCGACGGCATTGCCTTTTTACGCGCAATTAATGTTAAATTACGATTTTCTGTAAATTTTGATGAGTTTAATGCACCGAAAAATATGAAGATGCTTACCGCCCCAGAAAATACTCCCGTTATTGAGGCATTGGTGCAGCTTATTACTGCGCGAAAACCAGAAATGGCAAAAGTCCATTTCAATCCTTATGGTGATTTAGAAGAACAAGAAGCTAAATTTATACTTGCCAAAATTGCTTTAATGACTAACGATGTAAAACTTTTTGATGAGATTATTAAAGAAAGTTCGCCTGCGTTTCTTAAGCAGTTATTTTTAATGGTTTTGTATGAAGCGGATCTGAATAATGTCGCTGTCGCAGAGAATTTCTTAAGTAAGTTACAAAGCCCTGATGCCAATAGTGAAGATGCGTTAGGTTTTACCTTGCTTGCAATAGCGGCTGTAACAAAAGGGTCTCCAGAGCTTACCCGTTTTATTCTAAAACTCAATCCAGACGTGAATTTCGGTATGGAGAGCCTTTACCATATCAAAAATCCCTATCAGCCAAAACAAGAAAAATTATTTGCTGCTCGAACCGTATTTAATCTTATCGATGAAGCGATCAAGGACGAAGAAAAACAGATAGCCATAAAAAATCCGAACGTTAAAGCAAAGATTGAGACTCCCCGATTAAAAAATCTTATGCTTATCAAAACGATATTGGTGGACGCAGGTGCCAAAAAATCTGAAGCCTATCGAGTATGGGACCTCGATTAACGATATAAGTATGCTGGTGTAATGGTGCAGCTAGGTTTATACAAACAGGTGCACACCAAAAATAGTTTTTCATACTATCATCTCCTTTCTTGTACCCTTACGCGTGCTACCTCACCTATACTATCATCAATGGTCTTGCTGAGAATGCCACGATGTCTATTGCTAAGTGTTAACAAGTCCTCAGCTGAAAAATCTTTGCATGCGCGGAAAACAGCTTCGCCAACTGCGCGCTCATCTCTAGAGGTGTATACAGTAAGACCACAAGTTTTTTCCAGACCACGCAAGCCTTGCGTACCAAGAACACCACCAAGAGCACCAAAGATAACTGGGTTTCCTAGGTAACTGCATGTACCATCATCAACTCTTGAATTATCTAACTGAAGAAAAGCTCCCGTTAATGAGGCAACGGCCACTAATGAAAAAAAGACAGCCTCGAGCTTTGTGCCGCCAGTAGATACTTCTGGGTGAAAAGCTACTGACCAAGGCAACCACGTTTTTTTCTTATATGTTGCGGCATGGTAAGCGCAGCTCAGTGCGAACCGCTCCAAAGGGTCCAGTGGCTGACCAGGTTCAGATGCCCCAAAATATCTTGTAAGAACTGGGGTTGAAAATAGGGTAAACGTCTGTTGATCAGAGTCTATAGCCATGCGTAATATTCCAACTGATTGTTCACGTTCTTCGGTAAAGACAGTTAACCTTAACGGCGGCTGCTTGTTACCATCAAGCTGATTTATATATTCTTCTATAGCTTGAACGGGTAGAACATGTTCCATATTGACGGTAGTATCAGATGCTAAAGCTGCCACCTGCATGATTAAACCAATAGCTAAAATAGTATAGTTCATGAAATCCCCGCTTTATTAATGGTTAAATCATGGAACATGGTAGCACAATGCGCAATAACTATCTAGAATTGAAAAAAAACTATTTTGGCGATAGGCTAAAGGGTAAATAATTACTCAAAGTTTAGCACTTTATATAAGGACAATCGGCATGTCAGGACATTCCAAGTGGTCGACAATCAAGCATAAAAAAGCATTACTCGATGCAAAACGTGGCAAGAAATTTACTAAACTCATTAAAGAAATAACCGTTGCAGCACGTTTAGGTGGCGGCGACCCAAGCGGCAACCCGCGCTTACGTCTATTACTTGAAAAAGCAAAAGAAATTAATATGCCCCTTGATAACGCCCAACGAGCCATCAAAAAGGGCACCGGTGAACTTCCCGGCCAAGCCTATGAAGCACAAACGTATGAGGGATACGGCCCAGAAAATGTCGCTATGATGATCGATGTTTTGACGGATAACAAAAATAAAGCTATCGCAGAATTACGCCATGTCTTTTCACGTAACGGCGGCCGCATAGCAGACGCCGGCGCAGTTGGCTGGATGTTCCAACGTGTTGGCATTGTTTCTGGAACTGGCAAAACAACCGAAGACGCGCTGCTAGAAAGCTTACTTGATTACGATATTATTGCATTATCCGTAGAGGAAGACAGCTATGAAGTTGTGTGTGAGCCTAAAGCTTTAGAGCCGGTTAAAGAGACTCTTAAAAAAATGGGCTTGCATGTTGAAGAGGCAGAACTCGGTTGGCATGCAGCAAATAAAACTACCTTAAACCAAGAACAGGCTGAAAAAGTACTTGAGTTCCTGCAAGCTGTTGAAGAGTTAGACGATGTACAAAATGTTTACACCACCATGGAGTAACTCATGATCATGAGCATGACGGGGTTTGGGACCTCAACACTTTCTATTCCCGTTAAAGATAACGTTTTGTATTTGACATTAAGCCTTAAAACGCTTAATTCACGCTTTTTTGAAAGCACCTGTAAATTGCCGTACGCTTTAACAGAACTTGAAACAACGGTTTTAAAGATCTTTAAGGCAAAACTGTTTCGCGGCACGCTCTATTTTTCTGTGCATGTGCACAACCCTTCGATACTCAAAGGCGGTGTAACGCCATCGTTAAATATGATTAAGCAGTATCTTAATGCTATTGAAACGATAAAAAAAGATACACATATTGAAGGTTCAATATCGTTGCATGATCTTATCACCCTCCCTAATATCTTTGAGATCCCCGAAGAGATGCTGCCAAAAGATGCCATTGAGCTGATGCTCCAAGAAGTTGATACACTTATCGCTCTTGTTATCGCATCGCGCAAGCAAGAGGGGCAATCATTATTAAAAGATCTTGAACAGCGCGTAAGCACCATGCAAGAACTTATCACTCAGATTGAGCCACGCGCACAACAGGTTTTAGTTGAAAAGAAACAAACCATTTCAACAGCGTTGACGGCATTACCGTACCAAGAAGCAAGTGAAAATAAAGAACAGCATCTTTTGATGCTCTATGGCCAACTTGATAAAATCGACATTCATGAAGAGATCTTTAGATTTAAAACGCACTTGGCACACTTTGATAAAGTGCTCCATAATGCTGACCAAGAAAAAGGCAAGAAGCTCGATTTCATTTTGCAAGAAATGTTTCGTGAAATTAATACTATGAACGCTAAATGTAGTGATTCACAGATTAGTGAGTACGCTATATCACTTAAAGTGGAGCTTGAAAAAGCGCGCGAACAGGTACAAAATATAGTGTGATTTATCACACTCAATATTGTGTAGCGCAAGCGTACACAACAATATAGTGTGATAAATCACACTATATTACAATAGAGAAAAGGGCACCTTATTCGGTGCCCTTTTTATTATCGATCAACATTGTGGTTATGAACGAACCTTAGTATAAATAAGATTCAGCCCAACTAAAGACACCAACCCAAGATAGCTTCTTAAGATAAATTGAATCAGCATCACCGACCATACTGGTAATGGCATTACACTAACAATACCAAATGGCATCATAACCACAGCGCTCATGACGCCAATTAAAAAAATAAATTTTAGTACTACAAACCAGCTTTTTTTAACATAGCTCCATGAGGTATGCAAAACGGACTTGAACGAATAGGTTCTGTCATACAATAATTGTTGATAATAATATAATGGTACAGAGATAAACATGAACAAAAAAAGCAGTCCAAAAAGGGGTAAAAAGACAAATGGTGTAAACACCGATGCAACTGATTCTCTTGTAACAAAATAGGGCAAGATTGTTATGAGCGAAACCATAAGAACCGTATATATAATCGCCCATGGCGCGCGCATTAACGCAGAAAAACTATCACTAACTTCATGCATAATTGATGTATCACGCTTACGTAACAGTGCCTGCGCAAGAAACGTAATGCTCACAAAGAGTATCATTACAGCAAATGTAAGTGCAAAAATAATATAAACGGCATATGGTTTTTGTAACAATGCCGAAAATTCTGGAGATAGAAGAGTTGCCCAGAATGTGCCGACAAAACTTGACGTTTGGGCAGAATAGCCTTCAGCATGAGTAATTTCTTGAATTTTTTGGTCCAGATTAATGGTACGCGCAACTTGTAAGATTTCAGAAACAAACATTAAGAAAAAATAATAGATCGAAAAAATTATATGCTGCTGAATAAAGCTCATAGCCTGAAAAAAAATTTCGCGGGCTTTTATGTGTGTTTGCATGGAAACTCCTCTAGAAAAAATAGGTATAGAAACAATATTCTTATATAATGATCAATTTTAAATGATAAGTAAACTTCACTTATCACTTTTATTTATACTACAATGTCAATAGGCATATCAATTATAAAAAAAGAAACGCTTATGATATTTTTTTTTATAACCTGTTTTTTTACGATACTTTGTTTGACGGATAATCTCTTTGGGTTTGAAGATTTAACCCCTTTACTCCGTTCTGAAAAATATGTCACCCTTATCCCGCCCCTCAAGCCAGGTGAACAGAGACAACTTAATTACGACCGGGCCAAAATCGATCGGCTTTTGGATACACGATTTGTTGACGTTATAAGACTTATCTACCCACCTAATATTAAAGGATGGAAAGCAATTATGAAGGAAAAAATAAAAACTGAGATAAACAAGGGCACCTTTCACCCAGTATTTTTAGGCATTATTCCCTGCGACGAAGGTAAAAAAGAAGATATAACGGTACAAGAATATTTAAAGAGAGTTCCTGCAGAGAAACTCAAGAGTGAGAAAGACCGCTTGGCCATTGTAATTGCTTATAATGGCATGGTAATAGAAAAACTTATGTATGATACCTGTCATGATTATCCCAACTTTTTTCCCTGCCCTGGTCGTGAAAGGCATGCACAAAGGCTAGATCGGTTTGTTATAAAGAAAAAAATTATTAACGAAAAAATACGTGAGCTATTAGACAGGTTATAAAACCAACATCTCTACCTTGAGTCTACGAACTTCTTTATCTGTTTGAGCAAGCTTACGGCTCAGTTCATTGATATATGATGTACGGGATTCATTAGTCAAATCATTCATTTCAAGTGCCACAGACTGTAAATGTTTTAAAGCTTTATCAGATTCATCAACAAACTCTGTAGCAAGACCGTTGAGAAAAGAATCTACCGCAGAAGGTTCAAATTTGCATGAACGCAATGTATTCAAATCATCTTTATCGTGCATTTGCAAGTAAAAATATACATCACCACAAACATTACTTAAATACTGTTTTTCATCAGGCAACAATGTCATGCTATGGAGAGAAAAAAGAAAAAAACAGGCGCATGCTACCAAAAAAAGAGAGAAAAATTTCATAGATATACCCTTTTTGCGTAAAATTAATGATAATTAATTGTGATAAAATACTGTTGCATTATACTAAAAATAATAAGAATTAACAGTAACGATCTATAAAAAGCATGTCTGAAAAACATTTTACTCATCTGCATTTACACACCGACTATTCGTTGCTCGATGGCGCCATAACCGTCGACAAGCTTGTCGATTTTGGCAAGCAGCAAAAATTTAAAGCCTTGGCCATGAGCGACCACGGTAATATTTTTGGCGGTGTAAAATTTTTTCAAGCTGCTAAAAAGGCTGGGATCAAGCCGGTTCTAGGCATGGAGGCCTACTTTACCCAAGATATCAAAATTAAAAAGGCCGACGACAAGTATTACCACTTAATTTTATTGGTAGAAAACGATATCGGCTACAAAAATCTCTGCCGGCTGATTCATTTGTCCTATACCGAAGGTTTTTATTTTAAACCACGTATCGATTATGCAGCGCTTGAAATGTATAGTGAAGGCCTTACTGTTACCACAGCTTGTTTAGGTGGCCATATACCGTCGCTGCTGATGGAAAACAACGATAAACTGGTTGATGAGCGCGTCGACTGGTTTTTAAAAGTATTTGGCCAAGAGCGCTTTTATCTTGAAGTGCAGCCAGACGACCAACAGGAACAAAAAACACTTAATGAAAAATTATTTGATCTCAGCAAACGCAAGGGCGTGCAACTGGTTGCCGCAGGCGATTGCCACTATACCACGGCAGAAGACCGATATGCCCATGAGATCATGCTTGCTATTCAAACACATAATAAAATAACAGACCCAGGTCGCTTTACGTTTGGGGATTGTCGGGTACATATGCGCACCCAAAATGAGATGCTTGAACTTTTTAAAGGACATGAAGAAGCCGTCTGGAATTCAGGAAAAATTGCTGACCGGTGTAACTTTAGTTACCAAACCGGCAAGCTCTTTTTTCCACAATTTGAAGTACCTCAAGATATCAGCCACGAAGACTATTTTGCACAATTATGTAGAAAAGGGTTGCATGATCTGCACACAGCAGAACGTTTTCCTGCGGATCAATTGGAACTGTATAAGGCACGTTTGGAACTTGAAATTGCCCTTATTACAAAAATGGGTTTTGTTGGTTACTTTTTAGTAGTTGGTGATTTTATTCAATGGGCTCGCGCACAAAATATCCCCGTAGGCCCCGGACGCGGCTCTGCAGCAGGCTCGCTTGTTGCATGGGCGTTACAGATAACCGATATCGACCCGATTCGGTATAATTTACTCTTTGAACGATTTTTAAACCCAGAACGGGTATCGATGCCCGATATCGATATCGATTTTTGCATTGAAGGCCGTGAACGGGTTATAGAATACGTACGCACTAAATACGGCCATGATAAAGTCTGCCAGATTATAACCTTTGGGACCATGCTTGCAAAAGGTGTCATTAAAGATGTTGCGCGCGCACTGAGCTTTCCCTTTGAAGATTCAAATGCTTTGACCGATCTTATTCCCGATCAACTAAAAATCACCCTCACGCAAGCCTGTGAGATGGAACCAAAATTACAAGAGCTGCGGGATTCAAACCCGCGTATTGCCGAACTTTTTGATATCGCATTACGCCTTGAAGGGCTCACACGCCATGCATCAAAACATGCTGCCGGCATTGTGATCTCACCCGAGCCGATAAAAGAAGTACTGCCCGTTTATATTCCACCCAAGACCACTGACCTGGTCACTCAATATGCTATGACAGAGCTTGAAACGCTGGGCTTTTTAAAGATGGACTTTTTGGGGCTCAAAAACTTAACCCTTATTCAGCGCGCGCTTGAACTGATTGAAAAAAATCATAGCATTAAGATTGATATCACCAAGTTACCGCTTGATGACGAAAAAGCATTTCAGCTTCTATGCCCGGCAAAACATCGGGCGTGTTCCAATTGGAATCTGATGGTTTGAAAGATACGTTGCGCCGGTTACAGCCAACTAAATTTGAAGATATTATCGCCGTTAACGCACTCTATCGCCCCGGGCCACTTGGTTCTGGGATGGTTGACGATTTTATCGAACGGCGACATGGTAGACAAAAAATCCCCTATGTATTTCCTGAACTCAAAGAAATTCTTGAAGAGACCTATGGCGTTATTGTCTATCAAGAGCAGGTGATGAAGATTGCGTCTGCAATCGGTGGTTTTACACTGGGTGAGTCAGACATTTTACGTCGCGCGATGGGTAAGAAAAAAGCTGATGTCATGGCAGAGCAAAAAGATATTTTTGTTACCCGTGCACAAGAACGTGGCTTTGATGCAAAAAAAGCGGGCGAACTGTTTGATTTGATGGCCTACTTTGCTGGATACGGTTTTAATAAATCACATTCTGCAGCCTATGCACTTATTGCTTATCAAACTGCGTATCTTAAAGCGCAGTACCCGGCAGAGTTTATGGCATGCCTGATATCTCTTGAATCGAGCGATGCAGAAAAGATGGCATTTTATATTGCCGAAGCCCGTGAGATGGGAATAATTATTTTACCGCCTGATATTAACGCATCAGAAAATATGTTCACCGCACGTGATATATCGATACGTTTTGGACTACAGGGTATCAAAAATGTTGGCCATGCTGCGTTAGAAAGTATTATTCGTGAACGGCAAACAAAACCCTATAAAGATCTGTATGATTTTTGTTTACGCGTTGACTTACGCACGGTTAATAAACGAGTTATCGAAAGCCTTATTTACGCAGGCGCCTATGATACATTGCCAGGCAATAGAGCACAAAAGCTTGCAGAATTGTCTTCTATTATGGACCAAGCAGCTGAGGCTAAAGAGGCGTTATTGACCGGACAAATGGGTTTATTCGGTTGCCCGGCAGAACAGTTTGCAGACAATAATAATTTTTACACGTTCACCGCGCGTGACGAACTTTCTGATAAAGAAAAATTAGAAAAAGAAAAAGAAGTGGTCGGGCTCTATATTAGTGCACAGCCGCTTGACCGTTACAAAAAACAGACAACCTGGCTCCAAGCGATCCCCTTTATGCAAGCTGCACAGACTCAGGGCCTTGTTACCTGCTGCGGTACATTTAAATCGCATAAAGTTATTACCACCAAAAAAGGTGATAAAATGGCATTTTTATTTTTAGAAGACTCAACAACTACTGCCGAGATTATTCTTTTTCCAAAAGTGTACGCTCGTGTTGCGTCACTTTTAGAAGATAACGCAGTTTTTGCCGTTAAAGGCTTTGTCGATGAAACAGCCACCGGCAGCTGTAAAATAAAAGCCCAAGAACTTATCGTGCTCGATAAACTTTTTGAAGACCATGCTGTAACTGCTGTTACCATAGCGCTACCTGAAACAAATCAATTACTATTATTGGAATCAATCAAAGGCCTTATGCAAACAGGCAGAGTGGCATTGAACTTTGTATTAACCGATAATAATAAAAAGATTAAACTCGCCACTCGCCAAAAAATTACGTTAACGCAAGAAATGTTAGAGCTTATTGAACAGCACCAGCTTGCGATGTCACTAGAGATTTAGATCAAGATTCATCACCTCTATCGGTAAATATGATATAAAAGCCATCAAGTGGGTCTCTTTTATCTTGCGCATCTGCTGTCGATAGGGTTGATTCCTGGCTATCTTGAGTTGAACCTTCAGACGCTGAGTCATCATTATCATCATCATGAGCCGCAAGCTCGTCCATTTCTCGTTCAAGCATTGCTGGCAAATCTGCCGCATCTGCTGTCGATAGGGTTGATTTCTGGCTATCTTGAGTTGAACCTTCAGACGCTGAATCATCATTATCATCATTTTGATTACTGTTACGAGAAAACCCATCAAGAATATTTTTTGGTACTGCTGTTTTAAACTTTACCAGTCCCGTTATCGCCCCGGGTAAAATAATACGTGTATAGCTATCCAAAGGTACCACTTTATCAGCCAATTCTCTCTGTCTTTGATATGTTGACATACGCAAGCACGTAGCAACATATGCTGCAATTTCGTCACACAGTCTAGGTTCAGGCTGTTCATCTTGATTGCTCATAAGATCACGTTGTTCATGTTCTATCCCCGTAAGCAGCCCATATAATTCGCCCCTTTTGCCGTGATTCGCGTACGGTGTAAATGTTAAATCAACTGGACCGTTTGCATCGGTGGGCATGCGCGCAATGATATTTACCGAAGGTACAACCGTTGCCCCAGCATACCAGGTTGTCGACGCTTTGGGCATATCTTTATGTGCTGTTTGGTGCTCGTGATAGAGGGCAGTAATAATTTTAAAGGTGGTAGGATTTGTTCGTTCATCAAGAGCACGGACAATGCAGGGCACTAGTGCTGAAAACCCGCATAAGAAAAGTAAATGTTTCATGAATTTCCTCCAAGCAAAATGTGCTTAACTAACCAGGGCATTACTATAGAATTAAGATTTAAAAAAAGCAACCATCTTACGCTTATCCGGGTCTTCCGCCTGGGCAAGCTACCCTCTTGCACTAAAGTTACAGAGGCCAGGCAAATGGCAGGCCCGCTTTTATAGTCACTGGATTGAACACGTCCCTATTTGCCAAGGCTATGCCGAGACACTCGGGATGAGCGTATTTGGGGGGCCGCTCGTGGTGAGCTTGTCGAATCCATGCGGCCCAGAATTTCTTATATATTATAAAAGTTCGCCGGCAAGTTTGCTGAGTTCGCTTCGTTCACTCACGGTTAAGAATGCCGTTCCAAAAATACCGTTATTCTTAAAGCGTTGGCTTGCAACCATTAAACCGTTGCTCGTAAAATCTAAATAGGGCGAATCGATTTGGTACGGATCACCCGCAAGAACAATTTTACTTCCGTCGCCCACACGACTTACAATCGTTTTAACTTCATGAGGTGTTAGATTTTGTACTTCGTCAATAAATATAAATTGATACGGAATCGACCGACCACGCATATAAGTAATCGCTTCTAAACTCATTTTACCTTGGCGTGAAAGCTCATCTAGTGAAGGGAAGCCGCTGCGTGATTTTTCTTGACGCTTGTCTTTATATTTGTCTCGTTTGCGATCTTTTTTATTCCAATTTTTTTCTTGGTCTTCATGAGTGTTATTATTACTGTGTTGCTCCTCTTCATAATAGATAGAGCTATTTTGTTTACTATTTGCTGTATGCATAATAAAATCCATGTTGTCATAAATAGGCTGCATCCAACTATGTAATTTTTCTTGCAAATCACCCGGCAAGTAACCAATATCAGGCCCAAGCGGCACCACCGGGCGAGATATAAGCATTTTATTATATATCTGTTCAACAAGTACCTTATGCAAACCGGCAACTAAGGTTAAAAATGTTTTACCAGTACCTGCTGGCCCGAGCAACGAAACTAATTTAATAGAGTCATCAAATAATAGATCAAGCGCTATAAGCTGCTGTGGGTTGCGCGGTTTAATATTCCATTTTAAATCTGGTGGAAAGATCTCTTTAAAATTTTTAGTGCCCACGTATCTAAATAATCTATAATTGAATGGATTATGCTGACTTTCTGCAAGCACGTATTCATTTAAGGTGAATTTATAATCTTTAGTAAGCTCGCTCAAAAAACCCTGCATATCTTTTTTTAATTGGACTGCAGGAACCTGAACAGTCATCCACCCTTTATAAAATTCATCGTGAGAAACAACATCTTTAAGATAATCTTCGGTGGTTAAATTTAAAACGTCAGCCTTAACACGCATGTTAATATCTTTAGTGATAAAGGTAACCTCATACCCTTTTTTTTGCATGCAGAGTGCTGTTTCTAAAATTTTATTATCTGGGGTGTCTGGCCAATCGATGCTCGGGCATTTGTCACTTGGCTGCGTAAATAAAATCTGCACAATACCACCCGTGTCGAGTTTAACGCCGGCACTGAGTGAACCCTTTTGACGTAAAATATCAAGATGTCGTATTGTTTCACGAGCATTGCGGCCACGTTGAGAATTTTCTGTTTTGAAATGATCAAGCTCTTCAAGAACCATGGTGGGTATTGCAACAATTTCTGGCGCGAATCCGAAAAAGGCCTCTGGGTCGTGAATTAAAATATTTGTATCGAGTATATACATCTTTGGTTTTGGCATACTGCTCCCTTGTATCAGTATTGTCAAAAAAGTTTTTTGACAGATATTTCAGGTCAACCGTACCATAGTTTTTACTCTCGATACAACAATAGTTTTTAATCGATATGTTAAGACTGTTTTTATACAACTAACCTCGGTTAAAGTTGTAGCTACAAAAAAAAGTGCCGAGTTTTACATCGGCACTTTTTATCATGAGAAAAAACGTTTAATTATTGTTCTGTTGCAGAACCCTCTTGTATAGCCTGCTGTTGCAACCAATATCTGCATACCGCTGCCGTTGCTACACCTGCACCATAACCTAACACTTGAGAAACGAGTGTTGCCGCCATTCGAGCATCATTTTGCATATACGGCATCCCACTTTTTGAATCAAAATCATTATATCCACGTTTTCTTTGATAGAGCATGTATGTTGGTGCCACTATAGGAAGCATTGAAAATGTCACTGACTCTGGGGTTTGCGCCAGAGTTCCTGATACAGCCCCTCCAGCAAACCCAACTCCAAAATGCTCTAAACAGCGTCTGGCAAGAGGTATTTTTCTCACTTGCGCAGTTTCAAAATCTGCAGCAGTCAATCTTTGACCACCAAGCCTATTGCCACGTTGCATGCCATAATTTTTTGTAACCATAGCACATGCAATAAGCAGCGCCATATAACGAATTTTCATACTGGTTCCTTATATATAAAATTAAAATCTTTGGATAAGAATAACGGCAGGATCTGCAAATGTAAATAATTCTCGGCGTCCGAGCAGGGAAACTGTATGCTACTTAAAACTTGCTGTATCTTTGGTATACTAAAATAAAAGTTATTTTACCTTCAAAAAGGCCCGTTATGAGCAACCAAAAAAACGATATACAAGCACTTAGACACTCGGCAGCGCATCTGCTTGCCCATGCCGTTTCAGAGTTATATCCTACCACGCTCCTGACCATTGGCCCGGCAACAGAAGATGGTTTTTTCTACGATATGTTGCCAGAAAAAAACTTTAAAGAGGACGATCTGCCCCTTATATCTGCCCGTATGCAGGAGATAGTACAAAAAAATTATCCTCTTGAGCATAAACAGATCTCTAAAGAAGAAGCGCGCAAGATATTTGCAAATAATCGCTTTAAGCTCGAACTTATTGATATGATCCCCGGAGAGACCGTGGGCTTAGCAACCCAGGGTAATTTTTATGATTTATGTAAAGGCGGCCATATAGAGTCAACCGGCATGCTCAAACATGTTAAACTACAAGCAATTTCTGGGTCTTACTGGCGTGCTAATAAAGATGGCCAAGCACTCCAACGTATCTCTGGTGTAGCTTTTTTTACCCAAGAAGAACTTGACGCCTACCAACAGCACCAGCTTGATCTACAACTATATGATCACAGAAGACTTGGTAAACAGCTTGATCTTTTTTCGTTTCATGACGAAGGCGTCGGTTTTCCCTTTTTCCACCCGAAGGGCAAGCGCGTTATAAACGCGTTGACTGCTTATATGCGCAAGCTTCAACAAGAAAACGATTACCAAGAAATTTCTACACCAACCATGTTGAGCGATGAACTTTGGCGTCGATCTGGCCATTATGAATTTTATCACGATAAGATGTACTTTTCGATTATCGACGACAAAAGTTATGCTATTAAGCCGATGAACTGTCCCGGTTCGATACTCATTTACCAAACGCGCCCACGTTCATATCGCGAGCTGCCATTAAAATTAGCAGAGTACGGCCACTGTCACCGTCATGAGCTTTCGGGAGTTCTGCATGGGCTGATGCGGGTGCGTGCCTTTACCCAAGATGACGCACATATTTATTGCGCACCTGAACAGTTGGAGCATGAAATTATAACTATCATTAAGATGGTCTTTAAAATGCTTTCTAAGTTCGATCTTCATGATATTAGTTTTGCTATTTCAACACGCCCGGAAAAATATATGGGCAGTGACGCGCTGTGGGAAACTGCTACAAAAGCCCTTACCGATGCCTTGGTACAATCACATGCAAAATATACCATTAAAGAGGGTGAAGGGGCTTTTTACGGACCGAAAATCGAAGTGGTTATTCAGGACTCGATGGGCAGAAAATGGCAATGCGGAACAATTCAGGTAGATTTCTTCCAGCCTGAAAACTTCGATCTTTCCTATGTTACCCCACAGGGAACCAAACAACGCCCTGTTATTATTCACCAGGCAATTTTCGGATCGCTTGAACGTTTTTTTGCAATTATTTTGGAACACTACAAAGGAAATTTGCCCTATTGGTTAGCGCCGGTGCAAATTAAAATTTTAACGATCACTGACGCACAAAAACCTTTTGCAACCGAGCTTTACAACGAACTTAAAGCCCGTGGCGTGCGTGTCGAACTTGATATAAGTTCCGACCCCCTTTCTGGACAAATCAAAAACGCACAGCTAGAAAAAGTTCCTTGGATGCTTATTATTGGAAAAAAAGAAGCAGAGGCTCGAACCGTCACCATTCGTTACCTGGACGGCAAACAAGAGCCGTCAGTTTCTTTGGAAAATTTATACACAAAAATTCAAGAACAAGCTCTCTAATTTTTTTTAATCAAAAAAAAATAGACATCTAATAAGCCTGATAATAAGAGGATTATTGGATGTCTATTTGTATATGAAATAAAAAATTTTAATTTTTTTTATTTTTTATTTGACGAATATATTGCTTATTAAAAGTTACATCGGGTACGATGAAGATGTACAATATGTATAACCTTTTCATACAAGGAGAGATGTATGGCAAAGAAAAAAGTAACTGCAAAACGCGCAGCTCCAAAGCGCAAAGCAGTAAAAAAAGCGGCTCCTAAACGTAAAGTTGCTAAAAAAGCAGCTCCTAAACGTAAAGTAGCTAAAAAAGCGGCTCCTAAACGTAAAGTAGCGGCTAAAAAAGCAGCTCCTAAACGTAAAGCAGCTAAAAAAGCAGCTCCTAAACGTAAAGTAGCAGCTAAAAAAGCGGCTCCTAAACGTAAAGCGGCTAAAAGAGCAGCTCCTAAACGTTCTGCTGCTAAAAGAGCAACCTCAAAACGTAAAACCGTACCAATGAAGGTAGTTAAACCAGCGATTATTCCTGGTCTTTAATTATCGGTACGATGCGTTAACCGATTTATTTTGGTTACCTAATGGGCACATACGACATCTCGAGCGTGCCCATTTTTTTATGCTTTTTTTTTAAAAAAAAAGGAGTTTACCCATGATATTTTTAGGCCCTGTAGCCGTTAAGCGCATTCGCGCACTCATAGCTACTGTTTTGTTTTTGCTGAGCACCCCACAAAAAATTCATGCCGACTTTTTATCCCAGGCATTTATTTTTTTAGGTCTATTTGCGGTAGACAAACTTTATCGTTATGGGATACATTTTGTATCTAACCCTGGGCAAGGGGCTGAAGGAGCATCAGAAAAAATAACAGTGTTGCCTGAAAAAGCAGCTGCTGTTCCAGTTACCTCCACCGCTCAACAGCTTCCAGAAACCAAAGCCTCACAGGTGGTTATAAATACTACCAACCATCACCACACTACCACTATAACGGTGGCAGGAACATCTTCAGCTAACAAAATTGTTATGTCCACAAGCTTAATTCCAGAAACCACTGCGGCACAACCACCTACACAAACGATAGAATCGACACAGACCGTTCAGCCAACCATTCAACAAGTTGCAACAAAACCGGTACCTCCTACGGTACCAACAGCACCAGAGCCTAAGGTAAGCATGCCTGTTTATGACGAATTTAAAAAAATCTGTAAAAACCATTACGGCAGCATAGGCTTAACAGCAGCCCTGACAGGGTACCTTTATCTTGTCTATTCTGTTGCATCATTACAAAACTACTTGACTGATAAAAAACGAATCGGTTTCTGGTTTTCAGACTATGATCTGAATAAATTACTGTTACTTGAATTTGATATCATGCACGATCTTTTGCTTCAAGAGTTTATAAGCGTATACCATGTAACGGATCAAAAAAGTTTAAAAACCGCCGTTTCTCATTTTTTGAATGATATGGAAACCGAGCTTGTGTGCCTTGATCGGTATGCAACCATTACCGGTCGTCTGGCCGCGTTTGAATCTTTTGCAGGAACATGCATTTCGCCGTGCAGTGGGCTTGCAAAAACATGTATACCCTTTGCCGGGTTAGTGCTCGATTATATACCAACGATCAATTTACATACGTTGTTTTTTGTTGATAGCACGCTTAAACAAACTATTCAGGAACGAATTTCTCGAATTCATTACTATAAAAATATTTTCTTACAATCAACGATAACAATTTAACAGATAAAACAGTTAGGACCCACATGAAAAATTTTAATATGAGTAGCATAACCAGCTATAGTGTAATCTGCGTAATGGTTTTATGTAGCATGCAGAATACCATTGCATTGTCCTATGAAGCTAGTCATGAGTATCTTAAAAAAACAGTTGTTTTGATTAAAGAACATCAAACACCACTATTAATTGCAAGTGCCAGCGCAGTTGCAGCTTCTATTATCGCCTATGGAATTTACTTGGACGGTCTGATTAATAATAAAGATAGTTTATGGCACTGGTCTATCCACCACATTAAAGACGGTATTATCGACCAAGCGAGTCTTACTGAATATATACAAGAACATTATCCAGAGCTCGAACTGCTTCACCCATTAACGGCAATTTTTGCAACAGCGCACGCAGCTCAAGCTGAGATCGAGCTTTGCCTTACCTTACAAGCATACTTACCAGCCTTAAGGCTGTTCGTCTTGACTGGATGTTGAGCGAGACTATTGCGGGTTTAGATAAAAAGCTTGAAAGCCTTTATATGTTGAAGATTATGCTTTCTCACTATACGGTTGAAACACGTACCCGATACAAAAAAAGAGCATTATTATGAGAGCTTAATACCAAAGCGAATTGATTGTTTTTTATGATTAAAAAATAGACAAAAACTACAGTTAGAAGCGGCTGGCGAACAGCTATTTTGCCCTAACATGACAAGAAGGCGATTAATCTCCCGCCACTGGTGTGGAGGAAATATTTTTTGCAAAGCAAACTCGGTATCATCAGGATTTTTTGTATGTACCAGCCCCAGTTGATTTGACAGTCTATGGACATGAACATCCACACAAATTGCCGGTTTGCCGAATGCCTCTGCAAGAACAAGATTGGCCGTTTTACGCCCTACCCCTTTTATTGAAAGGAGCTTTTGTTCTGTGTCCGGTACCCGACTGCCAAACTGGTCTATCAGCTGCTGGCTGACCTCTTTTAAAATGGTCGCCTTACGTCTAAAAAATCCGATTTTGTGGATAATGGTTTCAAGATCTTTTTGAGAGATCTTAACCATTTCTTCAGGCCTATTTACCCGTTTAAAAAGCTCTTTGCAGACGTGGTAGGTTACCACATCTCTGGAACGCAGGCTTAAAAGACAGGCAATGAGTATGAGATAAGGATCCCGCCCATAGTCTTGAACAAGCATGATAGACATCGGCTCTGGCACTTTATCTGCCAAAGCCGACTCTAGAACTTGCAAAACTTCTTGACCATACTCTTTTAAATTCTGCATAGTCAACACAGCCTAAACTTAGTAGGGAGCGCTACCTGAACCGCCGCCTGAGCCGCCGCCAGATCCACCGCCGGTTCCGCTGCCTGAACCAGCAGATCCACTACTACCGCCTGAACCGCCGCTTGATCCACCGCTTGAACCGCCACTTGAACTTCCACTTTCACTTGAACCACCACTTGATCCGCCAAATATAGGGCCAGATGGGGCTCTTGTGTCCGGGTCTGGTGGGCCATCCGGAAGGGCATAGCAGCTCGGTACGAACAGACCACATAGAAGTAATATAGCGAAAAAACGCTTAGGTGATTTCATATAATTCCTGACTCTTAATTAAATTTTAAGAATAATATTTTTGGTATATAATATAACTTGTATATGTAATTTTAATAGGTACTCAAAAAAATTCAACCTAAAAAATGTTTTATTTAGCAAATCATCTTGAAACTTATATTTTGTTAGCCGTACACTTAATGTGTCTAGCCGTAAAATCGTTTATATTTTTTAAGCTTTTTGCATTAGCTAAAAACTCAACAAATAAACTTCTATGGTCCTTGGTATCAGTTGTACTTTTTGGTAGTATTTTCGGTGATATTGCCTGGATAATAGTGTACCTTCAACCACTATTTTCTGGATTAATTAAAGCCCCAACCATAACCTTATTTTCTCGCCTTGCATGGGCAATGTATGTAATCCAATATCAAGCCCTAACGATGTTTATTGAATCGCTTGAAAATAAAAAAACTAAATTTAAAACCCATAATAAAATATTCGGTTTCTTTGGATTACTAATAATTCTGTATTTTCTTTATTACTCAGTTATGGGGCATGGGCCATTAGCTCCCTATGAAAAGCTCTTAATAACAATAACAAATTTTCACATATTCATAATATTCATTCCAACCATCATCGCGTTTATTCAAATGCTTAAAGCAAACAATGCGCCCCGCATTTTAACTGAACAGATGCGCACGTTCATGCTTTTTATAGTTATCCCGCATATCTTTGTGGAACTTATATTCAGAGATTCTTTCAATATATTTCAAAATAATTTCCCGTATGCAGGAAATTTTCTTGCTGCTACATCATCTGTTTTGTTAACGTATGCTGTCTATTTCTGCTCAAGAAAGATCATAGGTATGCGCTTTTTAAATATGACTGAGCATGTAGAAGGCGAAATGCATTTCAACTTTGTAAATGACATAAAAGAAGTTTTAAAAGAACTTGGGCATGTTACCTCATTAAATGAGCTTAAAGGCATCATTAGCAACTTCTATAAGATAGCCTTTAGTATTCCTGCTGAAAAAACTAAACTCTATATCAAATCGCTTGATACAACAGAAGATAATAAGTTCAGCAACCTAGTTGAACCTTTTTTGGGTGATGAGTTTATGCTCAATAACCAAATTCTTGTCAAAGATGAACTAGAATTTTCATATTTTTATGAAGAAAAGCCTGAGCAAAAAGAGGCATTAAAGTTTTTAAATATCATACATGCCGATATCTTCATTCCTATTTATGAAAAAAAAGTAATTACTGCTTTTATTATTGTTGAAAGAAATGCTAGACCCGGAAAACTTTTCAGTAAAGTAGAATATGACGAAATGTTGGTGTTTAGTAGTTACCTGGGCGCGCTGATCCATTTACTCAGAAACCGCAACCTTGAAGCCCTTATTCAACAGGAAAAAGAACTCAAAGAAGAATTATATTATAAGCATCAAGAGTTGGGCCACTGTAAAGAAACAATACGGGAATTTTTGCAAAAGAATCAACTTTCGCCTGAATCAAAGCAGCTCAGCGCACATATGCTCAAAGACCCTTCCAACTGGGACTATATGCTCTTTTTAGAAACGACCCATTCAGGAAGATTAATTAATAAATTAATTCCAGGAACCGGTACACAAATTTTGGATTTTAAAATCAATCTGCTCAAAGCAGCACTGAGTAAAAAAGCCGTGCTTATTAAATTTGCCAGAAGAAGATATTGCTGCCAACAGTTGAACTATTACATCACATTAGCTTGCGTGATCATCTTGAGAGCTATCGATATTCCATCGAGTGAAAAAAATCTTGAGGTAGCGATACGTCTTTTTGGCATTAACCCACTTTTCAGCGCGCGTGAAGCTACAGGCCTGATTGAAAGAAATGATTTGAATGGCACGTATCTTTATAAAAAATATTCATTTATTGAGCATGCAAACTCAAGAACTTCTTGCTCATTTTTTAAATACTGGGATATTTACTCAGCTGAAAAGTGACCGAAAAAAATCAAGCGCGGTACGAATTATCTGTTCATCAAATCAAAATTTGAGCCATCTGTGCCAAACCGGCGCCTTTTCACCAAAGCTCTATCATGAACTCATAAAAACCTCGGCTACCTTGCCGTCCCTCCTTACTTTAGCACCCAATGAGTTAAGTGATTTAACCGCAGGCTTTATTCAACATATTATCTCAGAAAAAAATCCTGCCCACGGCGTAGATTTGTCTAGCAAAGAACGTGAAAAGCTCTTAAGTGACCGCCCAATAAGTCTGCAAGAGTATAAAGACCGGGTCTACTATATGTTAATTAATAAGGCCAAAAAGAAACAGGTCAAACAAGAAGATGTTATTGACGCAGCATACTCAATAAGCACCCCAGACATGTACAATGTTGCCAAATTTGGGCAAAAATGCACTCAAAGACAAACAAATTATGACCTATTTGTGGAATAAATTTAAAAATCAAACAAAAATTGCTAAGCTTCTCAATGTGAATAGATCATCGGTTAATCGCCGGTGTAAAGAATTTAATCTCATTGAAGAGCAGGCTCAATGAACCACGCAGAACTTATAATCGAAATAAACCAATTTTTACAAACAATTAATGTTGAACGAAATATTTCAGCACATACCTCGCGCGCTTACCAAAGCGACCTTCAGCATATTTGCTATCTTTTGGCAAGATATTCTTGCACGCGAGCCGAATAACCGTTCCCTTAAAAAGCGCATTATCGAACGGTATTTTAATTTTTTATACCACAAAAAAATATCCAAGACCTCTATTGCACGTAAGATATCGTGCTTTAAATCTTTTGAGCGATACTATAAAGCGCGCACGGCAGATCGAATTAGAACATTGGCCTACATCGGCCGCGCATCAATCAAAAAACTCCAACGGTGCTCAACTTCGATGAAATATTCTTTCTTCTTGATAAAGTGAACCTGACGCATGCAAGACACGCAGTTTCCCCACCGCGACAAGGCAATACTTGAAATGCTTTATGCAACCGGCATATGTTGTTCAGAACTGGTTAAGATTCAGCTTAAAGATATCGACCCACTAGAACAGACTATTAAAATAGTCGGCAAAAGAAAAAAAGAACGACTTGTTACATTTCGGTTCTGAGTGTAAAAAGAAACTTGATTTGTATATTACGCATGAGCGCAAAAAACCAGACAACCGGCAATGAATTTTTTATTTTTAAATTATAAAAATCAACAACTAACTACCCGATCAATTCAGCGCATTTGTACACTTTTTAGTACTTTTTTAGATACAAAAAAGGAGATAACACCCCATGTTTTACGCAACTCATGCGCTACGCATTTGTTACAACAAGGTGTCGACTTCAAAACGGTTCAAGAACTTTTAGGCCATGCAACCTTGCAAGCACCGAAAAGTATACCCATATTTTACCCGAAGCTATGCGAAATATGAGTCGCATGCGCCACCCATTTGTCATAAAAAATAACGCAGTCGATCTGCTTAATTTTATCTATCTGGGAGTAGACGATGCAACAAAGAATTCTCTAAAAAAAATTGTGCTATTTCTTGCATGGTAAGCTTATTCACTTCTTGCTATCACCGCCAGGCTTGCCTACTTGCAGATTTTTCAAACATAACACTCTTTAAACTGAGTCAAAAAAATTTTTTACGTCTTAGAAAAAATAATTATCACCCCGTGGAAATATTGTTGATCGCAAAAACCAACTGCTTGCAACTAATCGCCCGGTAATTTCACTCTATTGGCAAGGAACAGGAAATAAAGCAACTTACTGAACAAAGCAGCTCCTTAAGTACTTATACAACAGTATCTGCCAGAAATCGTCATTGATGAAACCGAATTGCTCTCTGCAGAAAAATTCAATAAACCATTTTTGCTCTTTGCAGATGTGCCCGTTTGAAAACTTAAGCATTTTAATCGAAAAGTTTGCACAGCACCCAAACCTGTGTATCAAACAGATTTCAAACGCTTTTACCCGCATAAAAATGTCGCGAGCCATATTGTGGGTTACTTGGTGGGCTGCATTACGAAAGCTCAGGCAAAATGGGTTTAGAAAAATGTGTGAAGAGACATTAAAGGCGAACCAGGCGAATTGGCAAAGACGGTCAATTCTCGCGGAAAACATTTGGGGTAGTGAAAAACAAAAAGATTCATCAATAGGCGGCACTATTAACACCACACTGGATCTTAGATTTGAGCCTTATTGCAGATCGGTATTTCCAGAAGATGTGCATGGTTCTATGATTATCATGGATGCAGCAAGCGGTGATTTACTGGTGCTTCTTTCGCGGCCTTCGTTTGACCCAAATATATTTCTTGACCCGTTATCCATGGAAAGTTGGAAATGATATTCAAGCGGATCAACCATTTTTAAACCGGGCGTCAAATGCCTGTTACCCGCCCGCATCGATATTTAAGCTTGTCTCTATGGCTGCAGGCTTAGAAACGGGAATTATGAGTCAGTCAGACATTTGGGTATGCAATGGCCATACAACCTTTGCAGGACGGGATTACCACTGCTGGCAAAGAAAGGGCCATGGCGTTATGACCATGCTTACGGCAATTGCACAGTCATGCAACATCCCCTTTTATGAAGTGGGCAAAAAGATTAAAATCGACACACTTGCAGAGTATGCAACCAAGCTCGGCCTGGGACAATCAACCACCAGTATTTTGCCAGAAAAGCCCGGTTTGATACCCACACGAAAATGGAAACGTGAAGTAAAAGGTGAATCTTGGTGGCCCGGTGAAACGCTCTCTGCGGCCATCGGTCAATCGTTTATGCTCGTAACACCTTTACAAATCACCCGCATGATCAATGCCATTTGCAGTGGCTATTTGGTACGCCCCCGTATGCTTGCAGACGAACCTATAGTTAAAAACGAGGTTGAGCTTTTGCCGGAAACACGCGAATTTCTTAAGCGTTCTATGAAGCAAAGCATTCAAGCGCATGGCACCGGTTCACGACTACGCCATTTAAAAAATTTTGAGATCTATGCAAAAACCGGTACGGGCCAGGCCAGCGCATTTGAAAAACGGGAACAGGGAAAAGAGTTTCTTGAACAGGGCTGGTTTGTAGGACACATTACCTACAAAGACCACCCATCGTTTGTGATGGTTATACTAATGGAGCACGTTGGCTCATCTGCAGTGGTTACTGCTGTAGCGCTCGATTATCTAAAGCGTTATTGCAAATTGGTAGATGCCCAAGCGCTTAAAGATTAATAAAGAATCTTAACAAGCTTAATTAAATCTGATTTTGCAGGCTCACCAGCTTCGATTTTTTGAATAAGTTCAGCTGGACTAATCCAATAATATTCACAAAAATCATCAGGGTTATAGGTAGGCGCTTGATTGCTTTTAATCTCATAGACCGTCATAAAGGATGACACGTTATGTTCTAAAGGCGTTAAGTATGCTTTAACTTGGCAATCGATGCTGTTTAAATACAGCCCAGTTTCTTCCTGAAGCTCGCGCTCGAAGGCCTGATCATAGGTTTCGCCACTTTGCACATGGCCACCAACACTGGTATCTAAACTTAACGGGTACAGTGCTTTGTGAGCGGTGCGGCGAGGGATCCAGAGCTCACCCTTATCGTTTTGGATAAAGGCATTGACGGCACGGATATGACGTAGTTTTTGTTGATAAATAACAGAACGAAGTTCTGTGCGAACAACGGTATCGTGGCTATCCACAATATCTAATAGTTCGTCTTGTATATGTATAGGTTCCATAATTATTAAAAAAGGTGACATAACATGTCACCTTTTTCTATTTTTTCTTAATTGTAATGCGGCAAGACTTACTTAGTCGTTGACTTAGCAGCTTTTGCTACATGGTGTGATAATCTGCTCAATTTACGAGCAGCGGTGTTTTTGTGGATAATATTTTTTCCACGAGCACGGTACAGCTTTGCTGCAACGTCTTTTAAAAGAACTTGAATATCTTGTTCGGTTGAACCAGCTTCAACAGCTAACAGAACTTTTTTAGTTGCGGTTTTAATAGCAGTTCTACGAGCAAGGTTTCTTTTTGCGCGAGCTTTATTTTGTAATGCGCTTTTTTTAGCTGACTTAGTATTAGCCATGCGTTTCTATCTTTCTATTTCTATAATTTTAAATTACTTTTTGTACTTTTCTTGCTTTAACACATTTAGTGCACACACTACCACGATGTACGGTTGTTCCTGAAGTAGGAGTCGTGTAACGCATTGGATGGACATTTGGGTATACCCATTTTTTAGTCTTGTTATTTGCGTGGCTCACGATATTAGCAACATGAGGACGTTTATCGCATACAGAACATATACGTGACATGTTAAGGTTCCTTGAGTTATTTTTTGCGAGCCTGAGTGCTCACTATTTGAGTTACTTTTTTATCAAAATTTTAGACACATTAACCAGTTTACCATACTTATTGATTTATTCAACACTCCGTCCCTTATCCATGGGGAGCATAGGCGATCAAATTATTCAGCTGCTGGTATAATTCTATTGCTTGCCCGGGGTGTAATACCTAACAGGGCGTAAACCTCTTCAGCATGCAACGTTTCTTTTGCAAGAACAGCCTGAGCTAATTTTTCAAGTTTATCTCTGTTATCAGTAAGAATTTTTATTGCGCGGGCATATTGCGTATCGATAATAGCTTTAACCTCTTCATCAATCAGACGAGCCGTATACTCTGAATAAAGCGATCCACCCTTGTTCCTATCATAGACAACTTGTCCAAGTTTATCCGACATGCCATAATAACGAACCATCTCATGGGCCATGCTTGTAGCCTTCTCAAAATCGCTCAGAGCACCGGTTGATACCTTGGCAAAACCAAGATCTTCAGCGGCACGGCCGCCTAAAGAAACGGCAATCTGCCCCAGCATTTCTGGTTTTGACTTAGAGGTAACATCTGTTTCTGGAATATAATGCGCCACACCCAATGCATTGCCTCGAGGCAAGATCGTAAACTTGTAAAGAGGATAGGTCTCTTCTGGAAGCATCAAAGCTACCAATGCATGGCCAGCTTCATGATAAGCGGTCATCTTAAGCTCTTCAGGCGTCATCTTAATTGAATGCATCTGCTTGCCCATCATGATACTATCACGCGCTTCATCAAAATCATGAATATCAACCTGAGTTTTTTCATGTTTTGCTGCCAAAATAGCAGCCTCATTAACTAAATTTGCGATAGCCGCACCAGAAAACCCAATTGTTGCGCGAGCCAAAATATCAAGCCTTACCGACGGATCATAAGAAACTTTACGTAAATGAACCGCCAGGATCTCTTCACGCGCTTTAATGTTAGGATAGGGCACTTCCACCTTGCGATCGAATCTGCCTGGGCGTAAAAGCGCTTTATCAAGAATGTCAGCCCTGTTGGTAGCGGCAATAACAATCACCGACGAACGGGCTGTGGCAAAACCGTCCATTTCTGTAAGCAGCTGGTTCAATGTTTGAGCGTACTCACGGTCACCGCCAGAATCACTTCGTTTAATGCCTATCGCATCGATTTCATCGATAAAGACAATACTTGGGGCATGTTTACGGGCCTGAGCAAAAAGTTCACGTACCCGTTTGGCTCCCACACCAACATATTGTTCTATAAAGGATGAGCCACTGACGGCAAAAAATGGCCTGCCTGATTCACCCGCTATAGCACGAGCAAGTAAGGTTTTTCCGTTTCCTGGGTCACCCGTTAAAAGGACCCCTTTAGGAATCTGGGCACCAAGACGGGTATATTTTTCTGGCCGAATAAGAAAATCGACCACTTCCTGTAACTCTTCTTTTGCTTCATAAGCACCGGCAACATCGGTAAATTTAGTTTTAACCTGAACCGGCATGAACATAGCAACTTGGGCATTACCTTCTGCGCTTTCGGTACTGCGCGATTCAAGAATATGCTTATGCGCTCTGTCGATATCTTTTGACGTAATAAAGCTTCTGTCGTCACGCGTTGCAAAAAGGGCTGCCTGGTTTATCAAATGGGCCAAATCTGCACCACTAAACCCAGCAGTTTCTCCTGCGATTGCTGAAAAGTCTACCGATTCGTCAACCTTTAAAACGCGTGCATGCACCTTTAAAATATCCACACGTGCTTGAAAATCTGGAAATGGAATAACAATGCGTCTATCAAATCTACCAGGACGTAAAAGTGCTTTATCTAAAACTTCTGGTCTATTTGTTGCTGCAATAACAATAACAGGGATACCTGCTGAATCAAAGCCGTCTAATTCTGTTAATAACTGGTTTAATGTTTGTTCACGTTCGTCGTTGCCGCCGCCGATACCAGCGCCACGTTCACGACCGACAGCATCGATTTCGTCAATAAAGATAATGCAGGGAGCAAGCTTTCGTGCCTGAGCAAAAAGGTCACGAACCCGGGCTGCGCCCACACCAACAAAAACTTCTATAAAATCTGAACCGGTTGTTGAAAGAAATGGGCAATGTGCCTCACCGGCTAACGCTTTTGCAAGCAATGTTTTACCGTTACCTGGCTCACCGATAAACAACACGCCACGAGGGACATGTGCTCCGGAACGTCTATATTTTTCTGGATATTTAAGATAATCGATAATATCCTGTAGAGCTTCTTTGGCCTCAGTTGCACCAGCAACATCAGAAAATCTTGTTTGGATTTCGTTGGGCATAAAGACACGGGCTTTATTTTTACTTAAGCCGAAAATGCCACCGCCAGAATCTTTTGGGTTCATCATTTTACGGTAGACAAACCATACACCAAGGGGAACCCCTATGAAACCGATTAACAATATAATCCACTGCCACCAATTAGATTGATTTGCAGGAAGAATTGAAATTTTTAAATCGCTATCTCTGGTTGAAAGGCGCTCAATATCTTTCTGGTACCCTTCTGGCAGAATCGTTTTAAAAAGCTCGCCGCTTACCAGCTCGCCGCTTGCTTCTTGGCCATCTACATTTACCGTTTTTATCTGCTTATTATCGACGTTTTCCAAAAACTCGGAAAAGGTGAAAACCTTAACGGTGCGAAGATTATCGATAACAGGAGCGACTAATAAAAAAAAGAGCCGCGCAACCTACCAATGCAAGAAAGGCAATGCGTGGATCTATTTGAAACTGTTTAAATCTATTTTTTTTCATAAAGACCTTATCTAGAGATGTGCTTTAGAATTAGTGAATATTAATTAAATATACGCATTTTCTATAGTCATGTCGAGCTGTGCCCACCAGTCAACTCTTGATCTGTCAGATACTTTATAACTATCTTAAGCATGCACTATTAATCTTTAAAAAAAGGGTTTGGTATGATTAATACTAGTAATTATTTTGACAAAGACGTTACTGCAGCTGCAAAAAAACAGTTGCGTAGCCATGCAGGTTGGTTTTTAGCCATGGGGATAAGTCTGGTTGCACTTGGCAGTTTGGCTATCTATTTTTCTGTATATAGCACACTCATTTCTATTTTTTACCTAGGCTTGTTACTTATTGTTCTGGGCATATTTGAAACGGTTCAGTCAGCAAATCTGACACACTGGAGCAGCTTTTTTCTGCACCTTTTTTTGGCAGTACTCTATATCGTTGGCGGCGGCATGATTATTGCACACCCCCTTATAAGTGAACTTAATATCACCCTGCTTTTAGCATTCTTTTTTATTGTCGGTGGTTTATTGAAAACTATCTTTTCCCTTACTCACCACATGATCAATAAAGGCTGGCGCGTACTTGACGGCTTGGTAACATTATTATTGGGAATCCTTATTATACAACAGTGGCCAGAATCAGGCTTGTGGGTTATCGGCACATTTGTCGGCATCAATATGCTCTTGACCGGCTGGACCTGGATTATGCTTTCTTATGCAGCAAACCATATTAAGTAATTACCAATAAGCGCATAGAAACGCACTATGCGCTATTCAATTTGACATTATTTTGACGGGTGCTATCCTGAAATTATAGATATTAAAGCTCAATTTTAATCAAAAATAATTAAGGATTGGTATATGGTTACCGTAAAACAACTTATTTTTACCCTTGCGCTGGGCGGCCTTATGGCTCCTGCCGCGGTTAAAGCGGACAAAACTGAAGATGCAATTACCGCTATCGCAGCGACAGGTATTGTTGCAGCAGCAGGTTATGGCCTTTATAAAATCTGTGAATGGAATTCCTTTGATCGTGCACAAAAAGTTGTTGCGTCATGTGACGATACCCTGCAAGCCTTATACCCAAAATATCAGCACCCATTAAATAGCCATCACGTTGTTTCTGATTACAAGCATCATATGCATGCTTTTGATACATTGAAATTTAGAGTAGCTGATGATGCGCGAACATGTTATGGTATGCATTACGATTTACAATCTATCCAACGCGGATGGGCAACAACATCCTATGCTGCGCCACTTGTTGCCAAGGCTCGTGAATTATCAAAACAAAATACTACTCTTTCAGCAGCTGTTCAGGCACATCAAGAACTGTTAGAACAAGTTACTCCCGTTATTGCCATTGAAAATATGATGGCGCATGAAAAGCAAACAGCCTTTTATGACATTACTCATGAACGGAATAAACATAGCTTTGATGCAACTGTAACAACAGCCTATGCAGAGTCTAAATGGCCATTTTTAAGCGCTTACAGTTCTATCGATAACCGCAAAAATGAGTATCAACATCATCTGGCTCATATGAACCGTATAGCTTGTGAATTTCCGGCCACCGTAACCAAAGCAAAAGCAATAGTAGCAGGATACAAAGAAACACAGACACGCATTGTGGCAAACCCGCGTTATACTGAAGATCAACGTTATAAGCAACAGTACGATAACGAGCAAGAACGCCTTCGCATTGAACGCAAAAGACTTCAAGCAGCACAAGCTGAAGCTCAAGCTGCTCAAGATCGGGCATATGCTACACAACAAGCAGCATACGCAGCACGACGTCAAGCTTATGCTGCAGAACGACAAGCACGCGCTGCTGAAGCGCAAGTATACGCTGCACGTACCCAACAGCCTGTTATAGTAGTAAGAATCGACTAAGGATATTACTTGGTACACTCATAAATTAATAATGGCGCCCGCACATCTGTTGCGGGCGTTTTGTTATAATCCTGGTATTTTTTTATCTGGGTAAAGCCAGCGTCTTGTAGATAACTATCAAATTCATCGAAATCATATAAGTACATATAAAAATCTTCTGTCTCTATGTTTTCAATACTATTTTTTACAATAGACTCGTAGCGACAGATCGCTTTAAAAATCTGTGTCTGTGTGTCATACGTAGGGTATGTATTAATAGCAATATGGGAGCCATCTGGCCGTGTGACAACACCGCGGCACCAGGTATTTAATGTGTTTGGCACAGAAAAAACGGTTTCAATATCAACCACAAATTTTCCGCCCGGCGCAAGTGCGTCAAACATTATTTTTAAACTTTTTTTTGAATCTTCAACATCCTGCATCAAGCCCCATGAACCGTAGGGAACAAAAATTAACATGTAAGCAGTAGTGGGTGAAAAATCTTGCACAAATTGCTCCCACACCGGCGGCAGATTATTACATACTGCTGCATATTTTTGTTTTAGCGCCTGCAACATATACGGTGACGCGTCAAAACCTTCTATAGGCAAACCGGCATGGAGCATGGGCAATAAAAAACGGCCCGTTCCGCACATCGGCTCTAGTATTGGGCCTTTGGCATTTTTTGCATAATCCATATAGCATTCAAGTGCTTCTGGGTCATACGGATGTTTTTCAAGGTCATAATATTGCGTACATAAATTCAAATAGGTCGTTAGGGGGGATTGCGTCATAATTATGGCTCTTTAAAGTACAAGATGAAATAATATTATAATAACAGCGTGCACCGATGTACATAAGTATATAACGGCTTATTTTCATTCGGCTAGATTTCAGAACAGTCTCTATTTTAAAATTTCTGCAAAATGGGCTAGTATAGTCGTGCAAATAATAAAAGTGACAATTTTTATGAAAGGTCATCAGATGGTTCATGCAAAATATATAATCGCAGCTCTTTTTTTAGGAGAGTCCCTCTTTGGAATGGGTTATGGTTCAACGGTGCAGCAACAAATTTCACCTTTAAAAAATAAAAAATTAGCGACATACATTTCCACCGTTTTACGAGAATCTCACAACATACCTGATGCAAAAATAGTTATTGAGCCTATAACGGACCCCAATCAATTTTTAGCATTTCAGGACACTGAGCTGCTGCTACATCCAGATCATGATCAAAATAGATTTAGGCTACAAAGATCTTTTCAAGCTGAAGAGCTTTTTAAAGAATCAGATGAGTTAACTGATACGCAAAAATGGTTAATAAAAAGAGATCTTGCTTATGTGCATTTTAAAGACAGCAATCGTGTATATGCCATTGGATCTCCTATAATCTATGGGCTTGCTCAATTGGGAACTCTTGCAGGATGCATGGCAACAGTAGCAACGGCACAAAACCCCTATAATGCGTCTGTTTTTGCCCCGGTATTTTTGGTTATAACAGGCATCCATGCTCAGATAGATTGTAAGGTTCGAGACGGTTATTTAAAAAAGGCAGCTCGCCAAGCATCTAACGGCCTTACGCCCGATCAAATGGGCCAAATTATGCAACAGTATCAAAAAACTTTTCCCCATGATAATTCTTGTAGTATAGGTTATCAACCTAGAAAAGTTACTGTTCAAACAATTAAAGAAATAATCAGCAAAAAGACAAACCCCGACAATGAGCTAAACCCGTTTGCATAAAAGTTAGTACTCGCAAAAAAAAGCAGGAATTTTTTTCCTGCTTTTTTTTAAACAACGTCAATTTTATTTCAAAGTTTTTTTAAACGCTTCTAGTTGGTCTCTATGTTTTGCGGCTAACTTTTTTGCTTCTTCATGATGGGTGGTTGCCCATTTTTCCCACGCGGCGACATGTTTTTCATGTAAGGCTATAGCTGAACGTAATTCACTCTTAAGATGTGTATTTATTTGGGATAGATCAGTTAGCCCTTCTAATGATTTAATCTGTCCCTTTCTAAAAGCTACCCAATCTTTTTTTTGCTGTTCAAGCAACATTGATTTGGCGTCATTATTTCTGCGCATAAACCCAAACCAGTCAAGCTTGTGAGCTTCTTCCATTTCATGGAATTTAATTAATTGATCGCCGGGACTTTTTACCACCGTTTTGGCAGCAAATACCGTAGAAATAGCTACCGCGAGTAAAACAAATATTTTATTTTTCATACTGAACCTCTTTTTTAAAACAGACTGATATTTTTTGCTGTGTTACCACCTTAAACTATCTTATATTCATAAAACGAAAGTCAATACTGGTTTGCAGTTCAAAAATTTGACATAGGCATAAAAATTTACAACTCTAATTCCCATGAAACAAAAAAAATTAATAGTATGTTTTATTCTTATTGGCTGTACAACCAATCTTGCATGCAGGTCGGTGGTGTATAACTTTAGGATTGCACAAATTACCAAAGAGCATATTTTTGAAACGGAGCATAAACGAAACCATACCCTGATTGGGTTGCTCTTTGATGAAATATCTGCAAAGCGATATGACAGTATACAGAGTAATTATTTTGGTGGCTTAGGGACATTTATTTATAATTTTTGGGAGTCATATTTTTTACGCGCTGATTTTGCCGTCTCACTGGTACAGCAGCAAAGCTGTTTCCGTCATTTTTCCGATACCCAAACTGATGATTTTCTTTTTACTTTAGGCAAAAATTTTAAATTTAATTCAAAAGCTGACCTTACCATCTCGGGCCTGTTTGGTATTCCAACTCACCAGGTATACGCATTATATCAACCCGACTTTGGTACGGGCCAATTCGGCATTGGTGCCCAACTTGATAGCGTATACAAATTTAATACCATCAATTCACTGTTACTGGGGGGCCGATATGTCGGCTTTATACCACGTTCTGCACGAGACGCTACATGCACGCGGTACAAATTCACGATCGGCAATATAATCGATTTTTTAATCGCCAGCAAAAATGTCTGGGGCAAGCATGGCCTTGAAGTTGGTTTCACGCCCCGATTTGCTTTTGGTGCAAAGATTTCCCCAAGCCTTGATGATATCATTCAAAAAAGCAACTATATTCGTTGCAGCTGGTATAGTGTCTATCAATACAAATGTATGCTGGGAAATACGATACATAGGTTTCTTTTTAATATCGCAAGTGGTTTTGATGCCGCTCCTAAAAAATTCGGCAACAAATATATTGTTTTTCTCTGGGGCGCCTGGGACATAAAATTTTAATACGTAGAGTTCTTGAATTATTAAAAAAAAATAGAGTATCCTGCATAGCAAGAAAAAAAATCTCTTAACCAGGATCAGAGTATGAATAGCATCGTAACCTTTTTTATGCAACCAGCATCTGCAGATAGTGTATCATATGCTCTTGTGTTTTTACGCGTGAGCATCGGCGTTATTATGGTCTTTCATGGATTGCCAAAAATAGTGGGCGGAATTCCCGTCTGGCGTGAACTGGGTACTGCCATGGCGTATCTTGGCATCCACTTTTTACCGGTAATCTGGGGCCTTGCATGCGCTTTAACTGAATTTTTTGGCGGCGTTTCATTAATTTTGGGCCTTGGCGTACGTATCAGTTGTATCTTGTTGCTGTGTGCGATGGCCGTTGCACTCACCATGCATCTGAGCAAACAGGATAGGTACTCTGAGTATTCCCATGCGCTTACCCTTATTGTAATCTTTACCACATTTTTAATTATTGGCAGCGGCAATTTCTCCTTAGATAATTATTTTTTGCGCTAAGAACCGTTACGATGACCATAAAAAAATTAAACGGCCATGACATTGAGTTGACTCACGAAGATAAAGAGTATTTTCCACAATCAAAGATCACTAAAGGTGAAATGCTTGATTACTACCAAAGCATAGCGCCCTACTTACTGCCCTATATACACAACAGAGCAATCACCATGGACCGCTTCCCGGGCGGCATTACCGGTGAATCATTTTATCAAAAAAATGCTGGTGATTATTTTCCTGAATGGATAAAGACAAAAAAAATCACCAACAGAAGCGCAGAAAGCAAACAGGATAGTACAACGTATGTTGTCTGCCAAAATGCTGCAACACTGGTGTATATCGCAAACCAAGGCTGCATAACGCCACACATGTGGCTCAGCAAAATCGACAAACTTGATTACCCTGACCTTCTTATTTTTGATCTTGACCCAGCAGGCGAAAAAGTAAAAAACTTTAAACTAATCAGCGACACCGCGCTGGCATTAAAAAAAGTTTTAGAAGCTTATGGACTTACGCCCTATGTTATGACAACCGGCTCACGTGGTTTACATGTACGTGTTTCGATAAACCCAGAACAGACCTTTGATGAAGTTCGCGATTTTGCAAAAGTGGTTGCACAAAAAGTTGTCGATGAAAACCCGGAGCATCTGACCCTCAATGCGCGCAAAGAACAGCGAGTTAATAAGCTGTTAATTGATATTATGCGTAATAGCTTTGGCGCAACAGCTGTTGTGCCCTACGCTGTCCGTGCACATGAACATGCACCGGTTGCTACACCACTTGAATGGCACGAGCTTGCAGACAGCACGCTCCGGTCAGACACGTATACCATTAAAACGATCTTTAAACGCCTTGATAAAATCGGCGATGTATGGAAAACTATGCATACAAGAAAAGAATCTTTAAAAAAAGCTCTATCTAGCTATGAATAAAAAATTTCAGATCATCTATCTTAATGGGCCATCGAGCTCAGGAAAATCAACCCTTGCACATGCATTACAGGAACAGCTTACTGAACCATATTTGGTAATTGGTATCGATAATTTGATCGATATGATGCCAAAAAAATCTAATGATTGGTATCATGACGTTGAAATTGAAGGTTTTAGCTTTCAAGCAACCATGAATAACGACAATAAAAAAGTGTATCGTATTAACGCCGGGCCTTATGGTCAACGTATTATTCAAGCACTTAAGGATACGGTGTTAACGCTTGCTTTGAGAGGCTTTAATATTATTATTGATGATGTTGCTTTTGGTAAAGAGGCTGCTGAACTTTGGCGAAAAACACTCAGCCCTTTTATCTGTCTTATGGGTAGGGGTAACCGCTCCTATTGAAGTTCTTGAGCAACGCGAACTTGAACGGGGTGACAGAAAGCGTGGATCTGCCCGATGGCAAGCAGAGCACGTACATCAAGATGTTCAATACGACATAATGGTCGATACCCATACACAATCAATTCATGATCTTATTCTGCAATTGCTACAGCATACCAACTAAACACTTTTATTAATCGTTGGTGGATTCCAGGTGCCGTTCAAGACAGATTCTTTCGGCCAGTATAATCGCATGGTCAGATCTTAGGTTCAGAGTATCAACAATCTAGATCTAAGATCAATAAATAATATATTTGCAATTAGTTTTTATTCCAACCAAATTCAGTATAAGTTTTTTTGTTGTTGTATGCATTTAGGATTTCAAGGGCGTACGGGTTCATATTTACTGGTAAATTATTGATATCAAGCCAGACCATTTCACTATGTTTTTCTGGCTCCTTATTAAAAGGCTCGCCTTTCCATTGTGTAGCAACAAAGCTGACAAGAAGATATTCTATATTGGCATTTTTAATGTGAGATAAGTTTACAAAGCTAAGATTTTCATGTTCCAGTTCAATGCCAACTTCTTCGTAGAGTTCACGAATAGCGGCTTGCGTTAGCGATTCATGCAATTCTGCATTTCCGCCAGGCAGCGTGTAGGTGCCCGCGCCCCAGCCGTATGCACGTTTAAGAAAAAGAACGTTATTGTCTTTGATAAGAATAACAAGAATTGCTGTTGTTAAGTTTGCCATATCATAACTATATCATAAAAATATCCCAATTGGTATTCTTTAAAAAACTGGGAGAAATAATGATATATCTTTTACTGCCAATCTTTTTTTTATTAAGTGCATGTGCGAACCCCAAAACAACTATGATCTCTCTAGGGGCACCTGCTGCAAAAAGTACCTGGGTTTATCTGTGCGGGCTTACCCAAGATTTTAACTCACAAGAAGAACTAGAAAAAAGAAACCTGCTTGATAAACTTGGCAAAAACCTCAATATCAGCTTTCTTGCTCTATACCCGCCAACACGTTGCCCTGAATATAACAATGCTTTATGCTGGCCACATGAAACGCGGGAAAAAACCTTTCAGACGTATCGGTACATTATGAATGTTTTAGACGGTAAAAAAATATCCGGCTTTATTGGATTTTCAAATGGCGGTTTCTTGTTAAACCAATTAGTACAAATTGTTGAACTCAGTTTACCCTGCATATCAATCGGCGCATCAGGATATTTACACACAAGAATACCAAATACGTTATACCTATTGATAAGCAAAGACGATATACAACACTATGCCGATGCAATTAAATTTTATGGCATGGCTGAGAATAGCCCACTTAGCATTCACTTAACTGAATATGCAGGCGGGCATACTATTCCATGGAAAAGCCTAGAAAAAATTATATCTAATTTGTGAGATTATTTATGAAAAAAATATTTGGCATAATAATTTTTAGTATGAGTATTATTTTTGAGGCACACCTTTCAAATGCTTTACCTATAATAGAATTAAAAGCGCCCGATCTTTCTGACAGCCAGATCATCGGTTACAACGTTGGGGTGCGGCCGTATCGTACATCTGGCGTGAGAATTGAAAGCGAATATCTGAATAATAAACTGATTATTCATAACTACGGCTACGGCGGTTCTGGGTTAACATTGTGCTGGGGCGGTGCAGCACAGGCTATAGAACTTATGCAGAAAGAGGTATTGAAAAACAGTGAACTTGCGGCATGTAAAACCGTTGCGGTGCTGGGCGCCGGCGTTATCGGCCTTGCAACAGCGTATGATTTAATGGCACTTGGTTACAGCGTGCATATCTATGCAGAAAGCTTCCCACCACATACCACATCAAATGTTGCCGCAGGCATCTGGAGCCCACCAGCATTTGCCCCACATTATTCACAAAAAACCAAAGATAGTCTTACCACTATGTTAAAAATTTCAGAAGAACGGTTCTTAAAAAGCTTAAATTATCATGAATCTGGCCGCATGGATTCGACTTGGCTCACCACGAGCGGCCTTGCAAAAAATCCCGAGTTTTTGGGTATAGAGTACATGAAAGATTATTCTTTTGAACAACCAGATTCTGCAGGCGCGTTGTCAAGCGACTTCGGCTTTAGCCATGATCTAACCGGGCAGCTTGTTGATTTTCATTTTGATAACGGTGTTAAAAAAATTGGCATAGGCCACATGCAACTGCATCTTGATGGGCCTATTTTTATGAATGATCTATTTACTAAAGTCGCAGCGCAGGCAACCATAACAGAGAAGCATTTTGATTCAGGTGAAGATATTATGCTGTTAGACGAGTCTATTATTATTAATTGTACCAGCCTGGGCTCACGCGAGCTGTTTAATGACCATGAATTTAATCCCGTTAGGGGCCAACTTATCTATGTAAAAAAACAGCCGGATATAGATTATATTGTTCATGAAGATGTCCCAGGATCGAATAACTTCTGGGTAACACTCTACCCACTTTCTGACAGACTTTTAATTGGCGGTGTCCTTGAATATGGCAAAGAAGAATTAACAGTGCATCACGACGTACTCGATGCTCTATTACAGAATGCACGTAACTGCTTTCTTAATAATTTAACTATAGAGCTGCATGGTAGAAGCAGACCATGATGGATAACCACACTGCTGATGTTCAGGGGTTAATATTCTTTCTGTTTGGTTCATAAGGTTATATAAAGCGATCTGTTCATGGGTGCCTTCACAACGGGTATAGACAATATAATTTCCGCACGCAGACCAGCAGGCATCGATTTTATTGCCCGGCCCAAAGGTTAACTGCGTACAATTTTTGCCCTGTGCATCACAGCTGTGGAGCTGTAAAACACCTTTAACGGAACGGGAAAAGATAATACTGTCTGTTGCTTGGTGCACGTCGGGGGCGATACAGCTGCCGGCGATAGGTAGTTGATAGGATTTTTTTTCCTGCTTGTTACAACGATAGATTTTATTATTAGATGAATAGATGATATCACCCGTGCTCAACAACGACGGACAACCACAAGTGTTTTTGCCATCAGTCAGCCGCGTATGACGACTCTTTTTTGTCTTTTTATCAAATTCATATAACCACAAAATACCCGAACGAACATACACAAAGGTTGTCTGGTCAAGCTGGGCAGTGCCCACGCAGGTGCCACCAAGGTCTATAATTGGCCAACTGTGTCCATGAAGATCGATGCCCAAAAGCCGCACATTACTTGGCGTAAACTCTGAAACCGATAACCAAATTTTTTCATCTGCACCAGGTGCCATGCGTGACCATTGTGGTGCAACAAGAATGCGATTGTCTTTTACCACCGTTTGTGAAGAACCATCTACAGGATCTAAGATACAGAGCTCCGTTCTTTTTTTATTTCGCAGCGTCGGGCTCTTTTTTGTATAGGCAATTTTTGTTAAAAAATAGGACGGGTGGTTAAAAAGATGGCGGTAGACCGCATCTGCAATAAGCCGCTGGGTCAGCTCAGGTGAACTGCTTGCTAAGTTTTTACCCAGTAACATACTAGCGTCTGTGGCGTCATATAACCTTAATGCGATATGACTTTGCTCAAATTGCTGCAGAAATAGAACAACTGAAAAGCCTTTATACATATAGTCAGTAATATCTTTTTTGCCCGCGGGAATAGAGCCCATTGATAGTTTAATATCAAAAAGTCCGGTACTGGTTAGTAATTTTTTTATTTCTAGCGCGACCTGCTGCATGCCCACCTGGTCATAGACAACTGCCAAAGCTAGCGGTTCCCGCGCTTGTGGCTTTTCTATAACTAGAGGCTCACAAAAAATATATGTTGCAAACGTACAAAAAAATATGCTGGTTATTAAAATTGAAGTACGCACTGCTTGCCCCATATATGTTTTGGAAGTTTACATTTTAATAATGCACTTTTTGCAGAAATATCATACGCCGGAATGCCGGAGCTTTGTTGCACGATAATTTCTTGGCACTCGCCCGTGCTTGTTACCGTCACCAGCATACGACATTCTGCATCTGGCCTAACGCCTAAAGGCGGTTGCCACCAGCGACGAATAGCATCGACAATTTCAAAAGATTCCTGCTGCTGGTTATACTCATGCACACTCAACATAAGTGGCTCTTCTTGTTCTGTCTGTACAGGTTCAATAGCAGGTTCGATAATTTTTGGTTGCGGTGGCTGTGGAACTTCGTATGACGAATTAATCGTACGTTTTTTCTTTTTACCCAAATCTATTCGGGTAAATTGATTAAGATTCGTAAAACGTTTTTCTGCGGCAGCCGGTTTATTTTTTTTTACCTGCTCTCTTTTAGCAGGCGTTTCTGCTTTATGGGCAGGCGCCTTTATCGGTAACGATTGTTTTTTGTGTGATGCACGCCAGGAGATAATAACATTATCTGATTTCTGAAACGTTCTGACACTAAGCACCAGATGCGTTACCGTCTTTGATGTAACCAAAAGAAGCACTAATAAGATGGCATGTGCACTTCCAACAAACAGGAGATGCTTAGCGAACTCCGCTTGCGGCGGTGTGAGTCTTTTCTGTAGCAAACGCAACATACTGAATTTTCCCTATATTTTTTATTGCGTCAACAAGCTCAATAATAGTTCCAAACTGCGCCCCTGCATCAGCCCGAACAACAACAGCATCGACACCACTATTTTCTGCAGCATAACGCAACTGTTGCAGCAGATCTTGCGGAGATACCAGTTCTTTATTAAGATACGTTTTCCCCTGGGCATCAATTGAAACTACCCATTCTTTTGGCTGTTCAGAAAGGTTAACTTCACTGACCTGCCCTTTTGGCAGCTCAACTTTGATACCATTTTGTATGAGCGGTGTGGTGACCATAAAGATCACCAGCAAGGTAAGTGCCGTATCAATAAGAGGTGTAAGGTTTACCCGCGGCAATGTCTGGTTTCTCTGTTGTCTGAATTTCGGTATGCGCATGAATAAACTCCTTTTGCCATAATTTCTTTGCTAACATTTCATAACGATCTGCTACCACCATTAAGCTGTCTTCTAAATGACGTACTTTTGCAAGCAACGTATAATATAAGACCACAACAGGTATCGCAACTAAAAGACCTGCCAACGTTGTAATTAACGCTTCGGCAATACCTGGAGCAACCGTTACAATATCAGCAGACTGCCGTTCACTGATACGGATAAATGAGTGAATAAGTCCCCAAATGGTACCAAATAATCCAAGAAGCGTTGCTATTTCTGATGTCATAGAAAACATAGGAAGTGTCGCCATCTCTTTTTTAACAAGATCATCGTATACCCTGTATAATTGCTCAGAAAATTGCTCTTTTTCTTGCTGTGATAATTCAGTTTTTGCAACGAGGCGTTCTTGTAATAGTTCATATGCGGGCATTAAAAAAAGCCCCGGGTAGGTATCTTTGAATGTTGAAACAGTAAGCTTTAATTGATCAAGACTATTAACTGACGCTAATGCTGAACGGGCATGAGCAAGTTGTTTTAATTTTAAACGTAATAAAAAATAGCGTTGAAAAAAAATGGTCCAGCAAATAACCGATAACCCAAACAAAATTAATAAAACTGCTTTACTAATTGTATCTGACTGAAAAATTAATTGCGCTACTGCATTGCCTGTAAATAAACTCATATTCTCCCCAATTTATTTTTTAATTTCGCTAACCCTTCGACAAGCTCAGGATGAGCGAGTCCTGCCGCCGCTCGTGGTGAGCGTAGTCGAACCATGCAAGGCGTAGTTATTTTACCATACGTTGCACGTAACGTAAAAGAGTTTCTTTGGTTGGACTCTTTTGTTCGATCTGATAGTCATATACTTTTTCTAATGCACGCCCTAATGCCGGCCCTTCAAAGCCAAGAGGCATCAGATCTGCGCCGGTAATATATGCCTTTTCTGGCTCATATAAAACACCATATTCTTGCGCTCGCTTAATAAATTCATCCATCACCGGCAATGGCCCAGATAGTGGTATATATTTTTCTGGATTTCTGCCAAGTTTATCGGCATAGGCAAGCTGCGCGAGTAAAAAAAGATTTAGATCAGGCGCTAAGACTTTTGCTAATTTTTTATACGCTTTTGCCGTTGCATTCTGAGAAACAAATTGCCCGGGTGCCATATGGTGCCGCACCAAAAGTGCAACATGTTCTATCAATTTTTTATTTCCCGTTAGCCGTTTGCATAATGCACGCGTAGGTGCAACACCTGCAGCGTCATGTCCCAGGCTTCGTAAACGCCCGTCGATTATTTTTGTGGTAGTAACTTTGCCAAGATCATGACACAATGCTGCATAGCAGAGAAGCTTGTGCGTGCCAATGTCTACACCGCGCCGTGCGGCAGCACCGTCGAATGCTTGCATACTGTGCTCAAAGACATCCCCTTCAGGATGCCAAGTTGGTTCCTGCTGAATGCCTATAGTGGCAGCAAGTTCTGGTAGAACTTCTTGTAACCGGCCGATATCTTTTAGCCAATAGATGCCTAATGATGGTCGCTTGCTGAGCATCACTAATTTATCAAATTCAGCATGAATACGTTCAATAGAAATAGCAGAAATATCCATAGATTTGCATACAGCATCAAGCTCATGATCTGGCCGCATTTCAAAGCGCCCAATAAATTGCATAACGCGATAAAAACGTAACGGGTCTTGCACAAAAAACTCTCTGTCTGGCGTTGCCAGTATCTTATTTTTTAAATCGTTGTGGCCGCCAAAAGGGTCGATTAATTGGCCTGTAGCAAGATCTACTGCCATCGCATTCATCGTCAAATCACGTCGCTTAAGTGCTTCTGTTATCGTCATGGTTGGGTCAACTTCAACAACCGGCTTTCTGCCTGAAGAATCTCGTCGCGGTAATGACCAATCAACATCAAGACCGTCAACACGAAACACGCCAAAACTTTTTCCGTCATAGTGCACCGTGCCGAATTGCGATAATATCTTCTCAAGCTGATCGCTGGTTATGCCGTGTAGTTCGATATCAAGGTCATGAACAGGTAATTCTAAAAGAAGATCGCGTACTGCACCACCAACTGCATAAACACGTGCGTTATTTTGCAACAAAGAATTGACAATATCCTTAATTATAGGCAAAACTTTGGGTGACATACCTGATAACACTAAAAATTTTTCTAAGGATTTTTCTATGAACATATATATAGCTATGACTCTTATGGGGTGCTCTTTTTTTGCCTACGCTTGGGAATTTGCTGACCTATTTCCTGCGTCACTCTTTCCACGTCATGAGTCTAGCGTATCTAACGAATTTATTAAAGTTACGTCGGGGCCTCTTTCATTTAACGTAATACAACAGCAGGGAACCGTTAAAGTAAAAGGCTGGGACAAAGAACTGGTATCAATAGAAATAACACAAAAAGGAACGGTTGAAGCCCTAGACAATACCGTTGTTATGGTTGATAAAGAACAGCTTCCGCGGACATTGGCCTGCTCTGTTAGTCGCAAGGACGAGCTTGGGCCGATTGCAGAGGTTATGCTCAAGGCACATGTGCCTTTAAATTGTGACGTAACGGTGCAATCGCAAAAAGGCGCTATTATTACAAAAAATCTTTCTCGAACTCAGTCATTATATGCAGACAACGGAAATGTAGAAGTAGTTCTTTCACCTAAATTTTCAGTGGAAAGTTCACTCTTTGTTCATAATAAAAAAGGGTCTATCAGGGTTGAAGCGCCCAAAAAAATTCAAGCGCAACTTGCGGCATCGACCCTGCGGGGCACTATCACCTCTGACGTCTATGTAACGTTACAACCACAGACAACATTACTTGATAAAGATTATTGGCACCGCGTTAAAAAGGAAGTAAACGGCTTTCTTGGTGACGGCGGCGCCCCCATTACATTAGAAGCAGAATATGGAGATATCAAAATTGTCGCAAAAAAATAAAAAGGTATGTAAACTTTTTATTTTCGGTTCAAGTAATTAAAGACGCTCTTTTTCAAACCCACCAATAGAATCTATAATCTTGTCTGCACGTGCAATCGCAGAAATACGGGCCTTGCGCACCCCAAAAAAAATTTCTATAGTAACCAAAGAGTCTGAAACAATTTTTTTATAAAAAAACGGAGAGAAACAATGATAAAAAAATATATAAACCTCGTGCTTCTTGTATGCATTTCTTTGCGCGCAAGTGAGTACCTTCAACTTGCTCCATGTTGCCAAACTGTTGACTGCTTAAGCCAGCAAGAGCTTGAAGCAGTCAAAGCATGCAGCAAAACCTATAACAATTTAGTTGTAACCAATGCCTTACGCACGAGTAACCTCAGCGTTACGTCAGCATCAACGCTTTCAGGCGTAACGTCAGTAAACGGTGCACTAAATGTCACCGGTTCATTAACCGTAAACAACTTGCCCGTTGCTGGTGGATTGGCAACCTTTGCAAGCTTCACCAATACCGACCCTGTCAACGCGCAAGGGACCACTGCAACGGTTCTGTGGTCTTCTGGCGGTGGCCAAACAACTCTTTCTAACCCTGCCAATGACGGTTTTATTATAACGTCAACAGGAACAGGCATTATAACCATTCAAAACCCGGGAACATATTTATATAATTTTGGGGTTGTTCTTCAAGGAGCAGGCTCGGTTGATGACCAAGTTGCTAACGCAGCACTCATGCTCAACGGCTCTGCTATGAGCCCGATTGGCGTAACAACCTTTACTATCCCAGGAAACAGCGACCCAAGCGTAATATTTACCGCAGCACCTTATGAATTAACAAGCTCAGGCCTTTTTCAGACAACTGTCGCCAACACGCCATTATTTTTGAGTTTAACCTTATCTGACAGCTGGAGCATGCCGGCAGCTGGTGATGGCGCCAATGCCTATATAACGTTTATTCAAGTAAACTAAAGATCACTATAAAAAAAAGCCCTGTACAATACAGGGCTTTTTTATGCAAAAATTATTATCGAGAACTTAAAAGAGCCAGACCAATAAGCAATGGAACATAGAAATAGCCTGCGTATGGTGCGCCTGGGCGAACAAATAAATAGTAAAAATTAATCGATGCATATTTTAGGCTGCCTGGCTTGCCGTACATGGAAGATTTTTCTTCACTCTGGGGATGACTTGGACCAATAATTAGAACATTAGTTACCTTATCAGCTGGGGAAACTTTATTATTGAAAGCCTTAGCCATTTCTTTCATGACATCTTCAAGCCCTATAAGCCTTTGGTCTTCACGTTCTGTATTTTTGCAGATTACCGCGCCAAAGGGTACAAGCGCTAACAAAATCAGTAAAAAAGTTACTTTTTTTACCATAAAAAACTCCTAAAATATGCTATTTTTATCTACTATTATCCCTTATTACTTTATCAAAAATAGCATATCTGTCAACTTAGTTATTTCTCTATAATAATTTATTGCATGACTGTATTTTAAAATAGCTTTTTTGATGTTAATCTTTTGTATAATTATTCATCTCATGCTGCACAACAAACATGCCGATCACCGGAAAAAAACTCATTAGGAAGAAATAGAGCCAGACGCTTACTGGGTCGTTGTCGTGCCTGATAAGATTCACAAAATCACGTGCATAGTAATAGTAAAAAAAGAAATGCACTAAAGGTAAAATCGCAAAAATAAACGATGGAATTTTTCCACCCATCTCATTTATCTCATGCTTGGTTTTGTATACCCAGTATAAAGAATATATGCCGCAGGTGAGGAGGGTAAGAAAAAACATGCCCAGCAGGCTACGTTTTTTTACTATTCTCGATTGATGGTCATAATAAATTTCCATTATCGTTATAAGAAAGTAAACGGTTTTCTATAATTATAATAATTTATGAAGAGCGTCATGCGCAAGACGTTGAGCATAATTTGCATCTTGTTTATTCATCAATTTTATTTGCTTTTCTTACTGCCAGAGCTGCTTTAACTACGGTATATGCAGAAGTTGGATGAACACTTACCGCGCGATTTTCTGGCGGCCACTGTTGGTGCGTAGCATAGAGTATTTCAGTCAACGAATAAACATCCTCTGACTCTGCCACTCGCTCATGCTCAAGAATGTTTGCTAGTAAAAACAGATCGTGTATGCGCGTTCGTTCTAAGTTCTCAACAGCTGTATCAGACATCGGATTGTTATCCTTCACGAAACACCCTTCTACAAGAGCTATACCTGTAGTAAAAGCTCAAATAATTGAATTATCCCCAGTCACAAAAGATTTAATTTTTGATTCATAAATGCTAGCATTCAATCGATCTGAATATAAAACGCTGCTTGTAGCGCATACATAATCTTTTTTTACTTGCCCAACTGAATTGCTTATAAGTATCTCGCCAGCCCGGATTTTCAATAAAAAGTTTTGCCCTTCTGGCGATTTAACCAGCTCATCTGTTTTTGGTAAACCAAACGGCCCTGTCTTAAATCTATCAAAGATATCTTGTGTAGAAGATGTCTCTGAAGAATACAACCAAAATGGCGCGATAATAAGTGTGATTAGTAGAGAAGAAAAAGTATTTTTTTTCAAGATATATCTCCATGAATAACGCTTGATAATATTCACAAGTAGTCCGTCTACGCCTTATGGCTACTTCGGACAGTCTTGGCATTTTTCGCGGCAGCCAGACGAAGCTCGCTAGAGCCAAGACTGGTGGAGCTGACCGGGATCGAACCGGTGGCCTCATGAATGCCATCCATGCGCTCTACCAACTGAGCTACAGCCCCATAAAAAAATGCGCTTTCAACTGAGCATACCCTGTCCGCCATAGCTTGCCAAGCCTGAAGGCCTGGATAAGCGACGGGGGAAGCCCCATAAAAAAAATAAGAACATACAGTAAGTATACTTTTAATTTTTGTAATTTCAATCTAAGCTAACTAACTACAGAGTAATTGTTATATTAAAAAAGTTACGAAAGAATATTCATATGAATTACAGAATAATGGTATATCTCCTGACTCTTTTTGCGCTGCCCGTACTGCACCCGTTTACTGCAAAAACTAAAGTAGAGCAGACATCTGCAACACAGTCCCGCATGGAGATAGAATGTCAATTATCACCAGATGAGATGCTTTTTCATAATTCAATACAGTTTTCCTGTAATATTCCATCAGTAAAAATTATTAAATGGTTCGCCCTTAAAGATCCACATACCTATTTTGATGCACGATCCAAAAAATCTGAGCCGGTCTATAGCCAGTCTGTTATCTTTACTCTTATTATAGAATCACCACAAGAACTACCTTCACAAGCGGTAGTTCATATGTTTTATCAAACAAATTTGGTAAAAAATCCACAAGAAAAATTCTTTTCCCTGGGCGCAGCGCAACAAGAAACAAGCGCCACAAACCAAAATGCTCCACTCGGGAACCTTACACTGCCCCAAGCCCCGGTGCAAAATTATCAAAAATCGTCATTTACCCAAACACTTACGAATATAACAACCCAGGTTACATCCCTTATTAAGGATAAAGAACTGCCAATTATTGTTAAGTTTCTTTTGGCCTTTATTATCGGGCTTATCATGAGTTTAACGCCCTGCATTTACCCAATGATTCCTATTACCATGGGGATATTGCAAGCAAATAAAGTACATTCTCTGTTGCGCGGATTTTTATTAGCATCTGCCTATACGGCAGGTCTTTCTACGACCTTTGCCATTTTGGGTATGCTTGCGGCATATGGCGGTGCACAGTTTGGTTCTGCTATGGGCTCGCCATGGGTTATTGTGCCGATCGTGCTCTTTTTTGCCTATCTTGGCTTTTCTATGCTCGGTTTTTATGAGATGTATATTCCACGCTTTATGCAGCCGCGTCATGGCCATAAAAACAACGGTTCATTTGTTTCTGCATTCACTTTTGGCGTTATTAATGGCACGGTAGCATCACCCTGCTTATCACCTGGATTAGCTTTAATTTTAGGCATTGTTTCAGGCCTAGGCAACCCGCTTTTAGGTTTTTTACTGTTATTTGTTTTTGGTGTTGGCTCAAGCTTTCCGCTTCTTATTATTGGAACCTTTTCTAGCTCCTTACATATTTTGCCACGTGCTGGTATGTGGATGATCGAATTTAAAAAAGTATTCGGCTTTTTACTTTTGGGCATGTGCTTATATTATTTAAAGTCGTTTATGTTTGAGTGGGTCTATTATATCGCGCTTGGATTATACACTATTGTTATTGCAGCTTATTACTTGCAATATGGCTTTAAATATAATTCTTGGCTGGCAAAAGTTGTGGGACTGCTGTTATGTATGGTTGCAGCATTTACGCTCACAGAAAGCTATCGCACATTGTGGCGCTCTTCAACAGCGGCACATCAGAATAGCCATATGGTCTGGCATAGTGGGTACCAAGTAACACGTGAAAAAGCAATGGCAGAAAACAAACTGATACTACTTGATTTTACTGCTGAATGGTGCACGCTCTGCAAAAAATTAGAAAGAGAATTTTTTAGCGAACCGCTTATTTGTCAAGAATTACCTAAACGGTTAATCCCACTAAAAATAGATTGTACGGATAATAGTGGTGTTGAGTGCGTTGGCGCCCGTAAAAAATTCGGTGTTATGGGTTACCCAGCCATTATTCTTATTAATCCCCAAGATGAAACTATTATTCAACGCTGGGATAGCGATTTAAATTACAAAGATCCACAAGAATTTATTAATGAAATTGATAGCTTTATCAGCAAATAAAAAAAGGGGGGCAATTTTTTCGCCCCCTTTTTTATTTACATGCAAATGGCTCTTTAAATTTCTTTAACTGCTGCCTTCACCGCTTCAAGAAAATCTCTTTGCAGCTTATTACATGCTTCTGGTAAGTTGTTCTTACTTAATAGAGCGGCTCCCTTTACACCCTTTTCAAATAAACAACCAACATATTCATCTCTTTTTGCACGTGGCACATCAGTTGTTTTCAAAAAATGATAAATATTTTCTGGGCTTTCAAAGGCCACATCGAGTAGATCATTATAGGATATATAATTCGGGACGCTGCCCTTTGCATAAACTCCTAAGGCTACATGGGTATAAGTAAGCCATAATTGCGCTATATTTTTTTTGTAAGCTTCAGAATATCGTTCACGGTCACTAACATCTTTACAGCCCTTTAAGGCTTCTTCGTATGCTCCGTGTTTAAAACCTATCACAAATATCTGACCCATTAACTTTCTTGTTTCCCACCATACTTTAAAGCTCTCGCATGAATGAAGAGACACGGAAACTAAACCTATAGTTAGCAATAAATAATTTCTCATAAATACCTCAAAAATAAATGACATTATTATTACAATAACCATTTAAAGAAATTATTCAAGTAGATAATTAACAATATATAATGCGTTTAATAAATAAGATTATAAATCAGCGACAAAAAGCATACAAAAAAAATTATAAATTGTTTTAAAGATAATCTTCATATATTTACCTAATAGATAAGATAGGTATAATTTGGAATTTTTACTTTATAATATGCATAACTCCCTTCAAGGTCACTGTGTTGATCGCCGATGGTTGCAATAATATTGTAACCTTTTTCTTCAAGCTCTTGGCGATGCTTACTTTTGTATTCCAATGCTGTAAGCTTGAGTTCATCTTCAGCACGCGTGATTAAAAGATCGATCTTTTTGTAACCTGCCGCATGTAAATTTTTTAATGTTGCATCTCGCTCATCGAACCGTCTACCGGTAAGAAGAACTATCTTACATCCACGCTCTACAAAAAAATCATACAGCCTTTTTACATGAGGAACTGTCGGCGTGGTCGCCTTTAAAATCCATTCATGAAAAAGTTTTGGAACAAAACCAAATTGAATTTTTTTCATCTCATAGTATGACCACAACAGGGTATCATCAATATCAAATACGACTGCAGATTCAGCAGAACAACAAATCCGCGGATAGAAATATTCTATAGCTTGGTCCACTACAAGTTTAACATCAGATTCAAAATGGCCGTTTTCATAATAGCGCTCGACCTCTTCTTTTGCGAGTGTTAAATTTTGTGGTTTTCGTTCACAACCGACAAGAAAAATAACTATTACTAGCCACGAAAACTGTTTATAAAAACGATACATACTCAACTCTTTTCTACTTTTTAGGGTTTTGAAGAAACTCTTTGTGCTCCAGCTTAATAATAACGACTGATTCAGCATCTAGGTCACAACTGTTTAAATCAACCATCTGCAGATTTCTGTTGTCATACGTGTGCCAATAATATTTTTTATTGGTCAGATCGCAACCAGATGTCCATTGTGTATGATCGTAAAATTGTTTACCTTGGCTGGTTTCACACACAACACCAACCGGTATATTAAAAAGATCTAATATATGAAAGAGCATCTTACGTGCTTCATCTACCGTTTCTGTTGGCTGTGCTATGTGGCTAAAAAATGCAGCACGAACAAAACGTGCGGGCGGCGTAAAATCACCCGGCAGCCCGAGCATGCCAGAACCCTGACCAAATGGAGTTAAAGTAAGGGGCCCAAGCTTATTTTCTGTGGCATTTAATGGCGAAAGATGTACATAGTTTTTTAAGTTTGTTAAATGCCAATCAAAGCTAGGTGAATTGGTAATAACACCCAATGGGTTATCATGTATGGTTAATACACCGTTAACATATTCAATAATAATGCTTGCACCAGTGCTGTCGTGCACAATGGCATGAACGGGTATTTCTGCACCCCACTGGGATAAAGCTGCTTTATTAACCTTAATGGTGGGCAATGCTGCACGCACGTCAGAAACGGTTGCGCAGTTGGTTAAAATCCAGGTTAAAAGCTCCCATGAAGCAAGAGAATTTTTTGCCTGCTCGGGGGAAACATCTTGAAACTCTGCATAACCCGGGAAATAAAAAAGGCCTCCGGCCAAGCCATTTTCATTAACGCCGTCAATAACACCGGTCACACCCAGCGCATTTGCGCCAACAACTGCGTAACGGGATTTCCATGAAAGCCCCTCTTTTCTTACCCGATGGCCCGGTTGCGGTAAATGCATAATTACGAGGAATGATGTTTATCTCTGAACTGATCGGTTGACCAAACTCTAATGTTCGCCCATAAATTACTGAGCCATCTTGAGCATTTAAACGGACACCGGTACACATGGTATTCCCCTTTTTTATAGTTGATACACCGTTTCTTCATATATATCATATGCCACCATATAAAAACTACTCAAATAACAGAGAACAACATCACAGATTACCGGTAACAGGTTTTCTCCACAGTTACATACCTCAAGAATAAAATCAGCAGGCAGCAGGTTTTTATTGACAGTCTGGAATTATAAAGAGTATATTCAGTGATAAGGGAATTTTTTTAGGGGGTATCATGTCAGCAAAATTTATAAAAAAGATTATTCTTTCGTTTGTAAGCTTATGTCAGGCACTACTTTTAGCACCTCGAGTCTCGTACAAACAACTTGCGTATATGGCAGGGGCGTTAAAACCTCAAGAACAAAGGCTCTCTTTAGCAGCAGGAAGAGCATATCTTGATTGGGCTAAGACAGCCTATCAGTTTGGCCCTTCGGAAAATTCTGTTATTCAATTGATTAATGACCAGAAAATTGGCCTTTTTAATCTCCGTGATAATGTTTTTAGGGCAACTGCAAGTAAAACCAACCCGGCGTACGCGCTTCGTGGTCCGGTAGCAGGCAGACTTCTAGCGGGTATGGTCGGCCCTGAAAAAAGAATATTTACTGAGAAATATAACGTAGAGTTGGTTGATTTCTGGCGGGACTATTTCAAAAAACTAACCAACTCTGGTTTATCAAAAAGTCGCGTTGAAAAATCTATCGACCTTATCAAAAGATCCATAGAAGAAGTCGAAGGCCCGGATAGCATTTTTCATCCAGACACTCCTAGTAACATGGTTATGACGCAGCAAGTTTTACATGAACAGCCGTTTTCTGAAATTATTGCGATGTACCGCGAACTAAAATCATTAGGAATTGTAGATTTTTCTGGCGACCAAGAAAAGCTATTTGAATATTATGAACTTGAAAAGTTTAGAGAGCAGGTTGATGCGCTAAGAGAATCAGCAGAACGACAGGCAACCTTACTGACAACAAAGCCTGAACTAACTATTGCAACAGAAGAATACCTTAAAGAAAAAGCTTTAGAATTACCCGCAGCCCCTAAACAGAGTTCATTTTGCTACAAAAATTCAGCTGAATCAAGACCAAATTGTATAGAAACGGGACTTCACGACCTTGTTGACCTTATTGTGTTTGATCCTCAAACTAAATCGTTTAATCCACAAAAAATGTTACCCTCAGCTCTCTCGGTTAGCCCGAAACTAGTAGAGTTTTATAATCGACACCCACAAATCACACAAATGGAAGTAAATAATGCGCGGCAAGATTGGTTTAATTTAGTTTCTGAGCTCCCGGGCATTCGATATTCAATGAATAATTATGAACTTAAAACCGATTTTGAAAATCAATTAGCTGTTCTTAATCATTTTTTTGGAACGAAGGCTAAAAATTTTGAAGAACTAGGCGGGCTTTTGTCAACGCCTGACCGAAAAATAATTTTTGATCTCATACATTCAAAAATAATTGATGGCAAAACATATGGTTCCTATAATATTATTTTTGAAAATTTAAAAACAACTGTACAACTTAACACCAACACGGGCCACGGCTATCTTCAAAGACCCGCACAAAAGATTAGCAAAACACTTTTCACTAGAGATATAAGCACAAAAATATTGCAGCTGCCAAGGGTAGAAAACGTAATGATACCACTGATAAGTAGTAATGTTTCATGGAATGATATACGTACACCTGAAATGGCCAATATGGTTGCTTATACAGAAAACTTGACCGATCCCAATATACTCAATCAAACAGCACAAGAATTAGCTAAACGATTGAATTTTAATAATTCGCCGCAAAAAAATGGCGCTCTAGGTTCGACAATTGTAAACTTTATTGAAAAACTCCCTCTGAATGATGAACACTTTAAAGGCGCTGCCTTAAAATCGCTTATGTATACTAACGTTTTCTTGGAACCAGAAAACAAAGAGTTACTCGAAAAAATTAACACGCTTATAAATAATCTTATCGCATCGATGTCCACATGGAAGTTAGCTGCAGAGCTTAAATGGTTGGGCTCAGTAACATTAAAAAATGACAGCCTTTTTAATCAAAAAGCAACTGAAACTATTCTAGCAATTGTAAGAAAAAGAAAAGATGAAATACTTAACGTTATATACACCGAGATTAGAGATCTTTTTGGGGTTTTGTTGAATCTCAAAGAAAGAGTTACAGATAAAGCTACCGTCGAAAGCATCAACGCTCTTCTTGAAGAATTTATACAAAAACATCCAGATAAAATGATTGAGCTTATGCTAAAAAATGATCCCGATTTAAATTTAAAAAAATTAACTGATTTTTTCTTAAAATATGTCACTGACAAGAAGATCTTTTACACAAGAAAGGTTGCTTCAGGTGATCAAAAAGCCCAAAGAAGATTGGTAGAGATGTTACTTGAGCTAGATGAAACTACAAAAAATAACTATGCGGAGTTTAAAAATCGACTCATAAATAAAATAAATCATCTTCCGGCAACCATGGTTGATGCTTTAACAGGAAAGGCCTTTGAAGAAGTCCTTAATAACCCCGCTATGGAACAAGCCTCTGCTCATGATATAGAGATGATATTGGAACTTATTGCAAAACGGCTGGAAAAGAGAACAAGTATCTCCAACCAACCCGATTATGAATTTTACTCTGGATATTCTTCAGTAAAATATACACATATTGAAAACCTTTTTAAAGATATCTATCACCACATCAACACACAATCACACCATGCGGGCTCTATAGAAGATATTAAAAATATACTCCATTACGCAGTATCCCCAGCTTACAAAATTATTGTTCCAGGGAAATAATGCTAAGTTACTCCATACATTGAAAAATGAAACAGAAGCTTCATCAACCAGCTGATTATGTATTGGCAAAGCTATAGAAGCTTATTGCACATTACAAGAAATTGGCGGGAACTCGATTCTCTGGAGTCGTTCTATGAGAGACAATGTCTTTAGAATTATTCATACAGATCTTGAACAACAACTATACATGACAAGAAATTTAGAAACAATTTTATTAAATTTTATGAAGATGCATTTAAGGGCAAAGAGTATAGTGAATAAGAGACACCTATGGCGCTCAAGAACGATTTGATAAATTCACGGCTCAGTATAACAAAGCCTTACAATATCCGCATGACAGAGAAATTAAACCACAAACCGTTACCCCAAAAGTTAGACTATCGACAAACAAGCAAGAGCTGTGCAGCCACCTGCTAAAACCATTGCTGCTATTACTATACCCGCTAAGCCGAGAGTTATGCGACCACCCGACGATGATCAATCACAAGAAATAACGATACCTCAACACAATACTCCTGTAATACCACAAATTACTACACAAGCAAACACTGCGCTGAAACATGCTAGAGTCATGATCAATCACGCGAGATAACGCCTGTTAGGCCACGAACTACTTCCACAGAAGCTACTATCGACAATAAATAAGAAAGCCGCCGCTGCCTTGTGCAGCCACCTGCTAAAACCATTGCTGCTATCTACTATACCCGCTAGGCCGCGAGTTACGCCACCTATGATCAATACCACAAAGAAAATAACGATACCTCAACACATATTCGTAACACCACAAACTACTACACAAACAAACACTGCGCTGGTACCTGCTAAAGCTTATGGTCAATCACGCGAGATAACGCCTGTTAGGCCACGAACTACTTCCACAGAAGCTACTATCGACAAACAAGCAAGCGCTGTGCAGCCACCTGCTAAAACCATTGCTGCTATTACTATACCCGCTAGGCCGCGAGTTACGCCACCCTATGATCAATCACAAGAAATAACGATACCTCAACACAATACTCCTGTAACACCACAAACTACTACACAAACAAACACTGCGCTGGTACCTGCTAAAGCTTATGGTCAATCACGCGAGATAATGCCTGTAAGGCCACAAACTACTGCCCATGAGCAACAATCGCATTCATCCTACAACCATTCTGAAAACGAGAAAAAATATAATAATAAACAATCTTATGACGGCACAGATTATTCTTATATCGACAACGACTTAGATGAATTAGCACTAGGCTTGGCTGGTGGTGTTACTAGTGGCACTATTTCTGCTAAAATTATGGACTCTATTTACGGCGGCGATAATAAAGAAGAGCAAGACAATAGCCATGATCAAGATGAATTGTTAATAGATTAAAGCGCCTTAGCAAACAATAATTTTCACCGGGACATTAACCGGTGAACTGTAAAATCGTTCAGCTTCTTGACGATGCCGTTATTATTTATTTGGTTTGCGCTTGCGGACAATAAATTTAACCGGCACGCCTTCAAGATCATATTCAGAGCGCATGAGATTTTCAAAAAACGCTAATTGTGATTCGCCAAACCATTCAGATTCATTAACCACTAAACACACAGTAATAGGGCGCGTTTTAATTTGATACACTTCGTATACAATTAATGGCATTTTGGCATGCATTAACGGAGTTTTTTGTAAGCGGGCATGAAACAATCTATACAATAATAAACCATCAAGTTTAATCGTATAACGTTTCCAGAGTTCGTTGATAAGCGGTATAAGTTTACCAATATTTTTGCCCGTTTTGCATGATATCGAAATAAGGGGAACTTTATCTACCAGATGTTTGTAGGCTTCAAGCGAAAATTCTAAATCTTTTTTTGATAGATCAGTCACAAGATCACTTTTATTCATAACCAAGATTAACGCTTTATATTGTTGCGTAAATGCATAAAATGCAAGCTTGAGTTCTTGGTCAGAAATTTTGTGTTCGCTGCCGTCCATCACCAACAGAACAATATCAGAACCTTTAAGAGATTGCATGGTAGAGTCGTTCACCATCATCGATTCTAAATCACCTGAAACAGCGCTTTTTTTGCGCACACCAGCAGTGTCAGAAACAGCAATATTTTCGTTATAAAAAGTAATATTTTCAACAATCGGTTCACGCGTGGTGCCGGCAATAGGCGAAACAATCGCGCGCTCTTTGGATAATAATGCGTTAAGAATAGAAGACTTACCCACATTAGGTTTACCCAACAATGTCACACGACAACCAGCATCTTCATCTTCAACAACCAGCTGTTTTTCTGGTAACTCTTTAATAATAAGATCGAGTAACGTATTAATATGCAAGCCATGCTCGGCAGATAGCAAAACATACTCTTTGTAACCCAGCTGTAAACATTCATACTGATTATCTAATGCAGCTTTAGTGTCAGCTTTATTAATAATAAGTATAGTCTTTTTGCCACTTGCGCGAATAATGCTTGAAATCTCACGATCTTCAACCGTAACACCAGCAACACCATCGATAACAAACAGAACAAGGTCAGCAGACTCAAGAGCTTCCAAAGCTTTTTTGCGTGATGCTTCTGCAAGGGGGTCTTGCTGTTTTCTGTGCGAAATACCCGCAGTATCAGTTAATGAGAAGGTACTGTTATCAACCGTAATAACATCAGAAAGAGTGTCACGAGTAACCCCTTCAAAATCGAGCGTGATACTTTTAACATCACGAGACAGTCTATTAAATAGTGTCGATTTACCGACATTCATACGACCGAGAATAACAACACTTGGATATTTTTTCATATTTTTTATACTTCTTGAATGGTCCCAGGAAAAATTTTTAATGCTTGTGAGACAGTTTGACTTTGCGTTGAAGGTTTTTGTGTAGGTAATTTTTGTAGTGGCTTTTTTGATGATTCGTTGTGCGCCGGTGCAACGGGCAGATCAGGTTCGGCATGGTTTTTAAGCGCATCAATAAATTGGTCCCATGGCTGACTCATAGGAGCTTTTGTTTCAACCTGAACAGCTGCCGGTTTTGTAGCTTTAAGAGGCTCTTTTATACTTTTTACTGGCTCTGATTTTGTTGTTTCTAGAATTGGCGCTGGAGTACACATAGAAAGCAGCATGTACTCTACAACAGCATCAGCCATTGAGGTTTTTGCAAGAAGTGGCTCAGTATGGTAACTAATTTTTAAATGACGTAAGGTACGTTCATAATCTTGCGCGTTTTGCACATCGTATAAACTCTTACGAATATGCTCAGTTAATTCTTTCCAGAGGGCGTAGGCATCGTAACGATTATTTTTTATTACCGCTCGTAATTCTTGAGAATTATTTTCTTTAATTAAACTATAGATGTGGGTAATTAATTCTTTGCCGATAAGCCCAAGCACATTACTGACACATTCACCCGTAACTTTGTTGTCAGACGCTAAGGCTACACGTTCAAGCATAGTAAGCGCATCACGAGCAGAACCACCCGATTGTTGAACAAGTAACATGAGACCGTCATGATCATAAACAATCGATTCTGCATCACAAATTTTTTGCAGATGCTCAAAAAGCTTTTCTGCTGGAATAGGGTCAAAAAATATTTGAAAGCAACGAGATTTAATCGTTTCAATAATTTTTTCAGGATCTGTTGTTGCCAAAATAAACATAACATGCACAGGTGGCTCTTCTAAAATTTTAAGGCCGCGTTAAACGCTGCTTTACTGAGCATGTGCGCTTCATCGATAAGATAAATTTTTTTACGTGCTAATGTCGGCAACATAGATGCGCTTTCAATAATCAAGCGCATATTATCAACGCCAGTATGTGAAGCGGCATCAATTTCAATAAAATCTGGGTGTTGACCGGCAAAGAGTGCCTTGCATGATATGCAGGTGCCGCACGGCAAAATAATAGTTTGTGGAGCTTGTATAAAATCATCTAGCTGCTGACAATTAACTGCGGCAGCAAAAATGCGCCCCATAGATGTTTTGCCTGAACCCCGTAGCCCAGAAAAAAGATAGGCCGGGAAAAATGCTTTTTTAAATAAGCTGTTTTTCAAAAGACGAACTGACAAATCTTGACCAACAAGCTCATTAAAATTTTTTGATCGCCATTTACGTGCAAGATGTACTGTCATATCCGTAACTTTCACTCATGGGTGTCACCCTGAGTTTATCTCAGGGTCTTTTTGTTATCGCGAGAGATCCTGAAACAAGTCCAGGATGACATTTGTAAAATAACGAGGAGCAGATACAAAAACTTCCGCTAACCGTGCTGCTTCTTTTCAGACCTGACACATTATTTAACTGTTTTTTATCTACTCCTCAAGTTTTTTAGTGCTCTACTTCGCTAACCCTTCGACAGGCTCAGGATGAGCGAGTATGGCCTACCATCTGTAGCTTGCCAAGCCGGAAGGCCTGGATAAGCGTAAGATGGTGGAGAGAGAGGGATTCGAACCCTCGATGCCCTTTTCAGAACATACATGATTTCCAATCATGCTCTTTCGGCCTCTCAGACATCTCTCCCTCTTGCGCTAAAGCTTCAGAGGGCAGGCCCGTCTGTTCTTAATGCGCAGCTTATTTACGATTTACGTTGAGCTGCTGGACGAGACTGTAAACGTTTTTGCGGACGTGCAGCACCAGCTGTACGTTTAGCTTTGACGTTCAGCTTCAGTTCCATCTTCACTCAATACCGTTTCAATAATACGATCAAGCGAATTATCTTCAATAATTTCTTCTTGTGGTTTAGCTGTAGCAGCAACTTGCTGACCACGCTTAACTGCATCTGCAAGATACATCAAGATAATTTCAAGTGCTCGTGGCGCATCATCATTAGTAGGAATAACAAAATCGATTCCTGATGGATCAGAATTTGTATCAACTAATGCAACGATCGGCACACCAGCAGATTTTGCTTCTTTAATAGCAACATGTTCTTTATTAACATCAACTACAACAAGCGCACCAACTGGCCAACGTAATTCACGAATGCCACCAACGTTCTTTTCAAGACGCTCTTTCATTTTATTGAAAAGATTAAGCTCTTTTTTAATGTAGTGTGAAGAATCTGATTTTAATAAAATATCTTCAAAATGAAGCATCTTAGTAACAGATTTTTTAACTTGTGGGTAGTTGGTAAGCGTTCCACCAATCCAACGGTGAGTTACTGAAGGAGATTTAACGGTTTCAAGAACCTTAGGCAATACGGCTTGAGCCGATTTTTTTGTTCCAACCCATAAAACTGATTTGCCTTGTGATGCCAACGACTCAAGAAACTGGGCCGCTCTTTCAAGCTGAAATGCTGTTTTTGAAACGTCAATAAGATGGATTCCATTTTTATGACCCCAGATATATGGGCTCATTTTTGGGTTCCAGCGCCATGTTTGGTGACCAAACTGTACGCCACTTTTAATAAGATTTTTTAAATCGATCATACGTATCTTTCGGTAGGTTATAGTCTATTGTTTTCTGGCATCTTTATTTCAAGATTCACCACCTACATCAGAAAACAAGGGGTTTATATACTCTATCTAGTTTAACTTTACTGCAAAAAATTGCAATAGTCCGGCCCACCAAAGGGCTATGCGGCTCCTCATCGGAACCTATTACTTCGCCACGGGCTACTGCTTTTTCATAGCGACGCCCTAAAAAGTGCGCTACGACCATCCATAGACCAATAATGGTGGTAAAAAATATCCCATTTACTGCATGAATAGAAAGAATAGTGCCACCCAAAGACCCTGAAATCCCTGAAAAGGTGGCGCCGAATTACTTTTGGCAAATTTTGTACCGAATGAATCAATCCATGACTTAGATTTAAATTTAATAAGTTTAGTAGTCGGAATATAGAGGCTTTCACGCAATGGGGAGGCAAATGCGTAATTAAGGGCCTTAAGAAGAATATAGGCAAGACTGATACTTGCGGCAGCAGCTTGATTGGTTATCATTGATGCGGTGAAATAATATACCATTAAAACCGCAGTAACAATCGGAACCAGAAGTAACGAGCGTCGTTCACCTAAGTATTCAATAAGAGCTCTGGTGCCTAACAAGGTAATAATAAACCAACGGCATGGACCCAAAAATCATCTCCCAGCAACGAAGCCGTCTTTTGCGAGATTGTTAAGGACGCTTTGCCTGCCATGGCCACGCGTTCAATATTAACATAGACGTTAACGACTTCCCAGAAAGAAACTACCCCTAAAATACCCATAACATACGGATATTTTACCATTAACGTAAGCCCTTCTACGTTCTTTTTGATTCCGGACCACCAGTTTTGATGAATAGATTTTTTCTCTTCTTTTGCATTCTGCTTTTCAAATTTATAGGCAGCTTCATAACCATGCATAATTTTTGAAGGAACAAAATAGATCATCATCGCAACAAGCAAAGGAACCATAAGAAGAAGTGCTGAAGTTATATAAAAAAGAATTTGATGGTTTACAGCGTCAGACAAAAGTTGTTGCCCGGTAACATAATCGGTACGGGTCAACCACCAGCAGGCAAATGATGTTGCTACTACGCCCCCAAATTTTGATGCAGCAACCATGATAGGATAATTACTTTTTGCAGATTCGGGAGATGTTACAGAATGTGTAAAAGACCAAAAAAGTCCAACAACAAACGGATTAAAGCCGTCCATGAAAAAATAGACCAGCCAACCAAATATTCTATCTACACTCTGCTCAGTATTGGGTAAACCGATAGTTGGATGGGTAATATAATAGCCAATAACAAGTCCGCCAACACCATAAATAACACTATAAAGGGTTAAAAGTTGTGCTCTACGCATGATATCAACAAGCTTTGAAAAGAGCAATATAGCTGGAATAAGAAGAATCATTGACCAGAGTTTTGCAACTGCAAGAGATTCCTTGCCACCCACAATAGACGTAAAAAGAGAATCTTTAAGTGTGCGAACAACCGTATAGGTGCCAATAATACAAAAGAACGACAGCGAAAGAAGTAGAACTTTAACGCGCTCATCTTTTTTTATGTAAACAAGCTTATTATACAGTACATGTAATGAAAGTTTAGAAAATATACCCTTGAAACCCATAATATCCCTTACCCATTTTAAAATATGTAGAAAGATGGGTTTTCTTGTGATAGTTGATCGCAAGAAAACCCATTTTATTTACAACATTATGCTTAACAAACGTTAGTTATTAACAAACAACACGTTTTTCATCAATCGCACTCTTGTAAGTTCTACCAAGGTAGAGCGCTACAAAGAACCACATCGCAACTAAGCCGTAACCAAGTACAGATGCCATTAAAATATAATGCGCCTTACCTGCAAGTTCACCAAACGCACCTTGAAGTGGTTTAAGTGACATATTGAAAATTGAACCGATTTCTTTTGATCCGCGTGAACCGAATACTTCGATCCAAGCTTGAGACTTGAAGCGAACATCATGGGTTGTTGGGATATACAATTGCTTCATTGCAGGACCATTAAGTGCATAGTTAATCGCTTTAGAACCAACCATAAGCCAGAACAAGAACGTTAAGCTATCAAAGGCGATAAATCCAGTGATCGCACCAGCAACTATAATAGGCATCATAACTAAGGCAACGCCTACACCAAGTATACGAGTAATATTACTTACCCCTGCAAGTAAACAGATCAATGACACAATATTAACATATGAGCCATATTGGCCAAGATATGCATCAAGGTCTCTGCCATGGAAATGAGTCCCGGCTAACACTTTAAAGTTAAAGTCAAAAATGGTAACAATAATTTCATAGCTTGCAATAGCTGCAAAGATCCCCATCAAGTATTTGTGGCTTAATAAGAGTTTTAACCCTTCAAGAAAGCCAGGCTCTTGCTCTTTTTCAGCAGTAGCTTCATTCTTGCCATGAAATGAGGCAAGTAATTTTTTAGGAGTAACAGTTAAGAAATTTCTAATCAAAATACCTACTAACCCTATGCTTAATGCACAAACAAAGAACGAAATTGCGCTCGTTGTTTTTAAGTAAGAAGGCACAAAGTTGGCAAATGCTGCCAATGATGCATTATCACTTGTTTCAAGTTGACGTAATGTTTGGGCAATAGGAGTTACAAACATTGGCCCAATAATACCACCAAATTGACCGATTGCAGTAACCAGATAGAACCCTTTTTTTGCAGAGTTAGAATCGGTAGTGTCAGAAGCAAACGCCCAGAAGAATGCTACAACCAATGAGCCATAACTTTCAACAAAAATATAGATCACGTAACCCAAAACTTTTGTTAAATAGTATTCAACGCCGGTATACTGAGCAATAGTTGCAGCATCAGCTTGGAATTTACACAGGAGCAAGCCAAAAAGTAATGCTCCGGCAGCATAGATAGTTGAAAGAATGTAGAACATTTTTTCACGAGAGTATCTGTCCATAAGCTTGGTATAGAACATAACTAACGGGAAAAGATGGAATAATGAGGCTGTTTTAGCCCATGGGATATCGTGCTTACTGACAAGATTTATAAACACTGAGTCTTTTAATACGCGAAGTGTCCAATAAGAGCCAATAATAAGGGCAAAAATAAGACCCATGCGAAGGAATTTTTTAAACTCTTCTTTTTCAAACTCGCCAAAAATTGGTCTGAAAATATACTGTAACGCCGGAAGTATCATACAAAAGTCCTTTTTGTAGGTAAAAAATAAAAAAAGTTTCATATTTATATTACTACGCGATTTTCCTTTTGTAAAACTAAAATAGCGCGCCAACTGCTTACAAAAAGCCCTCTCATTTACGTATCAATTTGCCTATGATAGACTATATTCATAAAACCCGCGTGTGGAGAATTTAAGCTATGATTAATCAAGAAAATACTGCGCCAGAGCGCATCACGAACAAAAAATCAGCATATACTACCCCTGCTGCCTTTGAAAAATGTGGTAATATTGCCAAAAAGCATTATCCCCATTATTGTTGGCCGCCCATCTTCAATTCAAGCAGTAGAGTATGCGCTTAAGAACTCAAAAGAGATCTTTATATCAGCCCAAAAAGACCCTGCTATAGAAAACCCTACCCAACATGACGTCTTTGCCTATGGAACACGCTCAATTATTTTACAGGTTGTGCGCATGCCAAAAGGCGCACTCAAAATTTTAGTTGAGGGACTTACGCGCGCTCGTATGGTTGATTCCCAGGCTCAAGATGGCTTTTATTTGGCCGAATTTATAAATTTACCGACGCCCATCTTGAACGCACCCTTGAAATAGAAGCTCTATGGCGCCATTTACATGTAGTATATGTGCGCTATACCCAACTTAATACTAAAATACCTCAGGATCTGATGGGGAATGCAAAAACGATCGAGGATATCGACAGTATTGCAGACACCTTTACAATCCATATGAACCTAACCTTCGATGAGCGCCAAGAATTATTGGAAATCGTCTCATTAGAAGATAGGCTCGTTCGACTGGCTCAACTTATGACAAAGAGACGATAAGCTTGAGACAGAAGAAAGAATTAGAGGCCGGGTTCAAACACAGGTTGAAAAAAATCAACGAGAATATTACCTCAGCGAACAGCTTAAAGCGATCCAAAAGGAGCTTGGCCAGATGACAACAGGGCAAATTCAGCAATTACGCGCCAAAATAAAATCGCTTGGCTTGCCTGAAGAACCTGCCGAAAAAGTTGAAAAAGAGTTAAAACGGCTTGAACAGATGCCGCCTATGTCATCTGAAGCGGTGGTAAGCCGCAACTACATCGACTGGGTGATATCACTTCCGTGGACCAAAATAAGCAAAGATACTATAAGCTTTGAACAGGCTGAAAAAATATTAAATAAAAGTCACGCAGGATTAAAAAAAGCAAAAGAACGGATCATTGAGTTTATAGCGGCTAAGAAGTTTTCAAGTTCGCTTGAACGATCACCCATTATTTGCTTAGTTGGGCCTCCTGGTGTTGGCAAAACCTCACTTGCTGAATCAATTGCAGAAAGTCTTGGGCGTGAATTTGTGCGCATTTCTTTGGGTGGCGTGCGTGATGAAGCCGAGATTCGTGGGCACCGTAGAACCTATATTGGTGCGTTCCTGGCAAAATTTTACAGGCTATGCGTAAAGCAAAATTTCATAATCCCGTGATACTGCTTGATGAGATTGATAAAATGTCACAAGATACCCATGGTGACCCGGGCTCTGCATTATTGGAAGTTCTTGACCCAGAACAAAACAAAACATTCGTTGACCAGTTTTTAGAACTAGAATATGACCTTTCTAAGGTGATGTTTATTACGACAGCAAATCATTTAGAGGGGATTCCTACCCACTGTTTG
>CAWKEK010000020.1:0-48187 GCA_963848615.1 uncultured Candidatus Babeliaceae bacterium
TACGGAAGAAGAAGCTGAATAAATAAAAAAAACTAATCTTTTTTAAATTTTTGGTTTCCATAACTTTCTTTAGTAACTTAAGCGATAACTTACTAATGAAAGTTATTATTATGAAACCAACACACGATTATTTAGAATATATTGCTTACGAAATTCGCCGATTATCGATTTTAGCAACAACTCAGGCCGGCTCGGGCCACCCGACTTCATGCCTTTCGGCAGCTGACATCATGTCAGTTATTTTTTTTGATACCATGCAGCCCCAAGACCATTTTATTCTTTCAAAGGGCCACGCAGCCCCGGCACGGACGCTGCCGTCTACAACCTATTAGGCTGTATCTCAGAAAAAGAGCTCATGACCCTACGCCAATTCGGCTCGCCCTTAGAAGGTCACCCAACCCCCCGCTTTCCCTATACACAGATTGCAACCGGCTCACTTGGCCAGGGCCTTTCTGCTGGGATAGGTCAATTACTGGCAGAAAAACTGAAAAATAGCACAGCGCGCTGTTTGCTACTCATGGGGGACAGCGAAACCACCGAAGGCTCAGTTTGGGAAGCAGCAGAACTCCTGCCTTTTACAAATTATCTCATCTTGTGGCGATTATCGATCTCAATGGCCTAGGACAAACTAGAGCCATAGATTCTGCAGAAACCTATAAGAAAAAGTTTAAAGTTTTGGCTGGCAAGCACTCATTGTTAATGGCAACACTATCGCAGAACTGCAAAAAACAGTCCAATCTTTAACCAGCTCAGAAAAACCAACCTGTATTATTGCTCAAACCCAAAAAGGGTATGGCCTGCCTTCTGTCCAAAATAAAGAAAATTTCCACGGAAAGGCATTCAAGCAGGCTGAGGTCGCTCAAGTGCTTGAAGAACTTAAAAAATTCTTTCCTGGGGCATCCTCATACACGCCAAAGGATAATAACCAGCAAATCACTCCTTTGCCAGACTGAAAAAGCCATTTTGCCAGATACTCTCAATTTCAAGGTGCCCCATTATGCAGCAGGTGATGCTGTTGCCACCCGCAAGGCATTTGGAAAAGCCCTTGAATATGCAGGCTCACTGTCAGAAAAAATTGTATCACTTGATGCAGAAGTAAATAATTCTACCTACGAAGATTTTTTTGCACAGCACTACCCGCAGCGCTTTTTTCAGGCTTTTGTAGCAGAACAGAATATGGTCGGCATGGCTGCAGGCATGGCATCACAAGGGTTTATACCTTTTTGCTCAACATTTGCTGCATTTTTTACCCGCGCTTATGATCAACTGCGCATGAGCGCCATAAGTAAATTACCTTTAAGGCTTGTTGGTTCACATTGTGGTGTCTCTATTGGGCAAGACGGCCCGTCGCAAATGGGGCTGGAAGACCTAGCCCTTTTTAGGACACTGCCTGATTCTGTTATTTTATACCCGTGCGATGCTGTCAGCACCTACCGCTGCGTTGAGCTTATGGCAAATCATCACACAAGCATGAGTTATTTACGCACCACGCGAGCAAGACACCGGTTATGTATGATAACGCTACTTCATTTAACATTGGCGGCTGCCATGTGGTTAAACAATCAGCACACGACACAGTCACTATTATTTCAGCCGGCATCACTCTTTTTGAGGCGCTTAAGGCATATGAAAAATTATCTTCAGAAAATATTTTTGCGACAGTTATTGATTGTTACAGTATTAAACCGTTACCAATTCAAGATATTATTCAGGCTGCCTCAAAGACAGGTCACAAAATGGTGATAGTCGAAGACCATTACCCTGCCGGTGGCTTAGGCGAAGCAATAATTGCAGCAGTTGCCGACATGCTCCTGAAAAACCATGGGACATAAAACATCTTGCGGTTAACAAGCTACCCATGTCTGGCAAGCCTGAAGAGTTACTGGCTTACCAAAGACGTTGATGCGCATGCTATTTATAAAGCATGCAAAGTCGGCTACAATTAGATTTTATATAAAGGCATACTATTATGACATTAAGTTATGGATTAACGCCTGAAGCACAGGCAAAAATTATCAATATTTGCAAAGCTATTATACCAGATGCAACTATTTGGCTTTATGGCTCACGAGCACGAACAGACTATTACAGAAAGCTCTGATATCGATCTTGCGCTAGAAGCAGATAGACAAATAAGTTTTTTTGAAATTTCTGAACTTAAATACACTCTCAAATCTTTCTTATTCATTCGATAAGGTTGATCCCGGAAAGTATCCGCCATAGCCTTGGCGACAGCTGGATCAAGTCCGGAATGACACTTTGTGGATTTTTTTTATTTTTTTTTACTTACCGTAATAAGGCGGAACATAATAACAGCCAAACATGCTCAATAAATATTCATAAATCCATGAATAAAAATCCTGCAGTGAATGATACCTTTTTTTAAGCCATGAACCTTCATACCCATGACGCGCGACAATGTCTTCATGGTCTGGTGTAAAATATACGGATAAAAAGTATCGGGTGGGAAAATAATATTGCGGTGCACACAATCTTGCATGCCATATTTATAGAATGTTGCGCTTAAATAACCTGGCCCGGTGCGTAAGCAGGTTGGCTCCCATCTTTCTATCGTGCGACCATTTGTAGTCTCTTGCGCATAATAATCTCTACACAAAATGTTCCATGTATGTATGTTTTTAACCATATTGTGTATTACTGGGTGGTTTGGTACACAGCCGATAATAGAATTACCTATTGAGAATGTCCGTTGGTCAGAAAGTTGTTCTAAGCCGGCATAAAAATCGTAATTCATATGCATTTTTCTCAACTCTTCTGGGCGGACAAGTCTAACATCGCAGTCTGCGTAGACGCCGCCATAGCGAGCCAAAATTTCATAACGGGCAATATCAGATTTTTCTGCATAATTGTCTGCTTTATCGTATAAATCTCTATTTATTAACCCCATTTCATCGATCTCTTTTTCTGTCCAGAGTCTATATTGCCATGGGTGTGGCAACTGCTGCCAAACAGAAACCATCGATATAAGATGTTTTGGTAGCTTCGGGCCGATCCAAATTTGATGGATTACCAAAGGAATTCGCGGTGTCGTTTGTAGCACTTCATCGCTATAATGTTTTTGATAAATATCATTAAGAAATACTATAAACTGGAATGATGACATGCCAGGATGGCGCATCCAATATTCTACGCTATCACCGGCTATGTTATCATAAAAAAGTCCTTGATTAATTGAAGCGACTGTTAAAAAAAAGTTAGAAGCGAAAGCCCCAACCTGCATGCCCATCAAATATAAAATGCAAAATTTCTTTATCATAATCAACTCCATTTTTGTAAAAGCAACCACATAGAATATACAAAAACAGAATTATCAAAGTAAATAATTTTATTAATAAAAAAAGATGCGCTGATTAGTGCATAAAAGTATTAATTTACCCAACGCATCTTTTTTTATTAAAATTTTAAAAAGATTTATGAGCTTATGCTATACGTACGATTGTTATGACCCCAGCTGTTGAATTAAATTCGCTTCCTATACCCTGCTCGCAAAATAAATCTATAACATCTCCAGCATTTAACTGAACGATCACATTATTTGAAAAAGGCAACGTTTGCCCTTCGGTTGTTGAGTTTGCAGCTTTTACGTCCATTAAAGAGGCTTCAAAAAGCGTATCATTTACTAATAAAGAAATTAAGCCGCCACATGAGCTGGTAATTGAAATACTAAATTGTAGAGTCCACGCAATTTGGTAAACGCCAGATTGTCCAATGGTTATTTGACCGTTTGATGTATTTAGGTTTATTCCGCCAACAGAGTTTACAACGGTAGAAAACGGATATGTTGCACCAGTCAGAAAACTTACTGGTGAATTATTATAAAAAGTAGCCCATCCTAATGCGCCACCAATGCCAGCAACGCCGGGGGTTCCTGCTGATGGGGCTGGAGATACAGAGAACGATCCGCCAGTTATATTGCCGCCAACAAATGCGTTATTGCATATATTGAGTGAGTGACCTTTTAGGCATTTCTTTCTGCCTTTTATTTCAGGCTCTTGTGTATCAGCTGAAAAAATTTGTACAGCGAATGTTATTGCGCAGGCTGCTAATAATAGTTTAATTTTGAATTCATGAAATCTCCCTTTTTTATGAAATACTCTAGTATATTTTTTTGATACTCACATCTACATATTAAGACAAAACTTGTTTACCGAAAAACTACAAACATTATATAACCATGATAATAACCTCGCTTTTTTCTTTAACGACCGAGAGCTAAAATATTGAACGCATACGAAGTAGCTATACCATTTATGTCAGTTGTTTGGATAGTGCAACCTGTTGTAGTAATATTTGTGACGGCAATAAGCGGGCCGGCAGCTTGATTAATAGTAGCTATAACAACTGGTGTGGTGCTAAAAGCTTTTGCAAACGTAAGATTAAAATACCCACCAACTGGACTAACAACGGTACTAAACCCACTATTGGTTACAAAGGTTGAACCGCTTGTTACTGAACCAAAAACAACACGGACACCGGCTGTTTCTAAGCTGCCAAGAACATTTAAGGCATCAACTGACCCTGAAGAATAATAGGTTATGTTACCACCAACGGCCAAGAGGTTACCAACAGCAGCGTTGCCGCATGCGCTGAATTGGTTCTTTACGGTAAGATTGTTAAATTTTTTTGTTCCATTGCGTATTTCTGCATCATCTTCGTCCATTGCTATCAACTGAGAACAACCAATAACTGCAAAGCCTGCTAGCAGTAATCTGATCTTTAATTGCATATTTCCCCTTTGGTACGCATGGCGCACTATCTTTTAATAAACTTAAACCATAACGAATATACAAAAACTGAAAGTCCCAAGTAAATAATTTAAACGAGCACCCAAAAAGAGCACCAAAAAAAATGCGCCGAGTGGTGCGTAAACGCACTCATTTACTCGACGCATTTTTATAAAATGTGATAGATAATTTTTTATAAAATTAAAAAATTAAGCTATACGAATAAGAGTTAAATAAACTATACCGACAGTTGCCGCATTTGTGGAATTTACTGAAATAGTACTACCAGCTGCCAATGAATACAGAAAGCTAGTGCTTCCCATGATTAGGATACCAGGAGCAGTCGCTTCCCCCAAGGCTATCTCCGAGTAATCATATTGAGTACCATTAATATGAATATAATATGAATTAAACACGGCTGCTGATTGTGCTACTGAATACGTAATCGAATAAAGACCAGCATTTGTTGCTACAAGCTGTTTATTGAGAGAATCGTAAGTGAAGCCAGCATTTGAAAAGCCTGCGGTTGGACCTAAAGCAATCGCACCAGCACTCACCCCACCACCGGGATTAAAATAAGACGCCCATCCCAATGCGCCGCCAACTCCAGCAAAGCCAGGAGCCAGAGCTGTATATGGATCAGCATAATAAGACATAGCTGAAACAGAATTAGCTGTAAAGCTTCCAATAACAGAAAGTCCGCCACCAACAGTTTCATTGCCACCAACAATTAAGTTGCCATCAATTACTTCAGCTCCACCGACAAAAACTGTTCCTGTAACAATTAAATTGTCATCAAAAGTCACATTGTTGTCAAACGTTACAGGGCCTTCAAAAGTTGCATCATCAATAACTACTAAGGTATCGATAGTTGCGGTGCCATCAACATTTAAGTTGCCATCAATTACTTCAGATCCACCAACAAAAATTGTTCCTGTAACCATTAAATCGCCATCAAAAGTTACACCGCTGTCAAATGTTACATCGCTGTCAAACGTTACATCACCACCAAAGGTTGTATCGCCACTAACTATCAAATTGCCGACAGTTTCAGTGCCGCATACATTAAGTTGATTGATTCTTACACAATCAAATTTTCTAACCCTGCTTTTTACTTGCAGATTATCTGCAGGGCACTCTCCAGCGCAATCCTCTGCGAGCACCTGCGCAAACGACGCAACTGCAAAAGTTGCTAATAATAATTTAATTTTTGGGTTCATACAATCTCCTGAAAAAATAGGTATATATTAAAAAAAACATTTTTTTTGACGGGCAAAATATCACGTTAAAAAATTTACTCCTTTCGCTCACATATTAGACGTTTTGCCGTATCTGCACGATTAATAATTTCTGGATAGTACGTTACCTTTATCCAGGTTTACTAATTCATAGCATAAAAAATAAAAAAAAGCACACTTTTTATATAATATAAAAAAAGTATCGACCAGGAGAAGATTTTTCTTATATTTTGCTGTTTAACTATTGTGATTTAAATTATAATTGTTTTATAACTCTTTAAACCCATCTTGAAAAAAGGAATTAAAAATATGCGCATGTTATTTTTATTATGCTTTGTAACGTTACATTCACTTGCCATTCTTAAAGCATCAGCTCTTGATCAACAATTATTATCAATGCAAGAATTTCTTGCAGAATCAAAAAGATTAGCCGCAGGTAAGCATATAAGAAGCAAAAGTTCTCCAAACGACACCAATCCACACGAAATGGCAGGCCATGAACGCGGGCGCTCATTGGCAGATTTATTTAAAAAAACCAAGCCTGCAAGAAAATAATATTAAATTTTGAACTACACAACAACAGGCCAACGCGCGGCGACGCCCGGCACAAGCAGATTAAAATAGATCTGAATGCGTACCTGTTCTTGACAAGATTTTGCAACATAAAAGATTTTTTAATAAAAAACCTAAATAACCGCCGTTATTAAAAAATGTTTTAATAAGTTGCAAAAACTTTCAAATAGTATATATTAATATAAATTAGTTCTACTCTCTTATTCTCATGGAGGTGTTATTATGATCAACACACTCTTTCTCTGGGCAACAATTATTATCATTGCACTTCTTATCGAAGCTGGCGCTCCCGGGTTATTCTACTTTTTATCACTTGCAATCGGCTCAGCTGCCGCAGCGCTGTTAAGTTATTATGGCTTTGATCTGTTTGCACAATTAGCTTTGTGTTTTGCAGTAAGTTGTATAACGCTGGTTTTTTTACGCTATCTGGTAAAACATGATAGCACTGAAAATTTGCCAACAAATACGCATGCACTTATCGGCCAAAAGGCTCGAGTTATTGAAGCAATTAGCCAAGACCAAGCTGGTAGCATTAAAATCTATGGCGATACATGGCTAGCTCGCGAAAAAAATAATCACGAGGTCCCCGCCGGACATGAAGTGACAATTGTAGATGTTCAGGGTTGTCATTTAATTGTTAAGAAATAATAACATCATTTATAAATTCCCAACCCTTCGACTTCGCTCAGGGTGAGCGGTGCGTGGGTGTAACACACATAAACACAGAAAGGGCCATCATGGAAATGATAGTATTTAACTACACCGGAGTTGGCGTTATCTTTTTGGCATCACTCGTAGTTCTTTTAGGATTATTTATTTTAAAATCGATCTATTTGGTGCAACAAGCAGAAGCTATTGTTATTGAACGCTTTGGCAAATATCACCGCACACTGGGTGCAGGGATACATTTTGTAGTACCATTTATGGACGCTGCAAGAACCGTTTCTTGGACCTATTTTAAAGAAGAAGCGCGTCGTTATTACCGCTATATGAGAAATCTATCGGTTATCGATTTGCGCGAAGCAGTGTACGATTTTCCAAAACAAAATGTTATTACTAAAGATAACGTTACCATGGAAATCAGCGCATTACTGTATTACCAAGTAACTGACCCAAAACGGGCTGTTTACGAAGTGTCTAATTTGCCAGAAGCTATCGAGAAACTTACGCATTCGACTTTGCGCAACGTAATCGGCTCAATGGACCTTGATGAATCATTAGTTTCACGTGATCAAATTAATATGCGACTACGTTTAATTCTTGACGAAGCAAGCGACAAATGGGGCGTAAAAGTAAACCGTGTTGAACTGCAAGAAGTTAACCCGCCTGCTGATATTCGTAGCGCCATGGAAAAACAGATGCGCGCAGAGCGTGACCGCCGCGCCGTTATTTTAGAGGCAGAGGGCTTAAAGCAGGCAGCTATTTTACAAGCTGAAGGTAAACAACAATCTCAGGTTCTTGCTGCACGCGGGGAAGCCGAGTCTCGCTTAATTAACGCCGAGGCAGAAGCACAAGCGCGCTTGCAAATAGCACTTGCAGAAGCACAGGCAATTGAACGTTTGCAAAATGCTTTGCCACACGGAGATTCTGCACAGTATATGCTTACTCAACAGTATATTAAAACGTTACCATTGATGATGGAAGGCAAAGACAACAAAATGATCGTGGTTCCTTATGAAGCCGCCGGCGCTATGGGCTCTTTAGCTACTATCAAAGAACTTTTTAATACACAAAAATGACACTTGTGTCATCCCGGACTTGCCTGCCCGCCATAGCCTTGGCGACGGCTGGGATACGGGATCTTTCCAGTGTACTAACAAAAAAGCGAGCCTTTAAAAGCTCGCTTTTTTTATGCCCTATTTTTATACTTACGCAATTAATATTGACAAATAGAAATCAATAATGCAATCATAGGAAGTAGTGAATATCTAAAAAGGGAATTAAGGGGGATACGTCATGAACACTCAAAGATTGCTTATCTTACTAGCATGCATCAGCATGACCCTTTCTATTGACGCTATTAGATTGCGCTTTATCTTAGAAAATAACACCGGCTCGAATCTTTTTGCCTGTTTAAGAACCCACGACTGTAATCCGCTTAATGAGGCCGAAATGCGCCCGGGCGAACGAGAAAATATTTACACAGAAAACTTCAAAAATGGTGTAACGCGTTTTGTCTTTAAGCTTCAAACAAATAATGAATTCAAAGCTTATGAAGTTGTTTATAATAGCCAGACAAAGGCCTTGCAACTTCAAAGAGATGGTATTGTTTTTGATGAGACGCCTTATAATGCTGAATATGCTGAGTACCCACCGGTTATAACAATAGACAAAAAACTTGATGCTTATTTTAACAATGATGCGATCTATAACAATAAAAAAGTTACGGGCATGAATAAAGCCAATAGCGTCGGCTACAAACCGAGTTTATGTTTGGGTGACAATGGTGAAATTCCCTTACGCCAAGATATGAATCGATTCTGCCCAAGAAATTCTGAATTGCGGCGCGACACAGCCCGTTTAAGTTCATATGTCGGCGTCTGCAGCCACACAGAGCGACATGACAGATTGAACCCTTTCTGCAGAAAGAAAAAGATCGATTGGTGTGCTAAACGTGCAAAAAATTGTTGTAACAGAGCCTGTGCCACTGGCTGTTTCTCTGGAAGAAACCGTATAGATTATGGCGCAAAACGGTTCGAGCCCAAAAAAAAGAGTATAAAAACTGTTGAGACAACAACGGTAAAGCCCGATCGTGTTAAACGTAAAAAATTTGTCTCGAGATATTCTGACTCTGCCTGTGGCTCTAGGCTAAGAAAACGTGGGGTAAAGGTTCGTATTCTAGACGCTGTCCCAGATAACTCAAACGCCCAACTATAGAAAAAAAATTTACCTATACATAAAAAAGGGCCTGGAATAAATTCCAGGCCCTTTTTGTATATCAACTTTAAATATTAAAAAGTTGCTTCAGTTCACGGCGAGCCGTTTCAGGCGCATCAGAACCGTGGGTTGCATTATATGAAATGTTTTTACCAAACATTCTACGTAATGTTCCAACAGCAGCCTTTTCTGGGTTTGTTGCACCCATAAAATCGCGCCATTCTTGAATAGCATTTTCTTTAGAAAGTGCCATAACAATAGCAGGGCCAGCGATCATGTTATCGACTAATTCACCAAAAAATGGGCGTTCTTTATGAACTTCATAAAAATCTTGCGCATCTTTTTCGGTAAATTGCATCTTTCTCATATGTTCAATTTTGAAACCATTGAGTTCGATAAGGTTAATAATTTGACCAGCAAAGCCTTCTTGTACAGCATGCGGCTTAATAATAGCACAGGTTTTTTCTACCATGAGGCAATCTTTCTTTATTCTTTATCGTCTGAGCTTTTACGTGCAGCATGTTTTTCAAGTTCTAATTGGAACTGTGATTTGCCTTTAGGGGCTTCTTGCTGTTTACGTTGCTGTTGAGCAGGTTTTTCTGACGCTTGGTGTGGTTGTTGTCTTCTGCCACCACGTTTTTCAACATGTTCTTCAGAAGTATTCAACGTTAAACCAAGCTTATGATCTTCCTGGCTCACTTTGATAACCTTAAATTCAGCCGCTTGGCCTACTTTAAGAGCATCTGCTTGAGCTTGTGGGAATTCAGAGATATGAACAAGACCTTCAATACCAGAAGGAAGTTTAACAAATGCACCAAAATCAGTAATCTTTGTAACTTCACCAGAAACAACGGTACCAACTGGGTATTTTTGTTCAATATTTTCCCATGGATTTTCAGTCAATTGCTTAATACCAAGGGAGATTTTTTTCTTCTGTTTATTAATATCGGTAATAATTGCTTCAACTTCATCACCTTTTTTGAAGATGTCAGCTGGGTGCTTCACATGTTCAGTCCATGAAAGATCTGAAATATGTACAAGACCATCAACACCTGGCATGAGTTGAACGAAGATACCAAAGTCAGTAATGTTACTTACTTTACCGGTAATACGTTGGCCAATAGTAAATTGGTCAGCAATTGCTTCCCATGGATTTTTTTCAAGTTGCTTAATGCTCAGCGACATACGTCTGTTTTCTTTATCTAAAGAAACAACAAGCGCTTCGATTTCTTGGCCCACTTTGTAGTGCTTATGTAAATCGGTAATGCGGTCTGTCCATGAAATTTCAGAAATATGGACTAACCCTTCTACGCCTTTTGCAACTTCAATAAAAAGACCATAGTCGGTAATGCTTGCAATAATGCCTTTAACTTTTTCGCCAACCTTGACCGACTTCAGAAAGTTGTTCCCATGGATTTCCAGCAAGTTGCTTGATACCCAATGAGATTTTTTCGTTATCTTTATCAAGAGTGAAGTACTTTAACCGTAACGGTATCGCCAATTTTGACCATCTCACTTGGATGAGCAATGCGACCCCAGGTCATGTCAGTAATATGCAGCAAGCCGTCTACACCACCGATATCAATAAAGACACCGTAGTTGGTGATGTTTTTAACAGTTCCCTGAATAACTTGGCCAACTGATAAGTCGTCAAGAACTTTCTTGCGAGACTCAGCGCGTTGTTCACCAAGGTATTTACGACGAGAAATAATAACATTGCCACGTTTTTGGTTAACTTTGATAATGTAAGCAGTAATAGTTTGACCAACAAAGGTATCAAAATCAGCAACACGTTGCACATCAACCTGTGAACCAGGCAAGAATGCAGGCATACCGATATCGACGCTTAAGCCGCCTTTAACTTTATGAAGAACAGTACCTTCAACAGGTTTACCTTCTTCAAACATTTTCATAATAACCGCCCATGCTTTTTGTGCTTTTGCTTTTTCATAAGACAAAATCACATTGCCATCGGCATTTTCTAGTTCGTCGATGATAACTTCAATCGGCGCACCAGTTGATAATTTTTTAAATTCATGCTCGCTGAATTCATATAACGGAATAAGACCATCAGATTTGAACCCAATATCCACAAGCACTCCATCGCTGCTTGTACGCAACACAACACCTTGAATAATTGAACCTTGTTTATAGGTATCAAGGGTACCGGCATACAATGACGCAAGTTCTTTAATTTGGTCTGCATTAAGCGCGAAGTCTGCAGGCATAGAAACAGCATGCACATGCGCAAATTGGCGAGGATTTATACGTTCTTTTGACATCAACTGCTCCATAATCGTCCATTTCTGCGGCAGTTAGTGCAAAAATGGGTTTAAAGTGTAAAATATAAAACTACACTTTAAGTATAAACATGATAATTTTTTTTTCCAGTCTTCGTTTATCCGGGGCTTCCGCCTGGGTAAACTTCGCCGGGCTAGGCAATAGGGATCTTTGTCTAAAGATTTGCTAGTATCGGGCTTGCCTGACTCATCAGCCTGTCCCAATCAGCCGGATTAGCATATTCATGCAATTTAACGTAAAGACCCGTTAATAAAATACATGCTTTGTTAATATCACGATTTGTGGCGTGTTGTATAGCAAGAGAGCGTACTTTGGTATAGAGCGTAGTCACCCTTGTCTGAATTAATTGCTCTTTCAGGGTCAAACCAGTCTTTGGAATAAGACTCATTATAGCATTAAATTCTTGCTCACAACGGTCAAATGCATCAAGACAGAATAATTCTCCAGGGGCTTCAACGCCCATGCCCTGGTAGAACAACGTAAAATCCTTTGAAGCCTCATGGGCTAAAATTACAGGCACAATAACTACTACAAGCGTAAAAATAAATTTTTTAAGATTATACATAAGCATTTAAAAACCTTTCTATTGTTTTTTATCTGAACTTAGTATAAGTATATCATAAAAAAAATCGGTTATTTAGCTTGAGCGGTTGCTTACATGCGTACAGGGTTGCTAGCAATACGCAATCCACCCCATGCAGATTTGTTGGTATAAGGAAGCAATCTGCTATACAGACCACGCAACAGCCTCATAGCTTCAGGTATTTCGTTGTTTTTAACATGAGAATCGGCACGAGCTCGTACGTCATTATACAAACGAGTAACTTGCTCCTTAATTGACTTGTCTAGCGCAGTTAGGGTATTATCCTGACCTACAAGGCTTAAGATCTGATTAAGCGTCTGCAGACAACGCTCTTCAAGTACTTTAACGTCTTCAGCCGTAAAAGGCTGTGCTGTTGCCATTGCCTGATCAAGGCTCTTTTGCCCCTCTAAGGCCACTATGACATGAGAAAAGGCTAAAACGAGTGTTAAAATCGATTTTTGGGCTATTTTTTTAATCATTAAGGACCTTTCTTAACGTTCTTCGACGGGTTATTTTTTAGCAAGTAATGCCATAATAGCAGGATTTGCCGCGAGTAAGCGATTCCATGCAGATTTGTCCGTATATGCTTGTAAGGTATGTTCAAGCCCGGTCAAAATCCTGAAGGCTGCAGCAAGATCGTTATTTTTTATATTATTTTCAGCTTGAACGCGAGCAGCTTTATACAAGCCCTCAAGATAAGCTTTAAGAAGCTTTTCTAGGCGACTTATAGGCTCGCCTTGTGCAATTAAGCTCATTACCTGGCCAAGTGTTTTTTCACACGTTTCTTCTAGAGCAGTAACATCTTCTAGGGTAAAAGCCACCCCAATTTCTACCTTAGAGCCTCTTTGGTCTTCTAAGGCCATTATGGCTGGGCAAATAGCCAAAACGGCCGTTAAAATCGATTTTTGAAACAAATGTATCATTTTATATACCCTTAACTTATTTTACTTTCTTACTATATCATTAAAATCTATTTTTATCTCAGCTGGTGATCAATGAAAATTTTGCATTTCTTGCCAAAATCATCTGAACAGCAGAAGCGGCTTTTCTGACCCTTTCAGCCGCAGCGCTTTGAAAGGCTTCATTAACAGGGGCTGTGGTTAAAACAGCTTTTAGGGCTTGAACGGCCTCTATAAATGAGTTGATTGTTTGAATATCTCTGCCATGTATAAGCGAATTCAATGATGCCGGCGTAAACAAGGTTGCCCCACCATATCCAAAAACTTTATGGATACGCCAAGAAAAATTGCAGCCATCGATAAGAGTTTTTCTCAGGCTATTTCTACCTTCAACCGTTCCATTAAAATCGTTGTGGGTTGTTTGAACGGGCAAATTTTTATATTTTTCTAGTATCGCATAGGCTTCTTGGGACTCAACAGAGCTAAAATACCAGTGTGCAAGGCACAAGCCGGCAACACACGCAGTAAATTCCGGACGGAATTGCACAACCTCAAAAAAATCTACGGCGGTGTCTTGGCCAAATCTATAATAATCTTTTAAACCTGGCAGCGCGTATTGATAATATATCTCTGAAGCGTTTTTATAAAATGATTTTGTCAGGGCAAAAGCCTTATCAAGCCAACCCTGTTCAACAGGAGGTTGTATCTGATTGGTTCTGTTAAATATTTTGTCCGCAGCAAGCTTAAAGTAGTTGTTACTCGCCAGCGGTGCAGCATTCAAAGACAAAACCATGGCAAAAACCGCTAATAGAACTATTTTGCGCTTCATGAAATACCCTACCTTATACCCTTTAATATTACATTTTTTATTTCTAATATTAATTATATTTATTCGGTATTGGCTTTGTCAAGAGAAAGGCCCGGATTTCCCGGGCCTTAAGTTTATTTTTTTACTAATATTCGTTGAGCAGCATAGAAGTTAAGTTTTTTACTTAAAATTAACTGTACCAAGCGGACAGCGTCCAATGTCTCTTTCGTCTGCGACTGGATAAGGATTGTATCGCGACGTTCGTCCATATAGCGCTTTAAAATAACTATCTGTTCAAATAAGTTATCAATAGCCCGTACCTCATTTTCATATAACCATGGGCCTATAATAGGCGCATACATTACCGGCATATAGATGCCACAGGCAGACATAAGAGCCGTCTTTTTGGCCCGAATATTTTCTGCAGAGGTATCAAACTGGGTCGCCTTAGCAAGAGTGTTATCAATAAATCTCTGCAACTCATGATATTGAGCTTCTACTTCAAGCGTTGACCATGATCGTGCATAAGCTAACAAAGCTACTATACCCGCACAAGCTGCTACTTTTGGGTGTTTATAGACTATCTGACTAAAGGTATTGCCCGTGTCTAAGGCAAAATTACCCATCTCTTTAGTAGCCAACCAACTTTCACGCCCAGCAGCGCACAATGTTGTCCACGTGCAAGCGCCTATTTCTTGCGCTTGGGTGTATAAATCTGCCCACGCAGGGGTAGGCTCAGGCGCCACAACAATTTTTTCTGGCTGTTTTTTAAAGATCTCAAACAGTTTAAAATCTCCCATATCGGCATTTAAACTCGCTCCAAAAAGAGCTATCGGGAGTACTAATAATAAGCGTTTCATAATGACCTCCATATTATAAGATTTTTATCTTATAATAGTCATTATAACATGTCGGCTTTAGAATGTTTTTTACCCGCTAATAGCATCATTAAGAGCATAACACTAAAAAAAAGGGGTACGGCTTTAGGCCATACCCCTTAATAAAATCAGTAACTTAATTAAAATTAATTAATTAGTTTTTAGCTGTTTTTTTAGCTGTTGCAGTTTTGTATGCATAAGCAGCTGTTGCTGCAAGAGCTATTGCAGTTACCACAGAGTATTTGTTAGCAGTAACAAATGCTAATGTGCTTGATGGAACTGCTGCAACCGCTGAGAATGCTGAACTAACAGAATCTTTTGCAGTTTTCAATGCATTGTTAACACCTACAGTTACAGGCTCTTTTTTGAAATCTTCAAAAGCTGCTTTTGGTGCTGCAGCTGCTGCTGCAAAAAAGCCTTGTACCTTTTCAAGAACTGAAGCAGATGGAGCAGCTGTTGTTCCCGCTGCGCCTGCTGCTGTAGCCCCTGCTGCTGCTGCATCAACTGATGCTTGCGCTGCTGTCGCAGTTGCGTCTAATGCTGCGGCTGTAGCGCCTGCTGCTGCTTCAGTTGCCGTTGCTGCAGCTTCTACTGCTACAGCTGCATTTTGGGTTGCTTCAACTGCAGCTGCAGAAAGATCGGCTGCGCGAGCTTGAAAAGTAGCAAACAATAATGCGATTGCTAAAAATGTACGTTTGTTCATAAATACCTTACTGAGGGTTAATATAGTTTTGACGACATAGAAAATTTAATCCTTCTCTTTATTTTGTCAAGCATTTCTGATACCCGCTGATACAAAACTTATCCCTAAGATCGAAAATAATTTTTTTATAAAAAAAGACGACTTTTAGAAAAACTGTTAATATCAAGAGCTTTTTTACCCCAACTGCATAATATAAATTGACAAAAAATAATATTTAATTATAATAAAATTATTACACATAGAAAAAAATCAATTTTTTTATTCAAACTACTTTACTATAAAGAACATCTATTCATGATAAGTTTCAAAGATCTTAATCTCTCTATAGAGACCCAACAAACGCTTGAAAAGCTCAATTTTACTGAGCCTACCGATATTCAAGCTAAAGCTATCCCCCTTTTACTTTCCAAGCCTATGGATTTTCATGGCCAAGCACAAACAGGAACGGGTAAAACCCTCGCTTTTGGCCTGCCATTACTTGAACGTATTGATAAATCTAACCGCTTCGCTCAGGCTCTTGTGGTTGCCCCTACACGCGAATTAGCATTACAAATCTGTGACAGTTTAAAACCTTTCGCTCAAGCTGCTCAAATATCTATTACCACTATTTACGGTGGCAGCTCTATGGAAGAACAGATTAGAAACCTTAAACGTGGTGTTCAGGTAGTTATTGGTACTCCTGGTAGACTTAACGACCATTTACGCAGAAAAACCCTTGATATCGGCACTATTAAAACATTAGTACTTGATGAAGCTGATATTATGCTTGATATGGGTTTTAAAGAAGAAGTTGAAGACATTTTACGTCACGCGCCTAAAAACCGCGAAATTTGGCTCTTTTCAGCAACGGTCAAATCTGGCATTAGTGATTTAATGGCAGAATATATGCACGATACCCAAACGGTAAAAGTCGCTAAAAAGACTGCTGATGCTGCTATGACTCAACAATTTTATTGTGTTGTGCCTATGCGTCAACGCCTTCCAGCGTTACAACGCTTTATCGAAAGCGCAACAGATTTCTATGGTTTTGTTTTCTGTCAAACTAAAATCTTAACCAGTGAAATTGCTGAACAGCTTATCCGCGCAGGATACAAGTTGGTGCGTTACACGGTGATTTAAGCCAAGCACAACGTAATCCTGGTTATTAAACGCTTTAAATCTAAAGAGATATCAATTGTTAGTTGCAACTGACGTTGCAGCACGTGGTATTGATATTGCAAATCTTACGTATGTAGTGAACTACTCATTACCAGAAGATTTAGAAAGCTATGTTCACCGCATCGGCAGAACTGGCCGTGCTGGTAAAACAGGTACAGCAATTACGTTTATCAATAGATCTGAAACTCGTGCAGTATCTTTAATTCAAAAGAAATTTAATTTTAACATTAACCCTATCGATGTTCCTGCAAAAGCACAAATTGTTGCTTCTCGCTTGAAAGTCGCACAGGAATACTTAGCTAAAGTTTCTGAATCACATATTCAGCATCATGAAGAACTTAAATCGTTGGTTACGCAGCTTTCAGCTGAAGAGTTACGCGATATTATCGAAAAGATGATCTACGATAAATTTATTAAATCTATCGATCAGGAAGAAAATATCAACTTTACTTCTACGCCAAAAGAAGGCGGTTTTGAAGGTGGTCATCACCGTGAAACAGCAAGCGGACTCCAAGAGTTCTGCCTTGGCGTTGGTGTTGATGACGGCGTTACCCAAGAAGATGTTGTTGAGTACTTAACCGCAACTAAGCTTATAACAGCTGATCAAATTGCAAAAATTCGTGTTATTAAACGCAAAACGTTCGTTGAAGTTCCAAGCGCTACAGCTCAACCGCTGGTAAATGCACTTGCAAACACGTCACTTGCTGGCCGTAAAACACGTATTACTATCGTTGAACCACAAGACACCTTTGGTGGTGGTGGACGCGGTCGTGATCGCGGTGGCGACCGTGGTGGATATCGTGGAAGCCGTGGTGGCTTTGGCGGTGGACGCGGTGGTTTTGGTGGCGACCGTGGTGGATACCGCGGACGACGCTAAGCGGACGTAGATAATACGCTATCTAGTTAACACACAAATTTAGGGGGCGATTAAGCCCCTTATTTTTTATGCCCCGTTTAATTAAGACGCTTGGGCTAAAGCACTTATTGCCCGCGCTCTGAAAGAAATCCCTTTTCATGGTACTATTAATAATAGAATTACTTATTGGAGGAATATTTATGAAATTACTTAAAATACTTTTACTTGCGTTACTTCCAGTAACCATAGCGCTTCAAGCAAAAGACGCTCAATCAAGAAACTCAGAAATTACTGAATCAAGCGCAGTTGTTTTACCAGGCAAGTGTGTTTATATTAAAGGCCGGTCAAACTACGCGATAAAAAAGGGTAATCTTACACCTGCAGATTGGCAGCGTAGAGACAAAGCCATAGCCAACGCATTAGGGCTGAGTTACATTAAAAGCTGTGGTTATGACAAAATAAATCACCCGCTTAAAGTTGGGCAGATATATTTTATAGCCGCAAATCATAGTGATGATCTTGTTATAATACAACAGAATCTTGATGGCACTTTTGTTCTTAATCACCCTGTTTGGGATTCACATATTACAGATATTTATTCGTATTAACTTTATTCAAAATTTATGGGAGACAAATTTGTCTCCCTTTTTATGCTTAATTAAGCTTGAATCGATATTTTTGCTCCAACACTATTCTTTGTTGATTCCCAGCCATATCTAAATTTTCTTTTGCGGATGCTTTTAATTTATCAAAAGTATCTGTATCGAGATTTTCCATAACCTCTTCATTTTTTGCGATATCTAAAAGTTGTTTGATACTTAAATAATTAAACGTTCCGGGAATTCATTAAGTTTTTTAAGAATAGCAGCAGTGGGCAGTGTATCAAAAAAACCTTAGCTAGCTCTTTTTCCTGCTCTGTTGGCGGCAACTTTTCTTTATTTAGGGGGCTTAATGGCCCCCTTTTTTTATTGTTAAATTTTAATACCATATTTTCGATTTAGTATCACTCGTTGGTTAACATCGGCTTCAGCCACTTTTGTTCTAGCCACTCGCTTCAAATCATCCCAAACATCTGAATCAATCAATTTATCGAACAAATCTTCACTATTGCCATTAGAAGCGATATCAACAAGCTGCTTAAGCGATATTTTATCAATATCATTTTTGAAATTATACAACGTATCAACAACGGCATTCGCTGCCATTTTTGAAAAATCTATAGAAGAAATTGATTTTCCGCCCTTATCGTCGACTCCTTTTAATTTAGTCTTTTTCGGCACCTGCAATTTGACTTAATAAATCACCACCATCCGCCGTAATTGGAGTAAATGGTTTTTTAGGAAGATCAACAGGCGCTTTAGCAGGTTGCTGTGTTGGTTGACCCAGAATTGTTGGCTTAGGGGTAATCGGCTTTGGCGTATAAGGCAGTAAATTTAACCCAGCATATTTTTTACGCAACTCTTGATTTTTTGTGTGAAACAACAACTTCTGAGTTTTTGAATATTTTTCGTCAGGAATAGCGTCAACACTCTCTTCATCACGCTTAATTTTATTTTTACTTGTATCTGATATAGTTGACTTATTTTCAACGTTATAATCAAGATATGCGTCTAACAATGTTAAATAGTTAGCAAGTGCATTTGATATTTCTGTGACCTTGCCTTGTGGATTAAATTTCAATTCAGGCAAACTGTTGCCAAAGAAATTTTTAGGCAATGTAGGCTCTTCGGCTGTTTTTTTAGAAATTACAGGAGCTGACGGCTTAACGTTTTCAGAAGCTTCCCATTCTTCTTGGCTAGCACCTTCAGTATTGTTTTGAGCAGATTTCTTTGCTTGCTCTTTTTCAGCGGCCCTTCTAAGTACATCGCTTCTAAGAAGAACACCTGTTACGGAAGTGTCTTCTTCTGCTGGTTTGTCCCTTATATTAGGGGAAGTTTTCCTTAAGTCTTTCCCTTTTTTAATTTCGTCAAGGATGCCCCCTCTTGAAGTTTCTTTGGCCGTAAGGTCTTGAACTTTTTTTAATAAATTTTGCGATGCTAATTGAAGCTGCCCGATTAAAATTTGCATGTTAATAGTAGGAGATCCAGACGTGCAATAACTGTATCCAATAAAACCAATGAGAAAAATATATTTTTTCAAGAGAGCACCTCATGTACTTGCCTTAATTCAGGGATAATCTTTTGTTAGTGTAGCTTAAAAATATATCAGCTCGTCAAGAACACAAGGATTTACAAAGTACATGGATTCCGGTTCAAGCCCGGAATGACATGACACGAGTGAGCGCGTAATGGGCGAACGGTACGCTGACAAATTAACTAACTTCAGCCCACGTGTAGCCGCTAGAAAGTGAAACGACCAGCGGCACATTCCAGCCAACAACGCCTTGCATAACTTCAGCCATAACTTTTTCAACACGATCTTTTTGATCTTGGCCTGTTGTCACTATAATTTCGTCATGAATTTGTAAGACCATATGCGCATCAAGTTTTTCTTGCTTAAAGCGTGCATCGAGTCTGACCATGGCAATTTTCATAAGTTCTGCTTGTGTACCCTGCGCCGGAGTGTTTATTGCAATGCGACGCGCGGCGTCATAGAGCGTTTTATTGCGTTCATAAATTCCCGGAACATAACGGCGTCTTCCCCACAACGTTTGAACGTAGCCAAGCTCTTTTGTTTTTTCAACAACGGCGTCCATCCATGTTACAATCCCTGCATGCTCTTCAAAATATTTATCGATATATTTTTTTGCATCTGCAAAGGGGATATTCAAATCTTTTGAAAGACCATAGGGCGTAAGACCATATAAAATACTAAAATTTATACGTTTACCAAGTTGTCGCTGTTCACGCGTTACAGCAGTTTCTGGCACATCAAAAATCTTTGCCGCAGTATGCGTGTGAATGTCTATATTATTCTTAAATGCGTGCAATAATGCAGCATCTTGAGATAAATAGGCAACAACACGCAGCTCGATTTGCGAATAATCGGCTGCGATAAAAATTTGGCCCGGGTCGGCTTTGAACGCACTGCGAATATGTAGTTGCTTGTCATTTTCAACGATTGTTGGAATATTTTGTAAATTCGGGTCAGAACTTGAAAGTCTGCCGGTTGCAACAAGTGTTTGGTTGAATGTCGTGTGAATTTTGCCCGTTTTTGGATTAATCCATTGGCGTAAGCCCTCAATATAGGTGCTTTTAAGCTTTGCAAGCTCACGATATTTAATTATAAGCGCAGGAACCGGGTGGATACGTGCAAGCTCTTCAAGAACCTCCTGGTCTGTTGAATAACTTGCCCGTGACGTTGTTTTTTTCAATGTAGGCAACTTAAGATGGTCAAAAAGAACCTCTTTAAGCTGCTGGGGCGAATTAAGATTAATCGCAAAATATTGCTGGCCAATTAACGAGATAATTTCATCATGAATTTTTTCAAGGTCATGCGTAACACGCACATTAAGTTCATCAAGCACTTTTGTATCGCAAACTATACCATATTGTTCCATGGCAAATAAAATAGAGACAATCGGCAGTTCAATATCATAAAACAGTGAACTGAGCTTTTCTGCTTCAAGCTCTTTTTTTAACACATGCACAAGCTTTAATGTTTGGTGCGCATCTGCTGCCGCGTATTCAGTTGCAAGCTCTAATGGCACATGTGAAAAATCTTTAAATTTATTTTTTTTAACAATATCATCAAAACTCAACATAGGCTCATTAAAATAGGTTTCAGAAAGAACCTTAAGGCCAATACGTTCATTGTCTTTACGCAACAAGCTTGCGGCAACCAACGTGTCAAAATCAAGGCCATTAATGCCAATACCGGCGTTGGCTAGAATATGCATATCAAACTTTGCATGATGAAAATATTTTTTTATCTTCGGGTCTGCAAAAATTGGTTTAAAAACAGCTAAAACTTCTTGTTGTGAAAGTTCGCCTTTATGTACATGATCAAAGGGGATATAGTACGCTTTACCTGGCTTTACGCATGCAGAAAGCCCAACCAGTCTGGCTTGGCTTACGGTAATGCCATCTGTTTCTGTATCAAGCGAAACGGCGCCTTGTTGTTTAATTTCTGTAATTACCTGCTGTAATATTTTTGCATCAGTAACGGTGATATATTCTGCATGAGGCTTGTATTCTCTTTTTTGAGTAACTTCTACAGGGCCTCCTGGCAGCTCTTTCACCAAAGATTTAAAATCATATTTATCAAAAAAACCACGCGCTAATTGCCAGTCTTCTGGCTTGAACTGTAAATCTTTTTCAGACAAGTGTAGATCGATATATTGCAGTAAAAAAAGTTTTTCGCTTAAAAATGCATGTTCTTGTGACGCGAGCAACAGCTCACGGGTTCGTTCTTTTGGGACGTTCTGAATCCGGTTATAAAGATCTTGTAATGAGTCAAACTGTTGTACTAAATCTGTGGCACCCTTGGGGCCTATGCCGCGGACACCGGGAATATTATCCGAGCTGTCGCCACAGAGTGCAAAATAAAAAGGCAATTTTTCTATCGGGAACCCATAACGGGCTTCGATAGCCGCTTTGTCTGAAATCTCTTGCTTAAACGCGTCGTAAAGAACAATATCGCCATCGACCGCTTGACCCAAATCTTTATCGGTTGTAATTATAACTACTTTATAACCCTTTTGTGAAAAATCACGCGCAAGACTATAGAGTAAATCATCTGCCTCGTAACCAGATTTTTCTACTTGGGGTAAATTAATTTGGTGTGCAAAATCTTGGATAATAAATTTTTGGTCAAAAAGATGCATCGGCGCTGCTTGGCGCGTTTCTTTATATTCTTTATAGATTTCATGTCGTTGCGTTGGACCCTTGCTATCCCACACCAATACAAGATATTCTGGATTAAAGGTATCTATAATTTTTTTAACCATGCGACAGAAACCATACACAGCGCCAACATGAGTACCTGATGGCGTTACCATAGGTTTTAGCGCATAGAAGGCTCTATATAAAAATGAAGAACCATCGATAAGATATACTGTTGGTGCATCTTGACGCACTACTTTTTTATTCATAATATTCCTTAGGTAGTATGTATTACCATAGGCAAATATCGAAAAACAATCAATAATCAATAAAAAATAGTGTAAAATGTATAAAACGTGCATATTTAAAATAAAGGGAGAATTTTATGAAACCAAATCAATTACTTGCGGTACTACTTTTTTTGTCATGCAATACCATGCTGAGCATGCACAAATCTCTTTCAGCCCCAAAGGATTTTAATCCTGTAGAACCGACAGAGTACACATTGCGGAAATCTGTCTCAGAAAACATGGTCGATCAGCTTTTAAAACCCGGCAGCAAACTTACTATAAAGTCAGCCTCGGGCACAAACCTTACAGGCAATAATCAAGAAACTATTAGGGAACTTTTTTTAAAAAGGTCAGGGAAAGCGAAACTTCGAAGAAACTCGATGGAAGATATTTTTGATTCTCTACAATGTTTAAGAGCAAAATTTAAACCCGACGAACTGAACGGCTTTACGAAGAGCACCATTACACCAAAGCACATTCCGGTTGTCATACAGGTTGAACAAAATCCACGATCTGATGTAACCCTATTTAAAGTCCCCTTACAAATAACACCCACGAGAGCAGTGTTAAGAATCTTTGTTAATAGTCAAAGGGATAAAGAAGCGGTTAATAAAGATCCACTTTCTCAAAATAGTCAAAGACTACATTTGGCTTGTGTAGCAGTTCTTTTAAAACAACATCTTTTTGAATGTGTTGAAAGAAACGCAATCGTTGATAAAAAAAATTCAAGATATGCAAAAATTCATGGCACATCACAGCAATGAAGAGTTTTTAAGCAGGACCTTAGATAAACTTTTTAAGGAGGAATTTAATAAAAGTAACTATGTAAAAGCTGAAAACGACCTTCATAGAAAACTTATTTTCCCTATGCTCGCGGTGCTTAAAGCGGCAAATTTAATCATATAGATACGATTACTGCTAAAATTAATATCTATTTATGACGTAATTATTGATTTTTTATCCCCGGATATAGTTAACTAGTAAATGCATAACGCACTCATAACTATTTTCGGGGGGGACACGTGAAATATGTTAATCAATCGATAATTATTTTTTGTCTTATACAAACATTATCTGCATGCTCGTTGCATGCTAGTCAGGAAGTACGCTCTCCAAAATTAGCGGCCTTGGGGATTCTGACAAGAAAAAGCTCAGCACCCAATTCTCCGCGCATTAAAAAGTCAAAAAGTCTTGACGATTGCAGAGTTAAGTTTAGTGAATTTGCAGAGCCTAAAGCCCAAGACGATGATGGTTCGCAAGAAATAGTAACATTTTTTGATCTGCATGCACTGTTAGAACATATTGAAAGGTCAGTAACCTTCTTTCCAGAGGGCACCATTCAAGACCCAAGCTTAATTACGCCTGAACTTATGGGAAAAGACCTGGGAGACGTAACTGGCAGTGTCACCTATGACGATCTGAAAAATTCCGTGCTCAAAGTTACAGAAAATTCTCAACTCGTTTATAAAGCTCTTGTTGCTCAGTCGGTAAGAAAAAAAGTAAGAAAATGCTTTTTGTTGCAACAAGCATTAGAAGAATTGCGCGGAAAAACAAAAAAACTACTGCCTTTTCTTGTCATACCAGAACTCAAGCAACATGCTGACGCTCTTGAGCGCGTCTCAAAAGCTTTAGATAGAATGGGCTCATCTGATCTAACAGAAGAAGAGGTTCGTAATGTAGAAAAGAAACTTTTGGACGAACAGATTAAGCCATTTGATAAATTTTTGCGTGATCTGTGCATTTTGAAACCATGCAAGTAAGAAATGTTTAAACATGATATACTTAAAAACCATTTATCTTAAGGGACCTTTATGAAAAAACAGATCATTTTTATAAATGCGTTGCTAATAACAACGGCACTTGTTGGTACTCAACCACCGCAAACATATCAACATCCTCGAGTCAAAGAACTTGCAAAAAACCTTACGCCATTGGATACCGCAGGTAAGTTTAAACAACCAGCTGCCGTTAAATTTAACGACTGGGCAATGCGCTATCTTGAGGAAGGTAGTAATGAATATGTTCGTTTAGATCTTTTTCCTGGTGTTCATACCTATTTAGACCCACAAAATATTATTACCATAACTCCGCCAACAAGAGAGGATACTCCTGAAGGAGCAATGCCACCGGCAACAGACTTTATCAGCCAGGGCTACTCTGATGCCAGAAGATTAGGCAAACTTGGCCACGATGAAGCACAAACACTCTATGAGTTTGCTGCACTTACCTGCATAAAAGATGCCCTTGAAGCGCCCTATGTTGCGGAAAATTTTAAAAGAATAGACACTTTAATAGCCCCGAAAAAAGGATTTAATCCAAAAATTAATCAAATTGATTTAATGGCCAAAAGAATGTCATCGTGGACAACTGCCGCAGTTATCAAGCGCACCAAGGCTGAGTTGAAAGAGCTTTATAATCAATATGTCACTAAAGTTAAGGCAATATTAGAAAAAGCTGGTTATACGCAATCACCCATCGATCTTACACCTATAAAGTAATATGTACATAACGGTAAAACTTTTAAATGGTTTTCAACAAGCTCTTACCTATAAAATTCCAGACACGTGGCCGAATAAGCCACGTGTTTCTGATATTATCAGTGTGCCGTTGCAAAAGCGCAAAGAACTTGCCTACATTACCCAAATTCTAGAAGCCTTTGATCCCGCACAAGAAAATTTTAAAATTAAAGACGCTCTCGACCAACAAGCACTTCCGGATGACCCAACCTATAAAACATTTATCCAACAGCTTGCACGTTACTATTGCGTAAGCGAATTGAGCTTTTACAAACGCTTTGCCCAATATTTAGAAGAGGCGCACGAATCAAGCGATATGTTTCAATTGGGTGAAATTGTGCGTGAAAATAATTTAACATTAACAGCTGCACAGCAGCACGTCGCGCAAGAAATAGACACGGTTTTTGAAAAAAATGAGTTTCAACCTATTTTGCTGCACGGTGTTACCGGCTCAGGAAAAACTGAAATTTATAAACATGCCTCACAAAAAATTATTGCCCAGGGCAAAAACGTTTTACTCTTACTGCCAGAAGTTTCGTTAGCCGTTCGGTTTACGCAGATATTTAAAGAATATTTTAAAGATAGTGCCCCGGTTTTTAGCTTCCATAGCGCAACCAGCAAAGCAGACAAAAAGGCACTCTGGCACCATATGTACACCAACAACCCTGCTATCATTATCGGCGTACATTTGCCGCTGTTACTACCCATACCACGACTTGGGTGTATTATTATTGATGAAGAGCATGATGTTGGGTATCAAGAAAAAAAGATTCCGCGTATACACACCAAAGAAGCTGCGTTAATGCGCGCAAGCTTTATGAAGATCCCAGTACTCTTGGGCTCTGCAACGCCTTCTATAAGTTCGTTGTATAATGTAGAACATAAAGGCTGGAAGCTGTTGCAACTTACCGAGCGTTTTCGCGGCGCGTTCCCAAAAGTGCAGATAGTGCAGCTTGATAAAAAAAATAAGAATAATTTTTGGGTGAGTAAAGAGCTGCAAGCTGCTATTGCAGAACGGCTTGATCGCCGCGAACAAACTATTATTTTTTTAAACCGACGCGGGTATAGTTTTTTTGTGCAATGTTTTGGCTGTGATTATATTTTTAATTGCACAACATGCTCGGTAAGCTTAACCTTTCATGAACCGAATCTTCTTGCCTGCCATTACTGTGGCATTAAAAAAATTCTTCCGCCTGCATGCCCAACCTGCAAAGAACCCGAAAAGCAGTTTTTAAAAAAAGGCATCGGGACACAACAAGTTGTTACGATTTTACACAAGCTTTTTCCCCAAGCAACCATCGCCCGTGCAGACTTAGACAGCACCGTTAATAAAAAAAAGTGGCAACAGATTGTTGACGACATGCATACTAAAAAAATAGATATTTTAGTCGGCACACAGACAATTACCAAAGGGTACCATTTCCCGAGCGTGACGCTGGTAGGTATTTTATGGGCAGACAGCAATATCCACTTCCCTTTTTATGCAGCGGCTGAAACAACCCTGTCGCAACTTATTCAAGTTGCAGGCCGGGCGGGGCGCGAAACACACAACGGCTTGGTTATTATGCAGACCATCACCCAGCACCCGATATTTTCATACATTAACGAAGAACATTATTTAAAATTTTATGAATATGAACGGGCATACCGCCAAGAACTGCGCTATCCGCCCTATATACGTTTTGCAGAAATTGAGTTCAGGCATGAAAACGAGCAGACCGTTGCACGGGAGGCGCTTGCCTGCGCGGAGTTTATTGAAAAACTCAGCTTTGAACAAAAAAAAGATCTTGTAATTTTAGGCCCAGCGCAACCGATGGTCCACAAAATACAAAATATCTTTATTCAAAAAGTGTATATTAAAAGTGAATCGATAAAAGATATTATTTTTGCCTATCAACAAATTTCTCGATTACCCATAACCAGCAAACATTATTTTACGCCAAACCCGCTGCACTAAGATTTTTTGGTTGCAGTTAATTGTTTATATTTTTTTTTCAATTTAAGTAATTGCAGATAATGACTCACATTAAGTCTAAGGTCATTAAAACTGCACTTAACATGCCAATGCCTACGATTTTCTGCTGCCTGGTCACTTAATACTAGAGCAAACACATCCTTCCATTTTTTTCTTTGCATTGAAGATATTGTCCAATCTTTTTGTACGCACTGGTAAAGAACATAGATACTGGCCCGGTTTTTTGGTGTTATTTTTTCTTTTACAAGCCCATGCTTTTCTGCAAGATCTTTAAGATAAACAGGGACAACGTCTTCGACCCTTAAAGGCGCATCATTATACGTAAGCAGATCATTTTTTCCATAATCATCTTCAAGGGCATCACAAATTGAATCTCCGGGCAGAAAACGTTTTTCAACCGCTTGGATATCGAGTCCAATTACGAACCCTTCGTAGTCATAATAATCTTGACGCACTTCAGCAACAGACTTTTCTACAGCTGATTTTTCTGCAGTTACCTGCAATGCCCTAGTATAAGCTTCTATACGTCGCTCTAACCCACTTAAAACCCTATCTGGAGAAAATAAATAAGGTGAACTTATTGAGCCGTCTGAGGTCGCGTCACTCAGCGGGCTTAAAGGCACAGCTCTTAAAGTTCTTTCTTGGTTTGTAGCAACCGTAACCATTAATGCTTGTCTTAATCGATCCTTTGGGCCATTATTTCCTGGCGAATCTGCTGCGTGTGTAGAAAAAAGAGAAAGAAATATAATTACGACTATAAGCAATCGCTTCATAGAATCCCCCCATCACTAAAAATATCCCCTTATTAGTGTATAAAAAAAGTCTATGATAATGCTATTACTTCTTGAAAAAATATGTCCTGTAGTGCGCTAGTTCAGCCATAGACTCATGAATATCGGCAAGGGCCCGGTGTTCTTTATTTTTTTTGAAATCGCTCTGAGGGTCTTGGGGGTACCATGTGGTTACAAGTTCTTTTAAAGTAGAAACATCAACTAAACGGTAATGGAAAAGCGCATCTATTTTTGGCATATATTTTTTTAAAAAAATTCTATCTTGGTAAATAGTATTACCGGCTAAAAAAGTTTTTCCCGGAACACAGTGCGGTTTTAACGCAGCATAAAAAGCCTGCTCAACCGCGGCAAGGTCAGTAGTTGATTCAGCAACACTTTTAAGCAACCCAGATTTTGTGTGTTGATTTTTTACCCATAAATCCATCTCTGGCATTTCTGATGCAGGATAGTGAATAATTGTGTCCATGCCGGAATAAATAATGTTATTATCGAAATCTGAAACAAGCGCAGCTATTTCTAAAATTTTATCAACTTCTGCATTTAAACCAGTCATTTCTAAATCTAACCAACATAGACGTGCATTTGAATTCATAATTTACCTTTTCTATAGTACACTTTTTTTACACGAATTATTATTGTATAACTATAAACTATCATGACAAAAATATCAGTTGGTGTCTTTATGGGCGGCATGTCGCTCGAAAAAGAAGTTTCGTTTAACTCAGGCAGAACAGTATGTGATCATCTTGATACACAAAAATATACTGTTGTACCAATTTTTCAAAATAGTACAGGCGATCTTTATATTATTCCACAAAAATTTCTCTACCGTGGAAAAATTAGTGATTTTGAACACCGCCTTGCAACAGAAGCACAACATATAGTTTGGCATGATTTACAAAATCTTATAGATATTGCATTTATTGCACAGCATGGCCGCTTTGGTGAAGACGGCTGTATGCAGGGTATACTTGAAATGCTTGAAATACCGTATATAGGCGCAAAGATTTTTGGTAGTGCTCTTGGTATGGATAAACACCTTCAAAAAAAATTTTTAGAATCAAGCGGCATACAAACTGCACAGGGAATCTTTATAAACCGGAACATATAGAAAAAATTACACATACCTATCTTCAAGAACAACGGCTTGAATTTCCGTTGGTAGTCAAACCGGTTCACGAAGGCTCGAGCTTTGGTGTCAGCATAGTAAACGACATTTTGGAGCTTCAACAAGCAGCTCAAAAAGCATCAACGGTATACGCGGGAAAAAAACAGGCGGTTATTATTGAAGAAAAGATCAACGGCATGGAATTTTCGTGTATCGTTATTCAAGACCCTAAAAACAATCAATTCCATGCCCTTTCTGTAACTGAAATTGTCGCACATTCTGAAAACAGTATCTTCGATTATGAACAAAAATATATGCCGGGAAGATCAACCAAATGGACACCGGCTCGCTGTTCAGATGATGATTTACAGCGCATAGAACAAACAGCGGTTGCTACCGTGAAGGCACTTGATTTTTGCACCATTGGCAGAATCGATGGATTTTTAAAACCAAACGGCAACATCGTCATCATAGACCCAAATTCACTTTCTGGATTAGCACCATCAAGTTTTGCTTTTGTACAGGCGGCGCAAAAAAAATTGAACCATAAAGAACTTATTAATACATTACTTGAAGCTGAAATGAAAAAAAATCATCCTACCACCAAAAAAGCAGAAACATTATTTGAGCATAGCAACAATAAAATCGCTCGCGAACCACATAAAACAGTTATAGCGGTTGTTTTTGGGGGTGCATCAAATGAACGTGAGATATCATTAGAATCGGGTAGAAATGTCATTTACAAATTACCGACAGAAAAATATCAGATATTACCCCTGTTTCTTTCTCGCGCATTAACATTCCATCTTGTTTCTCATGAACAACTCGTACTTAATTCAACACAAGAAATAGAAAGCTCACTAGAAAAATCACAAGAATGGTCGCTTGAAGATCTAAAATCAAATACAGATTTCGTCTTTATTGCTTTACATGGTGGGCATGGCGAAAATGGTGCACTTCAGGGCATGCTTGAAATGATGCAGATACCTTATAACGGCTCGGGAGTTCTTGCAAGCGCCCTATGTATGGACAAGCATAAAACAACGCTCTTGCTTAAAGCTTGTGGCTTTGACGTGCCAAAAAATATTCTTGTCCCACTTGATGTAGATTCATGGGAGCCCTATGATCTGAGCGCTGTGACATTCCCCCGTATTGTAAAGCCACATAACGACGGTTGCAGTGTTGGGGTGAACAAAGTAAATGATATACAAGAATTACACAACGCGTTAGGGTGCCTTAAAGAAAATGGTCATACGTATGCGTTAGTAGAAGAATTTGTTACGGGCATGGAATTAACCGTTGGCGTATTTGGCAACAAAAATGTTGCTGCGTTGCCGCCAAGTGCTGCTATTTCAACGCATGATATTTTATCTATTGAAGAAAAATTTTTACCCGGCGCTGGCGAAAACCAAACGCCCGCTCCGCTACCAGAAAACTCCCTTGCTTTTGTGCAACGCACTATGGAAAATATCTATAAAACAGTTGGTTGTTCTGGCTACGCACGGATAGACTGCTTTTACCAGTCTGCCCAACAAAGTCCAACGGGCAAGGAACGTGTTATTACGCTTGAAGTCAATTCGCTTCCTGGCCTTACGCCTGCAACGGTTATATTTCACCAAGCTGCTGAAATCGGCATGAGCCCAACTGAATTCCTCGACACTATTGTTCAGCTTGGCTTTGAAAAACATGGCAAGCCCAAAAACCAAGACGCGCCTACAAAAGAAATGCCTGAAAAAGAAATCGCCGTAGCTTAATAGATCATTACTTATACTATTTTTTGTTATTTTATTAATTGTTTACTATACTAAACAGTCTAAAATATAAACAAATATACTATATTATAAGGCCTTTTGATGAGATATTATTATCTACTTTTGACCCTAAGTTTACCTATTTTTTCATGCCAAGTTCTTATGCAAGGCCGATTAACAGACGAAAAAATAACCAATTTTTCATCACGTTTACCCACAATCACTCAAGAAAATTTGGAGCAAGAAAAGGCTAATATCGACAAGCTGGCTAAATTCATTCAGGATGCAAAAACAAAATTAGCTCTAGTTCTAGAGATTAACCATTCGCTTGAAGAGCTGATAAAAAGAATAGATAAGAAGAAACAGCGAAATCAGTTTATCGATTATAGTTTAGCCTGCGGAAAAAACAAAGCTCTGGCCCTAAGATTGACCGTTTATCTTAAAAATGCACTGGTTATACACATATGCATGCAAAAGAATTTAAGCTCGTTTCATCAATAAGAATTAATTTTTATAACTATTAGTTGCAATTGCCAATATTTTCAAAAAAGTGCGGTATATTAAGCCTTTTTTTAAATTTATATAGATAATCTTTAGAAAAAATAGTTAATCGTAATAAGTTAAGGTAAACAATAGTACCTGCTTACTCTAGGTAGTAGTATGAAGAAAATGTATCTAATTATTGCAGCATTAAGCCTGTATACACATAGCGCTTCAAAAAATCTCAATAATGCTCATTGTAGGCCGCTGACCAGTCAAGAAACTCCCGCCTTAAAAGAACAATCAAAGCCCAAAAAATGTAACAATAACTTTCTTAACGATCGTGAATTGCAAGCAGTTTATTTTCTTTGGCTGATGCAATATTATTCCCAAAACTAGGACCTTTAATTGAGTATATATAAGTTATCTATTCTGCAGCCACACAAGGCAGGCAGCGTGAGGTCAGTTCACGACATTTTTTAAGAAGTTGTCTCCAACGGCAAAGCTTGCCTACAGGCTTTCTTATGTCCCAAACTTTTACCGTTTTGTCACGGTTTGAACACGAAACGAGCTCGGTGCCCCCAGCTTTCCAAGCCAACGCATCAGCACCCCCACCGTGCCCTGCAAGCACGACGGCGTCTTGCATATTGCGCAGGTCATAAACGGTTATGGTCTCATCAAAACTTCCAACCGCTAAATAATTTCCATCTGGACTATGGCTTAATGGCGCACAAATACCCCGCAAGCCCCTGATGGTTGATAAAGGTTTGCCACTTTCGGTTTCCCAAATTTTAACCGAATCATGCGAGCCAGAGGCGATAGATTTTCCATCTAGGTTGTAATCAAGAGCATACACTATGCCGCCGTCATGGTCTAAGTTTGCATCGACAGTATGACCACTAAACTCGTCAATAGTCCATAATTCTGCATGATCTTTAAAAGCTACGCCAAGCTTAGTTTGGTTTGGCCCAGGGCTAAAAGTTACAACCTGTTCTGATGGTTTTTTATAAAAAACTCGGTCACCATCTTTTATTCGATAAGCTTCTATGGCATTACCCCAAGAAAGGGTTAAACAGGTAGTATCGTCACCAGAAAAAGCAATTTTTTGAAAGGCATCTTTACCCAAATTATTATCAACTATCTTCTGTGATGGAACTTCATAAATGGATAGCATGCCAGCGTAATCACCCGTTGCAAAATAATTTCCTGAACGACTTGCGCAACAGGCCTTGATCATACTGCTACCCTTGGTGAGTGTGATTGAATCATCATTATCAAGGTAGCGCAAGGTCAATGCATTATCGTCACTGGGGATTGCAACCGCGTCACCAAAAAACCCACATGCCGTAAGATTTTTGATGGGCCCATTAAACGTTTTGATAAGATACTCAGTAGATTCAAGTTGGTAGATTTGTGTCAGACAAACAAACGTGAGCAAATTGACCATTTTTTTCATGAATATCCTCATAGGTATTAAAAACACGCCTACTTAGGATAAATTTTCTTGCAATCACAGACAAGTGAATCTATTTTTTTAGCTGAATTTATGCTTTTTTTAACGATAAAGAACCAACGTTATTAATGGTAATAATACAGCCAATAACCCGACTCATCTCTTCAGATGATAATGGTAGACAGACGGTTGGTAACGCTTCGCTTCTGCTCATACCACGCTCAAAGGCTTTTGCAACAATAATGCCACGCTCGTCGCGCCAGATATTAAAAGTGCCTTGCATAGTAATTACTTCACAAGCATCGGCTGGAACATAGGGGCGGTCTTGAACAAAATCAAAAAGATTTTTTTGTCTTGGAGTAAACGGAACAGCAACTAACAATTTTCTATCATCGCCAGGTTTTAGACTAAAACTTTTTGCTGCATGCTTAAAAAAAACCGTCTCTGTCGAATCATTTACGATTTTAACAAGATTAGCAGCGTCTGCTTGGGCTAACCCATAAAAGGATAGCGCGCATAAAAAAAGATTTTTGATATTCATAAAAATCTCCATCATAGCTATATCAACCACAAACGGTGCCAACAGCCGTGCGTTCAAAATCAGCAAGCAGCCTAAAAATAACGCCCTGTGGAGTTACACGAATTGATAATCCAGCAGAATGGGCAATGTCCATATTTTTTAAGGCGATTTTTGAAAAACGGTTTTCCTGAGATATCAGGTTTGCGCCCTCACGCCAAAAATATACACGATTATATTCGTTACCAACGCTTGCACATGGGCATTCATAATCACGTGCGCTGGGTACAGCTAAACGTAACGGCTGTCTTCTTTGTCCAGCAGGAATAGTAAGTACATAGCCCCCACATTCTAGAGTGATGTTTTCACCTGTTTCGTTGCTTACTATGGCAATAGAAAGGTCTGCTTTTAAGGGCGTTGCTGGGAAAAAAGTTATTGCGCTTGCAATAACAACAGAATTAATTAAATTTTTCATACGTTTCTTTCATGTAGTTTATAGGTTACGCCATCACGCGATAAAATAATCCATGATCGCATTGCGACGGATAAATCAAGAAAACATTGGGATAGATCAGTGTGCGCTCTATTTCCACGAGTTATAATAATCCTGTTGGGGAAAATCGAAAAAAAAGTGTTGTTTCCATCACTGTCTACCAAACAAAAAGAAGGTCCATCCGGCACAACATTATTTTTACCACAGGGTAACGCCTGGAAATCTCCATGATTATCAGAACATGGAGAATAGACAACCATGTCACCTGTTTGATTATCGATAAAAAACACTGGCACCGAAGAATGCATCTGTAATGATGTTACTAAAAATATAAAAAGAGCTTTTTGTGTATTCATAAAAAAAATTCTATTTTTTAGACAGCTTCAATCAAAATACCTCAACAACAAGATTACCATTTATAAGATTATTTTCAAATTTGATGTACTCTTTGGGTCAACGACCAACTTCAGTAAATTTTCTTTTGTTCGTTTTGATTTCGAGTCTGAATCCATCAGAAGTTGCGCACAGAAGGTAATCTTTAAATAAGTCGACCTTAAAGCTTGCGTGCCGGTATGGGTTGTCACAAATAAGGTCCAAAAAACCCTCCTTGGCGGCAAACACATGGCACTCATCTTCAAAATTATTATTAGTAAGGGTAATAATGTCGTCATCATGCGCAACTATGTTTAGCAATTTCTCGGGGCAAAGATTTTCTCCGTAATTACCGCTTTTAATATAAATGACAAATCCTGTACTATTTTTTAAGGTAACATCCACTGACTGAATAGTTACAAGACTCAAAGCGGCTAAAAAAGCAAATTTTATATTACCCATAAGAACTTTCAGCAATAATTTATAAGCACTTTACAGCATTGTAGTGTCTCATTTTTTTGCAAGTACTTGAAGGGCTTTGCGCAATAATTGATCAAAAGACATACCAGAAACAGCTTCGAAAGAACGTAACTGATCGACTGCAAGCAAAATTTCTTGGCGAGAATAGCCCAAAGAAGTTAATGCGTCAGTCAAATCGCGCATATGGGCAGTTAAAGAGCCAGCGGCCTGACTATCAGCTGAGCCCGTATACAGATCGATTTTTTGAATTTTATCTTTTAAGCTCAAAATTAATAATTCTGCCTTTTTACGACCAATACCGCTTACAGAGCTTAATAAGGTTATGTTGCCAGAAACCAATGCATCAACAAGAACATTAACAGAAAAAGCCGAAAGTAGTGCAAGAGCCATCCGCGGGCCAATGCCAGAAACACTTAACAATAAACAGAAAAATTCACGCTGCGCACTATCGGCAAAGCCAAAAAGGGACGGGCCATTTTCTTGGTTCCAGTGCATATACGTGTGTAGCTCCAGGTCAGAGCCTGGAAGAACAATAAGATTTTCTGGAACGCTCACCTGCAAGCCAAAACCCCCAATTTGTAACACAATAGTATCATTCTTTTGCGCCTTAACCATGCCCTTGAGAAAACTAATCATAAAAACAACCTTTTCTTTTACTAAAAATAAAATCTTTATTGACAAATATAGAGCATATGATACCTTTCTAACTATGCAAGTAGCTGCGAAAAAACAGCATAATGCGGGAATAGCTCAGCTGGTAGAGCGTTGCCTTGCCAAGGCAAAGGTCGCGGGTTCGAATCCCGTTTCCCGCTCCATCCTGCGCTCTGTAGGAGCTCCGGATGGCAGGCCATCTTTATTTTTTACAACTTTATATCACAGTATTAATTTCTATTATTTTTCTATTATTATCTACTGATGATTATTTTAAAAGGCACAAGAATGAAATCAATAATTCAAGAAGCATCGTCCATAGCAAAAGCTATTGAAGAAGGCTGGATAAAAGCGCAAAAGCCACAACAATTTTCTGTAAAGATACTCGAAGAGGCTGAAAAAAATTTTCTTGGCCTTACAAAAAAATCTGCAAAAGTAGCTATTTTTTTTGATGAGCCACAACTTAACAAGCCTTCTGAACACAGACCCGGACAACAAGCTTATAAACAACAATCTCCCTACGGTAAAGCTACAGAGGACAGACAGTCGAATCGACAACAGCCTCAGCAACCGCGCCCTCAGCATGAAAAACCTTCTTCTTACGCCAAGGCTACCGACGACAGGCAACCAGCTCGACAACAACAGCCTCAAAGGCCGCAACAGCAGCTTTCTTCTCAAGTAGAAAATGCGCCACAACAGTCAGCGCAACCTAAAAAGCAATTTGAACCGCTCTGGAACCAAGCAATGGTTGACCGTACGCAGCAGTGGATGCGTGATGCCTTTAAAAACTCCGGCAATGAACATATCCAATTCAGCGTTGAGCCACAAAAATTTCATTTGCGCATAACCCTTTCAGCACCAATTTTGACAGACCCAGATAAAGAAAAACAGCTTCTTGCAAGCTTTTCTGCGCTTATTTTAGAGACGCTTAAACGTAGCTTTAAAATGTCGCTTCGTGGGCACAAAATTGTGCTTACTCATAACAAAAAGTAATGCTAAAAACACCATTAAATAGATATTCAGACACTATTGTTGCTCTGTGTACCCCTGTGGGTGCCGGTGCTTTAGCACTTATTAGACTCAGCGGTCCACAAGCCTGGGACACAGGCAACAACTTCATACGATTAAAGTCTAGTAAGGTATTGCTTGATATGGCATCACACACCGTGCATGCAGCTGATATCTATGACGGCAGCAAAACGGTTGACGCCGTTATGGTTATTGCCCTTCGTGGGCCCCGAACGTTTACCGGCTATGATACGCTGGAAATAACCTGCCACAACAACCCTTTTATAATTCAAGAAATTATCCAACTCTGTATTAATTATGGCGCACGGCCAGCGCAACAGGGTGAATTTACCCGCCAAGCGTATGACAATAAAAAAATCGATCTGTTACAGGCCGAATCTATCAACGAGCTTATAGCTGCACAAACGCAAGCGGCGATAAAAAAATCACTGTCTCAACTTGAAGGCAGCCTAACTAGTCACATAGCTATTATAGAAGACATGCTCTGCAAATCTATTGCCTGGTGTGAATCCAGTTTTGAATTCTTAGACGATCAGGGCGATTTTCATCAAGAAATTAGTGGCTTTTTGAAAAAAATTATTGAAGCAATTAAGCCCATAATGGCTGGGTACGCAGCACAAAAACAGATTCGCCAAGGCTACCGCGTGGCACTTATTGGCTCTGTTAATGCCGGCAAATCATCACTTTTTAACCTTTTAATTGGCCAAAAACGTGCTATTGTTACACCAATTGCAGGGACAACGCGCGACAGTATTGAAAACACGCTTATTTTAGGCACTATAACAACCACCTTGATCGATACGGCGGGATTACGTACAACGGCAGATGTTATTGAGCAAGAGGGCATAGAGCGATCTTATCAACAAGCGCATGAAAGCGATGTCATACTTTTGGTTATTGATGGCAGCAGACCAGTTACAGAACAAGAGCTGACTATCTACCGTGACTTATTGGCTCGATACCCGCAAAAAATTATTCTTGTCCAAAACAAAGCCGATTTGCCTAACTTTTCACAGAGTGACTTGCTGGAATCATACCCAGCCGACGTTTACGCTACTGCTGGTTCAGAAGAATCAAAAAAATTACTTGAATCAGAGATAGTAAAAAAAATCTCAGCACTTTCGCACGATCATGAAGTGCCTTTTTTGATTAATAAGCGCCATTATGAACTTCTACAAGCAGTTTATCAAGACATAATACATACCCAGGCAATGCTTGAAAATTCTGGATCAACACCCCATTATGAACTCATTTCAGATCACCTAAAACAAGCACTAGAACATATCAGTGAGTTGACAGGTAAAACGGTCAGCGAAAAAGCTCTTGACCGCGTATTTAAAGAATTCTGCGTCGGGAAATAAATCACTGCACACTTGAATAAGCCTCTTTAAAGAGCTTATCTGATTCCAAAAATTCTAAAAATAATTTTTCGCATGATTCTTGCTGGTCTGGCAATAATGCGGAATTCTTTCTACATTGTGCATACGCATCTCGAGAATTTCTTAACTGAGCTAACACTTTTTGTTTTGTTTCATAATTATCAGGAATACAATCGGTATTTACAACATTTTTTTTGGTTGCGAGCTGATATATGATAATTCCACCAACCGCTATTAATGCACCACCAACGATGATAGTCACATTATTTTGGTTTTTTAACATTTCAGCCAATGTAGCATTTTTCTCTATATGTTTTCTACTTTCATCTTCTAAGTCTATTAGAGCTTTCTTGATCGCTTCCAAATCATCTTTATTAGATTCTAACATAGAGTTCAGACGGGTATATTTATTTTCCAAGTCTTGAGAGGTTAGCATTAAATTTGAAATTCTTTGATTCATTTCAACGTTACCCGCCGAGATCTTTAATTGCTCGCGAGCAAGGTCGGCCTTAATTTTTTCAATATCTCTGTCGATTTGCTTATTTAAAACATCACAAACATTTTTTGATACGTCTGATGAACTTTTAAAAAACCATTCATACCAAGTTGCTGACATCAAAGAAAAATGTGATAAAAAACTTACTGTTACAATAAAAAATATTTTCTTCATTTACCGAAAATCCCATTTTTACAAGCCAAATAAAACAGAATGTACAGTGTATTTTTAGTTATTGTAGGCTTTCTTTTACCATAATTAATTCTGAAATACTCATTACTAAATATAAAAGGTAAAAGCATTGCCACACGAGCAAAATTAGAGTGAAAGCTTGTCCCTGTAATTTCGCGATCTACAAGAATACACCCGGCCCCTACAACTAAAAGATCTAATGCGATATCAGCCGGAGAAAATTGTGAGATCTGTGGATTTGCAAACGAAATAATATCCTGATTTACAAAATCTACAAGATTTTGAAAAGAGCTTTTTTCTTGTGCTAAAAGAGGCATAACGCAAAAAAATAAACCGTACATTGTTTTTTTCATAATAAGTTACTCATTTTTATTTAACAGTGCTATAGATCACATGAAAATGTTTTTTAACAAAATCATCATGTTGCTGTAAATACGCAGATTTCCTGACGCCTAGTGATAATAAAGCATTAAACAACTCTCTAGACACCGATATATTTTTATTAAAATATTCCCGATAAAAAAGGGCAACTATAGGCGCACAGGTCATAAAGGTGATGAGATGCAAACCATAACTATTTATTGTCTCTTTTGCTCCACCAACCTCAGAGGCCCACACGCAAGCGCAAATAAAACAAAGTGATCTAAAAAGTAATTCGTCTTGTTTCAAATTAATCTGAGAATTCGCAAATTGATTAAAATCATCAGATAGCACCCCAAAAAAAGTATCCTCTTTTCCCTGCGCTAATATTTGAAAGATAAAAATGGGCAAAAAAATAAACATTTTTTTATTAAAAAACATATAAATTCCCTTAAGAAGTTCTATTAATGATATCCGCTGCCGACATACCACCAATTGTTAGAAACTCTTCTGCTATTTGCGTACAATCTCCCTTTCTAGATCTACATAATAGATATTTAGCCTCGAGCTCTTTAAACCGCTCAAGTAACATAGAGTCATTTTTTGCTCTTTCTAATTGAACGGTTAAAATTTCCAATTGAAGTAATTTTGCCCTATCCCCATATTCATCTTTGTCACTCCAAACATACCCTGCAAGCGCTGTAACACTTAATGAAACAACTGAATTAATAACCGCGGTCATTAAAGTATCGCCGGCCTTGTCTAAAAGACCGGGATTTTGGCTCTTTGCCTGAGCAGCTTTGGAGGCCTGTATTTTTGCCCGTGTTTCACTAATTGCCTTCATTGTTGAAGCCAAATCATTATTTTGAGGAACACCGCCAAACTGAATATTCATGCCCGGGATATTTAAATTTGAGGGACTACATGAAGGTGGTGCAAAAACATGAAGATTCACTAGAAGTGAAACCATAAAAAGTATACATTTAGAATTCATAAGACGATCCCCAGCCTATTGCGCATTTTTCATAATATTATTAAATGCACGCGTACCGCCCAAGGCAATGTACATCTCTGCAAGATCTTTGCATGCTGGGGGTACTATATGATTTTGATTTGAATTCCGAACTTGCTCCCTAAATTTACATAAAAGAAAATTCCCTTCTGCTTGAGCCAAAACCTTTTGGGCAAGTACCTCTTCTTTCTGATTATTTAAATAATCTTCGAGAATTTTTCCCTGAACTTTACTATTCTTTTGGGTATTAGGGTCATGATACCACCAAGTGAGCGCCCAATTAAAAGATGATACGGTAGCACCACTAACCAACGCGCCTATAATTGTTAGCGTGACCGGCTCAACTGTATGTGTTTTTGGTGAAAAAAATAATGTAATAAAGAGGAAAAAATATAATAGCTTCATAAAGATCGTCCGATTGTAAAAAAATTAATGAATATCTATGTCTGTAAATTATAGTTATTTTTTAAAAAAGAGAAAGCCAAAAAGTATAACGGATAGATTTTCACACATTAACTGATCACCTAAAACAAGCACTGGAACATATCAGTGAGTTGACAGGTAAAACGGTCAGCGAAAAAGCTCTTGACCGCGTATTTAAAGAATTCTGCGTCGGCAAATAGTTAGTCACGATACGACGCCCGTTAAAATTATTGCAATGTGCTATTGCAAAATATAATACTGGTAAGTAGTATAATTATATCTCCATATAAAAACTTATCGAGAGAGTAATGCCATGTATATTAACGATGCTGTGGTCTTTTTACTTGTTTTTTCATGCATAACTTTATCAGGTTATTTTATAGTAAGTAGATTTCGTGTTACCGGTCTTAAAAAGTTTGAGCTTATTATTTCATTTTTGGGTGGTGTATCAGCCTTACTGATTATTTATAATATCTATATCACTATTAAATCTAATGACCGTGTAGAAAAAAACAGGCTATCGTATAACACCTTACAAAATATTCAAACAAACTATCTTGGGCCTCAGAAGGAGCTTTTAAAAAATTTCCCTGAGGGTTATTTTTTATACGCCAGTATGAATCAAGACACTGATTTATCAGAACATGAACCAAAAGAATTCAATAGCGCTAAACGAGCGCAAGTTGAAGTTTACGGCTCTTTAAGAGTGTTTCAGGCAGTTGAAGACTTTTTATCAACAGCAGCTTACGACCTTACTGGGTCGTATGTCTGGATAAATAATTTTTTGATGTGGTTTCAGTCGCCAATCTTACAACACAATTGGCCACTCTTGTCATTTAACTATGCAGATGACACTAATGAAATGGTAAACCGCATTATCGTGAAATCTAATGAATTAATTGCGCTCAGAAAAGAAAAGGGGCAGTTAACACCTAAAGACTACGATATCTACTCCAGAGACTTTAAGTTTAATGCCCGCTAACATTACACGGGCCCCCAGTATACCGCTGTACCATTGGTACAATTGTACCACAACCCCTTGGCGTCAAAGCCTTGAGTGCAGTGGGAACTGTTGTCTACTGCGCCGATTGCAACGCCTGCTACCATTCCGGCGATAGCCGTTAGTGCAATGCACGAAGCTGTAACAAGCAGAAACCGCGCTGTTCGGCGGTCACGACGAATTGTTTCAAGTCGCCTTTGGGCAGTAGAAATTTCAGTCATTACTCTTTCGCTTATTGCTGATTCAAGTGCGTTAAGATGCTGTTCAAATATCAACAAGTCAATATCGTCAAGTTCTTCTTGCTGAGGAACCTGACGATATTTTCTTAACTCTTTAAAATTAAGCTTATTAGTTACGGGATCATGTTGAAAGTACAAAACCGACCTAACCTTTTTGCGTGTTTCAGGGTTTGTTGTTGATATAGAAAACCATTTTTCAAGCTGGTCGGCGGCAAAAATATAAGTATACCTTTTTCTTTCTTGAACTTCGCTAATAAGGCCTACCTCAAGCCTGCTTCCAGCAATATGGGCCTGCTGCAAAAGATCTCCAAATGTGGAAAGGGTTATTGGTTCGACGTTGTTTAGATCAAGATAAATCTGGGCTTTGTTTTTAGTCCCATTAACCATCTTGCCCCTACAAAGACTTTTATGAAGATCAGGAATCATAAAGGGGATAAGATGCCCTTCATGAACTACAACCTCGTGCAACTCATGGATTTCTGAGGCGGTTAAGACAAGGGGTAAGAATAAGACAAAAAGAGCCCATAGCTTCATGCATTAATCTAATGCAACCGCGTGAGGTTCTAATGCTACACCGACAAATTCAACGCGTCTATTAGGCGCTTGTTGCTCTTTATTACCCGTTGGCACAACGCACATTTCGTTGCCGCGGCCAACTAGAGTGATTTTGTCTTTTGGGATACCATTTTTTACAAAATACTTGTAAACACACTTCGCCCGTTCTTCAGAAAGGTGCATATTGTATTCTGGTGAACCGGCATATTTACATGCATGGCCTTCAATAACAATTTTTTTGCCCTGGGCTATTAATTTTTTAGCACGAGCCAAATTATTTTCCATAGCGCCATTTTGGGCAGGTTTCATGCAATCTGCATCGAATTCAAAGTAAATAGGCATAAACCCATGGCGTGATTGCTCGACTACCATATCGTTTTCTGACTCATCCATAAGGGCAAAGCCTTCTTGCGGGCCGAATGCTGAACTGTCTTCATCAATGATAAATGCCTCAAGGTCGCCATCAAAGACAGAAACTGACTTTTGAGAACCTGTTGGAGCCGATGAAACCTTGGTAGTTGAGGTTGCTGGTGATTTCTTTTTACATGCGGGAGCAATTAAAAGCCCCAATAACAGGCAGGCAAGACCTTTTAATCTGATTTTTTGCATAAAAACGCTCCTAAATTTAAAAAAAATGCTACGTTGTGAGACTTTATCATATTTTTTTTTGCTTTTCTACTTATTCTTTTATGCTTACGATAGTATACTGAAAGTAAAAGAATTTATTGACTGTCCTTTTTGACGGTTATTTACGGATATAAACTTATGAAAAAAATTTTAATAAACGACTCATTATGGCAAAAACGTATTGCTATCATGCGCGAAGAGTTGCTACAGAACGTCTATTTTGACACTCTTACCAGCAACAACCTTGAACGGTGCTACTTTAAAGGGACTATAACCCGCGTATTGCCCGGTATACAGACAGCATTTGTTGATATCGGCCAAGAACGCGCAGGTTTTTTGCATATCTCTGAGATCGACCGGGAACTGGCTATTAAAAGGCTCGGCAGCCCGGAAACAGACCAGGGTCAAGAAAATCTTGATGAAATAGACGAAACTACTTCAGCTTATTCTGCTGAATCTCTTTCACAACCAATTAGTATCGATAAAATTTTTCATGAGGGCGAAACGGTTCTTGTACAGGTTATCAAAGAGCCTATTAATGAAAAAGGAGCGAAACTTTCTACCTGTTTTACTCTTCCAGGTCGCTTTATTGTCTTAATGCCCAATATACCCCGCATTGGCATTTCAAAAAAAATTGAAGAGCGTGAAGAACGCCAACGCCTTAAAGAGCTTCTTTTAAGCAATCTGCCACAAGGCATGGGTGCTATTATTCGAACCACGTCAGAAGGCCAGCCATCTGCCGACATTGTGCAAGATTTGAACTATCTTGTTCAGACATGGCACCAAATCTATGACCGCTACCAAAAGGCTCAGCCGGGGCAAAAGGTTTACGAAGATATCGAAATGGGTCTACAAATTGTTCGTGATCACTTAGACAAAGATGTCGAGGCGATTATTTGTGATAATAAACAGACACAGGCAGCGGTTTATAAATTTGTACGCAATAGTGCTCCAGAGTTTGCTAATATCGTAAAAATTTACGAAGGAGAAATGCCTCTTTTTAAATATTTTAATGTGGAACAGCAAATTGAAGCCGCCCTTAATAAAAAGGTTTCACTTGATTCTGGGGGCTCTATTATTATAGAAAGCACCGAGGCTATGACGGTTATCGACGTCAATAGTGGTCGCTATACGGGTAAAACCAGTATGGAAGAAACAATTTTAAAAATTAACCTTGAGGCTGCAGCCGAAGTGGTGCGTCAGCTACGCTTACGAAATATCGGTGGCCTTATCGTAATCGACTTTATCGATATGTCGGTTCACCAAAACCGTCAGCGTTTATTTAAGTTTTTAGAAAAAACCCTTAAAGAGCGAGACAAGTTCCAGTCTGTTGTGTTGCGCGTTTCTGAATTTGGCTTGGTCCAGATGACCAGAAAACGTTCAGGCAAAACCCTTGCTCAACAGCTCATGAAGACCTGTTCTGAATGTCACGGTCTGGGCATGGTTAAATCACTTGAAACAGAAAGTTATGCTATTTTGCGCCACTTGAAAGAAGAGCTGCAATTTAAGCGCCTTTCTGGTCTTATAACACTTTCGGTGCACACGCAGGTCTTTAACTATCTGGTAAGCCATGAATACAATGCCCTACTTGCGTTAGAAAAAGAGTTTAACTGCAAAATCACCTTGGCAACAGCAGAACACGCCTTCGCTAATCGCTTTGACGACTTGCCTTGCACCGATAATCGCCGCCTGGCGACGCTCCAACGGCCCTTCGAGCAAGTGCGCCGTTTCTTGAATCAGAGCCAAGTAGCGCACCGCCCGTCGGGTCTTTCGGCAGGGCCGTGGCGAGCGCCTGATAGATTGGCCGCATCTGGTCTTTCACCTTCGTCGGCAACCTGGCGAGACTGGCCGGCTGACCGACGCGAAGTTGCTCGGCCACCAGCCGCATCACCTTCGCGTTTTATAACCGTGAAGCGGATTTGGAACGTCTTGGCCCGCGATTGACGGTCGCCAAGGTCCGGCCGCATGACCGACCAATGTTCCGCCGAATGGGCCGCGCGAGATAATGCCCCAACTCATGCACAAGCATCTCCAACCGTTCCGATTCCGAGACTTGCCGCCCCCATTAGCGAGGCAGGATATGCGGCCGGAACGGACCTCCGCCCCGCCCATGCGGCAGTCTTGCTGCAATCCGTCGAACTGACCCGTGAAGCCAATTGCCAAACGCCCCGGCACCGCCAAACTTTTGCTCGAACTCTTTCGACAAGCCCAGGAAATCGTGGACATTATCGTCCGACGTCCAGGTATCGACCGCCACCACACTGGTGTTTCTGGATCGCGCCGGAGTGATCCGCCGCGAAGTGCGCGCGCAGGACGAATTCTTCCAGGACATCGAAACGAACCTTCGCGCCGAGCTGAACCGGCTGCTGAATCCGGCCAAGAATAGAGGCCCTTGCAAGTCAAGTTGCTGAGGGTAGTAGTACCAGTATGCCAACTGGGGGAAGTACTTCGATTTTTCGCTAGAACGGTGCACCGGTGGGTCCATGTGACAATCGCAGTGTAGACGTGCGCGTCGATGAGGGTGTGCGCGAAGCGCGCCGCGGGGATGCCGGAGAGACGCGCAAAGAGCTCGAGGAGCAGCGCGTAGCCCGCGAGGTTGTAGGGGACACCGAGCGCCACGTCGCAGCTGCGCTGCGTGAGGTGCAGGTTGAGCCAAGGGTTTCCCTCGGAGTCGAGCTGCACGTTGAAGACGAAGAGACAGTGGCACGGGGGGAGCTTGCTCGTCTGCGCGTTGCCCGGAGCCCACGCCGATACGACCAGCCTGCGGCTGTTCATCGGGTTTGCCTTGAGTTCGCCGAGCACCCACGCGATCTGGTCGCTGAAGGCGGCGCTGCGGGTCGCCGGGTGGGCCCGCGTGAGACAGGAAAGTGGCGCCAGAAGTTGCCGTAGGCGCTCGGTACCCGGCCGTCCTTGTCCGCCCACGGGTCCCAGAACTTGCACTTGTGCTTCTGGAGACCGATGCGCGGGGGGGGTCGGCCCGAGAGGAACCAGAGGTTCTCGACGACGATGTTCTTCCAGGAGATCTGCTTCGTCGTCGCAGCGGGAAGCCCTCCGCAGGTCAACCTCGTAGTTCCAGTGGTGAAGGTCGACGACGTGTCGACGCCGGTCCGGTTCGGTTTCCGTGTCCCGTGGGCGAGGACTTCGCGGACGACGTCGAGGTAGGCCTTCACGGGGGACGGGTTTGGCGCGAGGAGCGCCGCGCGTCAATGCCCCGCAAGCGGTCGCTCCGCGCCGCTACTTCCGGTTCTGCGCAAGGAAGAGCGCGATGGCGAAGATGACGAGCAGATTTGCCAGCACGACGCCCCCGACGATTGCGACCGCGACCCACGTGGGGCGCCCGCTGCGCTGGCTCGCTCTGGGCCCGCGCCCGGAGCTCGGCGGACCGACGCGGTTGCGCAGGGACGGGGACGAAGGGGGCGCCGACACGCGCGCCGACGGCTGGAAGGCCAGGTTGGGAGAGGAGGATGGGGCGACGAGAGCGACCACCGCCGGGTAGGGTGCGGGGGCGCCCGACACGAGCGGGCTGAAGGCGCGTACCCGCGGGGGCTCGTCCTGGACGGTGTCGTGGAGGGAATCTTGCCTCGCACCCGCCGGGCCAAGGCCCGCCTGCTCCTTCGAGTAGAGCCCGGTCGGGGCGTCGGCAATCTCGTCGCGGCCGGCCTGCCAGGGCAGCGCCGTACCGCGAGGAGCCCTGGCAGGCCAGGCCGCGACGAGATCGCCGACGCCCCGACCGGGCTCCTCGAAGGAGCAGGCGGGCCTTGGCCCGGCGGGTGCGAGGCAAAATCTCCACGACACCGTCCATGACGAGCACCCGCGGTTGCGCCTTGCAGCCCGCTCGTGTCGGGCGCCCCCACCCTACCCGGCGGTGGGTCGCTCCATCGGCCCCATCCTCCTCTCCCAACCTGGCCTTCCAGCCGTGGCACGGTGTCGGCGCCCCCTTCGTCCCCGTCCCTGCGCAACCGCGTCGGTCCGCCCGAGCTCCGGGCGCGGGACCAGAGCGAGCCAGCGCAGCGGCCGCCCGCGTGGGTCGCGGTCGCAATCGTCGGGGGCGTCGTGCTGGCAAATCTGCTCGTCATCTTCGCCATCGCGCTCTTCCTTGCGCAGAATTTGAATGTAGCGGCGCGGAGCGACACGTGCGGGGCATTAACACGCGGCGCTCCTCGCGCCAAACCCGTCCCCCGTGAAGGCCTACCTCGACGTCGTCCGCCCACGGGACACGGGAACCGAAACTCGGACGGCGTCCGACACGCTGTGGACCCGACTGGAGGCTCCGAGGTTGACCTGCGGGAGGGCTTCCCGCTGCTGACGAGAAGGACGGAGTCTCCTGGAAGAACATCGTCGTCGAGAACCTCTGGTTCTTGGCGGCGAGACCCGCATCGGGCTTCTCAAGCGGCACGGGTGCAAGTTCTGGGACCCGTGGCCGACAAGCACGGCCAGGTCCCGAGCGCCTGCGGCAACTTCTCGGCGGCACTTCTCCGAGTGTGCACGACGGCGACGGGCGGCGCCAGGCATTCAACGACCAGGTCGCCTGGGTGCTCGGGGAAATCAAGCGCAACCCGATGAGCCGGCGCCGCAGGGTGACCGCGTGGCACCCGGCAACGCGGCGTGAGAGGCTGCCCCCGTGCCACTGCTGTTCGGTTCAACGTGCAGCTCGACCAGAGCGGGAAACCTTGCTTGGCTCAACCTTCACGCTGCGCAGCGCCGACGTGGCGCTCGGGGTCCCCTACAACCTCGCGGGCTAGCGCGCTGCTCGTGCGCGTCTCCCGGCTTCCCCGGATCCGCGCGGGCATCTCGCGCACCGATGATCGACGCGCACGTCTACACTGCGATTGTCACATCGGTACCGTTCTAGCGAAAAATCGATTTGCTTCCCCCAGTTGGCAAATACTAGTACCTCGGCAACTTGACTTGCAAGGGCCTCTACTTCTTGGCGGAATTTCAATAGCGGGTTCAGCTCGGCGCGAAGGTTGGTTTCGATGTCCTGGAAGAATTCGTCCTGCGCGGCACTTAAAGGCGGATCACTCCGGCGCGATCCAGAAACACCAGTGTGGTGGCAGTGCCTGAAACGTGGTCGGACGATAATGTCCACGATTTCCTGGGCTTGATGAAAGAGTTCAAAAGCAAAAAGTTCGGCCGGCGCCGGGGCGTTTCGCAATTCGGCTTCACGGGTCAGTTCGACGGATTGCGGCGAGGCTCCCACATGGGCGGGGCGAATGGTCCGCCGCATCTGCCTCTGCGCAAAGTGGGGGCGGCAGGAGGAGAGAGAATCTCGGAATCGGAACAGGTGGAGATGCTCGTGCATGAGTTGGGGCGCGTCTCAGAGCAGGCCCATTCGGCGGAACCGTGATGCGGCCGGACCTTGGCGACCGTCAATCGCGGGCCAAGACGTTCCAAATCCGCTTCGACGAGCAAAACGCGAAGGTGATGCGGCTGGTGGCCGAGCAACTTCGCGTCGGTCAGCCGGCCAGTCTCGCCAGGTTGCCGACGAAGGTGAAAGACCAGATGCCGCCAATCTATCAGGCGCTCGCCACGGCCTGGACGGCAAGCGCACTACTTGGCTCTGATTGCGAAACGGCCGCTTCTCGAGGGCCGTTGAACGTCGCCAGGCGGCAAGTC
>CAWKEK010000021.1:0-63696 GCA_963848615.1 uncultured Candidatus Babeliaceae bacterium
TTACAAGATGCGAATAGGCATACCTCAATCCGAAGGAGAATGTGTGGTTCTGGCCGAGAAAATTGTAACCGGATAAGAGCCGGAGTTCGTTTGTCAACGTATTGAAAAATTCCTCTTCAACCTCGCGCGGAGCATACATGAGGTTCGACGTGATGGCATCCGGAATTTCGGGGGCGCGTCTCGTTTTCTCCAGACCAAATTGCGCTGGCTGAAGAGATCCAGTAAAACGAGATCCAAGGCTACATTATCATTAACTTTGAAATCAATATGCGAAGCTACAATATAAAAGGGCTGTCGAGCCAGTTGCGGCTGCGAAGTGACCCTTGAGGGTTGGCGTAAAACATTGAATCGTTTTCGCCGCCGGGCATTTGGATTCTATTGCGCAGCGTCGTGTATTCTCTTGCATATGCCATCGTTCATTCGGATCATATTTCAGGCTTCCATAACCGGACCATTGTGTTTGCTGGGAATTCTCCCGCCACCCTTCCATGCTTCTGTCCCTGAAGAAAGCCGTAATAATTGAAAGCACCCTCAGTGCCGCCGATGGAATTGAAACTATTAAAAAGTCCGTAACTCCCCCCAGTCTGAGAGGAATTGACTTGGAAAGAATTTGGCCCGCCGTCCTTCAATTCATAGTTCACAACTCCGCCTAATTGCGGGCCGAAAGCCAGCGCGGAGCCGTCCTCCATAATTGATATGCTTCTCACTGCTTCCATTGGTGGGAGGTAGTAGGCTCCATTGTATCCGTACAGGTCGGCAGGAATATTGGTATCCATTTTGCCGCGTGTATACTGGGGTGGCGGATACGGCGGTTGGGGCTGGGGTGCTTTTGGCCTTGGTCTTTATTTACCACTTACTTTTGCGCTTGCTTATGGCATTTCTGCAAATCAAGGTGGCGGCGATACCACAACCATAGTTAATAACTACCCTGCCCAAGATAATTCACAAAATTATCCTGCAGAGTACCAAGATCAAGATGAAAATTATTCAGACAACTATGTGCCACGCGTACCAAGCGATGCTGTTTATATCTCGCCTGAGATGATGAACGATCCTAAGGTTAAAAAAGCTTTAGCAGCTATGAAAGCACAACAAAATCCTGGTGAAGCTTCTGATGCTCAAGATTCTGCATCAAGTACCTCACGTGCCTTGCAAAAAGGCCGTGCGGCCATGGCAGCTTAAGGGATAATCATGAAAAGAATAGTAGTATTAATCAGTTGCGTGCTTTTGGGCACGCAACTGATTGCAGAACATACATGTCAACTTGGAACAGGTTATTCATGGGCAGAATGCGACAGCTGTAGACAAGAACGAAATCAGGATCGCAATACGGCTTCGCTGATTGCGGGCTTTGACCCAGAATATGTTAATCAGTGCTCAGGTCGACTCGGCTGCAATGACGATACTTCAGAATTCGTTAACCCTGTCTAATTGAGCACGCGTAGATGAAAAAGTTATTTCTTTTAGTGGCTTGTGTTATGGCAAGTTGCCTCAACCTTGAAGCACGCCGTTACAACCGTAATGGTTATGGCGGTGGATACGGATATCTGGGCATTAATATAGGCTTTGCTGCACCTTTTGGCGGCGTCTATTATGCAGATGGGCCACAAGGTTCAAACCCCTATTATGGCACGCCGGTTAACTATGGCGGCTTTCCAGCACCATATGGCTATGCTGCTTATGCCGGCCCTGTAGTATACTGGGGATATTAAAATTGGTAAAATTTAACACGACTTAGTTGTTGTCTAACATGTCTTTAACACGCCACCCAACAACAGCACCCCCACTTCCATGAGCCGCTTTATTGTTACATGCGGCAACCAACAGAGTTCCATCATGATTAAATGCAAGTGAATTCGGGCAATCGTATGCGCTATCCAAAGCAGCAACTCGTTCGGGAAATTTTGGATCAGTAGTATCCCAAAGCGCAATAGTGTATTCATCATCTTTTACATAATCCCAAGACGTCTCTAGAACAGCCATTACATTATTTGCGCAATTGAACGTTGCTGAGCGGCCTTTGTTACACAGAACGGAAATTTCTTCTCCCGTATGAACATTTAACAAATTTACATAGTCGCCACTTGTTACTGCAAGGTGAGGTTGTTGCGCAGAGATCGCAAAATGGTATCCGCCATTTTTTACACAAGGATTAATCACGGGTTCTTGTCCCTCATTTTTATGCCACATCCAACAGCTATAATCCTGGTGCCTAAGCCCTCTTGAAAAGATTCCGCAGACTGCTCTGCCATCTTGGGTAAATTCAACAGGTCCCGTTCTTTGCGCGTCAAATGTTATATCATCTACCGGTTGCCTATAACCAAGTTGCAAAAGTTTAACCCCCTTTTGGGCGTCAGCAATAGCTATTACCGGCTTGGTAGGATGCACGGCAAAATTTTTCGATATATTAAGATCATTAGGGCCTAAACAGCCAATAATTTCTGCTGTTCTTACATCAATAATAGCAAACGCACCACTAACTCGTTGAATAGCGATTAAATTAAACTCCTGAGCAGAAAAACGGACCTTGCGGCCACCATCTGTTCTGTGGTGAGAAAGTTCAATTTGTTGGATTTTTCCCGTTTCAAGATCAATCATTCCAGCGCAGTGATTGCGATGACTAACAACTGCAACTTGGCGCCCGTCAGGGCTAAACTGGGCATCCATTAAATCACAATATTTAAACTCTTTGGGTGTTTGATATTTAAAAGCAATTGCTTCAGTTGCAAAAATTTTCCCTGAAAATGAAAGTAAACAAAGATAGATAACTGTATATGAAAATTTCATAACGTGTCCTGCGTTTTTATTTCCATATCATTTGATTGGGGCATGATAAAAATTTTAAACATATCTTTATGATTGGCTCCCATTTGTAATCCTTGACATGCGGCAATAAGCAGCCTGCCAGACCGGCTAAATGTAACATCTTTAGCATCTCCCGGGATAGGTAGTTTACGCCGGCATTTGTTGTTTTTTAAATCCCAAACGCGCAGTACCTCTTCACGCGCACTCCATTGTTGGCCACAAACTTGTTGACATGTTACAACTTGATTGGGGTCAGCTGGGTTAAAAGCTGCGCGAAATACACTATTAGCATGCTTAAGTCTTCTTACATTTGCGGTATCTGTGTCAACTATGTGAACAAAATTATCAACACCCTCAGTACCCAAAAGAACTGAACTGTCCTCATGGGGAGAATGAAGAACGACAGTAGCTCCTGAGCCAAACTCTTCAGGAACGCTAAAATAGCTTAGTTCACCTGTTCCACAATCAAGCCGCAACAATCGATGTCTAAATTCTTTAGATCTTTCAGAATCATAATCATCTATAGTACCAAAAATATAGCTACCATCCTTACTATAACTAACTCGCTCAATAGCACCATTTTCAAATATGCCCATCCGTTTCCCAGTCATATTTCTTACATCAAGAACACTAACATATTCAGTGCCATCGGCCCAAGCAATTAATGGTTTATTTGGATGGCAAGAAAAATCAGTAACTCTAAGTCCGGCACCAAGAGCACCGATAGCGTTTCCAGATCTAACATCATAAAGAAGCACGTCCCTGTCTCCTGACGATTGATCTTCTGTCAAAACGACCACTTGATTATCATGATCACGAAGCTGCATTTTAGTTACCGTAGATTTTTCTTGGCGCAGAACACGACATTTTAATTTTAATGTTTGACCATCCCAAACTTTAAATTTTCCGTCGCTGTCTCCGGCAGTAACAAAGTCATCACTTTCTGTACAAGATGCGACTGAATAACATCCTCCTTTTGTGTGCGGAATAATTTTTTTTGAAACATTTTTTTTAGGTTCCTGCGCACAAAAAATCTTAGTTGCTACTGAACCTAATGCACATGTAATTGCCAAAGTATAAAAATATTGACGTTTCACAAAATACCCTAAATAATGAGGTTTAAAAAATCGCTTAATTTTAGCATGGCCAGAAAATAATTTCTATCTCTCTAAAAAGAAAAAACAGAGAAAAAGGGCACTTTTACGCGCCCTTTTTCTCTTGTAATCAAAAAATAATTTATTATTTCACTGCCTTAGAAATATCATATATTCTTATGCCCTTATCAGATAAGCTTGCAATATGGCAGGCTGCTACTAAGATCTTGCGTGCTTTGCGATTTGTCATGAATTTTTAAAAAAACTATATCCCCATGTCTTTAAAAAATGCATCACTATTAGGTTGACGGCCAAGAAAATCGCAGAGCAACTCATATGGGTCTTTGCTGCCACCCTTGCCAATAACCAGATCACGGTATTTTGCGCCAACTTCTGGCGACATGCCCTGTTGCTTAATGTAATCAAAAAGATCTAACGCAAAAACTTTTGACCACAAATAACCATAATATTGCGCGCCGTAGCCCATTAAATGGCCAAATGAGGCAATAAAATTTTCCTCGGGGCAATAATCTTGATAGGGCATTAAGCGCTCAGCAAGAAGCTGATATTCGCGCTTCATGTCGTCGTCTATGCGCTCATTAAAGCAGGCAAGTGAAAGATATGAAAGTGCAAGCTGCCGTTTGATATGAAAGCCGGTATCAAGATTTTTGATTGCGATAATAGCGTCGATAAGCGTGTCATGTAATTTTTCGCCTGTTTGATAATGGCCACTTACTCGCTTTAATACTTCCGGTTGCCAGAGCCATTCTTCAAGCATTTGTGACGGCAATTCAACAAAATCTCGCTTAACGTTAGTACCAGAAAATGAATTCAGCTCGGTTGCTGCGCATAGTGCATGCACCGCGTGGCCGAATTCATGAAAGAAGGTGTTAACATCATTGCGTAATAATAACGCTGGTTTTTCACCCGATGATTTTGGAAAGTTTGCAATAACAATAGAAACAGCCGGTACGATGCGATTGCCCTGTTTATTGCGCAAAGCATGGATGATGCTGCCATGACACGCATGGGTATATTTGTTATCTCGTGGGTGAAGATCTAAAAAGAGATAGCCTAAAAGCTGGTTATTGCGCGTTGCTTTGATAAGCTTTACGTCGCTGTGCCACAGGCCATGAACAGGAAGCTGTTCAAAATTTATTCCCAAGAACTCTTCATACAGTTTTAGTAAATGATCAATTGTTTGTTCAAGAGGGAAATATTCTGCTATAGCACGCTCATCGATAGCTGCATGCTGTTTTTTGTACTGGTACATAACATACCGCACATCCCACGGCTTTAGCGTGCCTTCAGGCGTTAACGTTATTTCTTCAGGCAGTTCTTGTGTAAGCTGTTCAAACTCTTGTTGCGCTTTAACTGTTGATCGACTTTCAAGCTCAGCTAAGAAAGTTTTCACACGTTCAGGTGACTGCGCCATGCTGTCATCTAAGTTGCAATGCATGTAGGACTCATAGCCTAAAAGTTGTGCAATATCGTGACGGATTTTAATAACCTGTTTAAGAATCTCACTATTTTCTGGGTGAGCCCTATTATTATATTCTTTCCAGAGTGCTTTACGTGTTGATTCGAGCGTACAATTTTGCAACACAAGATCAACTGTTGGATAGTCTGTTTTAAGAATATAATTTCCAGTTTCTGCGTCTAAGTAAGGCACTATGTGCTCATCTGTTAAGCCAGGAAGTTCTTGGCGATTAACAGAAATCGAGCGGACATCTTTTGCGATATTAAGTTCAAAATTCATCAAAAGTTCTGCAAGCTTTTTTTGTAGTTCTTTAAGCTCGGCCTGCTTATCTTCTGGCAGTTCGTAACCAGACCGTTTAAAATCTTTGAGCGATTCAGAAAGATAAAATTCTTCCTCTGGGCTTAATGTTTCTTGAGCTTTATTGCCATTAATGTATTCCATGAAGGCATTATAGATATCTTTATTGAGCGAAAGCGTATCAACAACAAAATTTTGTAATTCAATCTCAAGCTGTTGGGCAGCATCACGCAAATCTTTTTCTGGGTAGACCATTTGACTTAGAGAGATAATGCTCATTACCTTTTCAACATCTGCGCTCATGGTGTCACATGCGCGAATAGTGTTTTCAAAGGTTCTTTCCTGAGCTGGAACAGCCTGTATAGCAGCAAGGCGCTGTAAGGTCAGTTGCTTAACCCGTGCTACAATATCCTGCATCTGTTCAACTGTGCGTGGAAAAACACCCAGAACATCTTGTGGTGTGGCGATGACGTCTAAAACGGTTTTAGTGGTTGTCTGTTGTGCCATAAGTTTTCCTTGGATCTGATATACGTACCATATAGCGGGCAACAAGCCCGTGATAAAGACAATTATTTTAAATTTTTTCATAACCACTCCGAAAATATGCTACTAATAAGTAATTATTAAGATAACCATAAAATAGAAAAAGTGGCAAAAGGGATATTAGAAACTATCTTTCAAAAGTGCTTTAAGCTGCATCCACTCATTGCGCAATGCAATAGCCTCTTCAAACTTAAAGTTTTCAGCAGCCTGTTGCATTTGTGCTTCAAGATCAAGAATTTGGCTTTGAATATCTGCAGCAGTAAGTTTGCCCGACTCTTTTTTAGCGTCGGTTTTCTTTTTGCCTTTACGGGCTTCGATAATAGCTTTTTGAATAGGCGAGATACTCTTTGTGACTTCCCTTTGTACCGTTGTAGGAGTAATGCCATGTTTTTTGTTATATGCCTGTTGCAAGATGCGGCGCCGGGCCGTTTCATCCATAGCATTTTGCATAGAGTTGGTTATTTTGTCTGCATATAAAATAACTTTAGATTCACTGTTTCGTGCAGCACGGCCAATGGTTTGAATAAGCGAACGTTTGTCACGCAAGAAGCTTTCAACATCGGCGTCCATAATAGCAACCAAAGCAACTTCAGGCAGATCGAGCCCTTCACGCAGTAAGTTAACACCCACTAAACAATCAAAGACGCCCTGACGGAGTTTATGTAACAGCTCGGTTCGTTCAGGTGTTTTTATGTCTGAGTGTAAATAACATACTTTAATGTGCTGCTCTTCAAGGTAATGCGCAAACTCTTCTGCTAATTTTTTGGTAAGTACGGTGATAAGCGTTCTGTAACCCTTATCTCGAGTACCTTTAACTTCTTTAATAAGATCAGCAATTTGCCCTTCGCGCTTGCGAACCTCAACAACCGGATCAACAAGCCCTGTCGGACGAATAACCTGCTCAACAATGGTGTCACTTTTTTGAAGCTCGTAATCCCCAGGGGTAGCAGAAACGAATATAACGTCGTTAAAATATTTTTCTATTTCAGGAAACTGTAACGGTCGGTTATCAAAAGCGCTTGGCAGCCTGAAACCATATTCTATAAGTGACGATTTACGTGCACGGTCGCCGGCGTACATGCCCCGCAGTTGCGGAATGGCAACGTGCGATTCATCGATCATCAAAAGAAAATCTTGAAAGAAATCGAATAAACAGAACGGCGCTTGTCCAGAATGGCGGCCATCAAAATGTGACCGAATAGTTTTCAATTCCGGGACAAAATCCACGCTCTTTTAGAAGCTCCATGTCATGCGTAACACGCGCTTTGATCCGTTCTTGATAGAGAGGGTTTTTTAATGTTGGCGCGTACTCTTCAAGTTCGGCTTGTATGCTTGCAAGCGCAGCGTCCCTTTTTTCTTGCGTCGTAACAAAATATTTTGCCGGAAAAATAAAGGTGTTATCAAGCTCGCTGACGACCCTATTTTCATGTTTTGTCACCCACGAAAGGCGCTGAATAAAGTTGCCATACAGTTCAATGCGTAATTTTTCTTTTTGGTACGGTAAGTTAACCTCAATAACATCGCCCTGGACTTGGAACGTACCAGAGCTTTTTTCCATATCATTGCGCGCATATTGAATAAAAATAAGGCGCTTAATGAGTTCACCGCGGGTAATTTCTTGGTTCAAGGAAAGCGAAAAGGCTAAATTTTTATAGTCTGCCGGGTTGCCCAATGAATAGATACACGAAACAGAGGCAATAACAATAGTGTCCTGCCGGTTAATCATGCTGCAGCAGCTTCTATGCGAAGACGCTCGATCTCTGAGTTAACCTTGGTCTCTTTTGGAATGTAAATATCCTGCGCTGGCAGATACGATTCTGGTTGGTAATAGTCGTAATAGCTCACAAAATAACAGACTTTATTTTCTGGAAAGAAGAGCGAGAACTCCTCATACAGCTGCGCCGCCAAGGTTTTGTTGGGCGAAAGAATTAATACCGGTTTACTCTGCTGGGCGATCACATGCGCCATAGTAAAGGTCTTACCAGAGCCAGTTACCCCCAAAAGAGTAGATTTTCCTGGCCTAGATTCAACGAGCTTTTCAATAGCCTTAGGTTGGTCGCCAGAGACGGGAAAAGGAGAATGTAGTTAAATATAGTCATATTTGAAGCTTATCATGTGCCGGCTTTTTTTTCTAGCTGCCGTGAATATCGCGCCAATCTATCCCGAAGATTGATATCCCCAAAAGGTCTTCTGTTTGGGGCCTTCTTTTGATAATAAACCCAGAAATTCTTGTGCATGTGTGCCACCATGGAGTCTACAAAGGCTTCGAGTAGCAAAGCGATCAGCATGGCGTTCGTCAAGAAATTTACACAACCACCCGGCTACACAACTGGTTGCCACCGAAGTTGCAATGCAAGCCGCAATTAAAAATTTCTGTGAAACGTTTGATGGCTCACCATACAGCTTATGTAAATAATAAATCAGTGATGCGTTTAAAGCAAAACCGCCACCGATGAAAATTGCTAAATTTTTAAGCCCTGCGCCGGAAGCCCACTCATTATGATGCCCTACTTCATGCAGCACCGTGAAAGTCGCCAGCGAGATAGTCCCATTATCTATATCATCTAAAATTTGCCGTTTAATAGAATCAGATAAGGCGATAGTTCTGTTTATTGGATCATAACAACCAAAGTTATCACCAGTAAGAGCATCCAAATCAAAGACAATACCCTTGATCCCAAGCTTTTCTGTCATACCCGTGCAATGAGCAATAATGAGTTGTTTTTGTTCATTAGTCAATGGCGCTTTTAATGACCCAAAAACCGATGCCAAAAGAACTAGCTTATATGTTAGTTTCATCGCATTCAAAGAATAGTACAAAGAACTGCACCTTCTTTCCAAAGCTCATCAAGCGCATCGTCATACTCTCGTCGAAGGACAGCGGGCGCATCTGGGCGCGTTTGCAATTGTGTTAGAACAGTTGCCACTTGGCTCGCTTGATGAATTTTTACTTCTGGATCAAGCATAAGCCGTTTAGGCGCATGAACAAATAATAAAAAGTTTAAAAACTGTTTTTCGTTATTATCAAGTGCTGATAAGACATTATAAGAAAATACAGATAATACAGAAATAATAACTATTATTTTTTTCACGAAATGCCTTTATCGCAATATTTTTTTATCCGAAATTATAAGTCATATTTGAAGCTTATCATGTGCCAGCCTTTTTTCTAGTTGCTTGACATACGTGGCTAAGGTAGACCAGTTTTGGTAGCCCGATGCCACTGGCCGATGGGGGTCAACCTGGGATAATTGGGTCATGAAATCATGGGTAACATCATAACCGTGGGTTTGACAAAGAGCCCTTGTTGCAAAACGGTCTGCATAGCGCTCTTCAAAATAATTGGATGATACCACCCAAATTGCAAAGCAATTACTTAGCGCAGCCGCTCCAATAATAATAGACATTAAAGGCAATCGAGCGTCTTGCCAAAGATAGCATAGCAAAGCATTAACAGCGCTTGTAGCCAAAACCGATGCGGTTGAGCGTTTAAAGTGATTGCCTGAAATAAAATCATGATGATGTCCAAGTTCATGCAATACAACATAGTCCGCTATCGAAAACTTTTCCTCTTTCAGATTGGTAAAAATTTCTCCCGCAATAACATCTGACAACGTTATCGATTTTTGGAACTTGTCATAAAGCCCATGAACTTTGTCATAACCCGAACCAGCACCGTCAAGTTGCCTATCAATTTTAAAAGTGACATCCGGCAGGTTCAATCTCAGCGCGAGCTCTTTACAATGATCTATAACAATACCCTCTTGCTGGTTATTAAGACAATTCAATCGCCCAAAAACCGCTAAAAGAAAAATTATACTATACCATATATTCATGGGGGTTAGACTTAGCTAATAAAGACACTGCATGGCTTCGCGAGCAAGTTCACGGTCATCAGCTTTCCCCTGAGCAACCATGCTGGCTTCAAAATTTTGCTCTTGCGCTGTTGTTGGCTCTGGCAGAGCGATTGGCTCTGCAGGAGCAGTCTGATGCGCATGTTCTAGGGCATGCAAGATCATTTCCACATTACTTCGCATAGCGGCAAGAAGATCCCGAAAGCTTGTATGTTCTTGTTCTTTCCGGTCCATAGCAACAAGCCAAGAACAGGAAATTATTGAGACCGCGTAAAAAATAGTTAACATTTTTTTCATATAATACCTTTAATACCTTTACCCAACGGGTGCAAGAGCTAGTGTTTTGTAATATTGTTTAAAAATCCATATGCGTAATAAGCAAATGGGATAAATAAGAGTTATTCATCTGTTGAATCGTACGATAATAGTCAGGCAGCTGAGCGATTATTTGTTGATTATATTTTACCAAAAAACCTTCTTGGTAAATGCGCATAATTTCATTGATAGCGCCCTGGTGGCCAAGGCACGCGGCAGCATCTAAGTAGCCCAGAAACTCATTAAGATCATCAGATACCTGGCTATAAGCAACGCCATGAGCAAGTTGTATATATAGCCACGCAATACCTAAATTGCCGGCACGCACATACCCCATAACATCGCCCAAAAGTGCAAGTCGATTATATTTTTCTATGCTGTAACGGGCATAGCGTGCATAAAAAACCTGTGGATGAAGCTGCGGTGGAAACTCACTCATAATTCCGTCAACAAAAAGCCACGGGTGCTCTGCCTGGAAATAGAGTGCCGGTTGATACTCTTGTAACGCAAGGTTGTTAATCGCATTGACAATATCAAGGCCAGTCGCAGCGCATGCTGATGGACAAGTGCCACAGAACGACGCTTGTTTTAAAAGCTCTTTTGCATGTTCAAATGTACGTTCTTTTGAGTAAGCTTTATAGATATTCCAAGCCCGATAGCCGATGTAGGTTGCGCCCAAAAGAGCCGCTGCGCCGACAACCAGACCAACACCATCTTCTGCCTTAACTGCTTTTGGCTGCATACCAAAAAAAATAGTTATACACACAAACAGATTTTTAAAAAAAATTTTATTCATAAACTTTTATATATATAATATTTTTTAATGAGGGTACGTACCGGGGACTATAATAAACTATTTAAAAAAATAGCACAAAAAAAGGCGATAATAAGTATCGCCTTTAACTAAGAAAAAATAGATATTTTTTAAATAGAATTATTTACATAAAAAGAACTGGGTATACTATTTTTAGACCATTTTTCAAGCTTTTTGGAATAATTCAGCAGTTTTTTATATGAATAATAACCATCAAGTTTTGAATCTAAAGCCAAGCCGCGAATAGAAGAATATTTCATGGCATCCGCAAAAAAATCTTGAGTTTTGGTAAAGCCATATAATTGGCAAAGCTGCTTTGCAGCAAAACGGTCAGCATACCCTTCGCTTAAATATTTTGATAAAAATAGATTGATTCCGAGCAGTGCAAGTTTACTCATGACAGAAATTTTACCATGATCTAATCTTAATGCATGTTCAGCAAAGCATAGTGATCCGAAGGTAAGCATCGATGTACAAGCCGCCGCGCTTTGGTTATGGTAATGGCCCAGTTCATGCAGTAATACAAACTGCCCATCTGAAATAGTTTCTAAATCGAGTGAACTACTTCCAGACAAATTATTTTTTTTACTCTCTAAAAGGCGCTCTTTGGTCCACGGACTTAATGAAACATAGTTATGCAAGGGATCATAATAACCAGCAGCATCCTGAAAAGGACCTAAGTGATACGATCGATCATCGTCAATTTTAAAGTGTGCACGGGGCAAGCCAATTTTTGCCGCAATCTCTGTGCAATACTCAAGCACTAGAGCATTTTGTTCTGCTGAAAATGGCTGACAGTAATTATCTACCGACAGCGCCAAAAAAAGTACCCATCTTATTCTATTTTCCATCCTTTAATTATAATACTAATAGAAAATTAGTCAAATGGCCCTTATTGCTGCAATCTAAGAAGCCGATGCTGCTCTGTCAAATGCCATAATCCGTACTTTTGCATCTGCAATAGTTTGCTTAAATTTTTTTAATCTGATTTCATGTACGCACAATCTTTTTAAGATCATCGGATCATCACAAGCAGCACTTTCAAAGTCTTCGATTTCTTGCAAGACCGCCCCACTGGCTATCCCAGCCCGTATAACATCTTTGTCTTTTTGCTCTTCTTGATTCTGCACCGGGGCCTGAAAATAGCTCTGTAGGTTATCATGTTGTGCGACATTTTGCGCAATACGGTATAAATTGCGTGTGTACAATGCTCCCAATTTTTTAAGATAATCGGCGCCTAGCGACTCTATTCTTAAAGGGTCAAATACCTGAACCTCAATGAGTTGGCCTCGATCAAAAAATTCTTGCAGCTCTTTTACCCTGTTAAGGGTCGTTTCTGCTGCATGCGCCACAAACACAGCGCTTGCACCTAAAAAAATTTTATACAGCTTTTTCATACCGTAAACACCTTTATTCTAAAAGCTCTTTATGCGGACCGTTCTGCCAATCGTCGGCAAATTTTTTAAGACCTGCCTGGGAAAGCGGATGTTCAACCAATTGGGTAAACAGATATGGGGGCATGGTTATGGCGTCTGCGCCCAATGCAATTGCGCCTTCAACCTGTTCTTTTGTTCTGACAGATGCAACCAAAAGTTCAGAATCGAAACTATACAGATCAAGCATCTCTTGTACAGCAGTTGCAACCTCAAGGCCGTCAACGCCACTGTCGTATAATCTGCCGATAAAAACAGAAATATAGGTTACCCCGAGCTTTGCCATTTCAAGCGCTTGGCTTAAACTAAAAACCAACGTTATATTAACGGGAATTTCGTCATGAACCAGTTGTGCGATCACGGGAAGATATTCTTGAGTACACGGAACCTTGACCACCATATTATCTGCCAAGCGCGCGATATCACGCGCTTGTTCATATACTTTATGCGGCTCTGTTTGCGTAACTTGTAGATTTATTTCTGCCTCAGGCAACACACGTAAAATTTCTCGCACTATTTTTAAGGGCGACTCATTCTGAACTTTAAGTAATGTGGGGTTAATGGTCACCCCATCAATTAAACCGGTCTGTGCGCACTCGGCTATTTTTTTATAATCGGCAGTATCTAGAAATATCTTCATAGGTATCCTTAATTTTTTTATCTCTTATCCAGCTTTAACAGACCAGTCGGTGCGGTCAATTTCATATTGCTGAGCTTGCAGCATCTCTTTTTTGCGTAAAATTTCTGTAATTTGGGCTTTAAACTGTTTCGCTTTTTGTGCATCAAAATCATCTGACTCACTCAACCCTACAAGCGAAAATAATGCTTTCTTAAACCGAATATATTGGTTATGATCTGCCATAGACTGTAGCCTATGAAGTTGTAGGCTATAAAGAAAAGAGAGCAGCTGACTATTGCCACCACATGTTGCAACCAGCGAAGCCTCTAACCCACTGATGTCGCCCGATAAACGTTTATCAAAATCTTGAGCATATACATGTAAAAGCAATTCGGTACCCTGCTTGTGGCGAGCCCTACGAAGTATTTCAAGGTTGATCTCTGCGTGCCTTCTTAAAGCATCTTTATGGGTCGGGTCTGATTTAGCTTTAGCAAGAAAAGTCTCTGCTTGATAATAAAGTCGTGTGGCCTCTTCAGGTGAAATAGATAATGTTTCTTCTAGTGATAATTCTATCGTTTCATAACTTGATGAAAAAGATGATGTGGATGAGGATTTCTGGTTTGATTCGTCACCCAGCCCACCGTGCGACAAACAAGACAACCGCGATATTGTTTTTATTGGTACATCTCCAGCTGAACGCGTTCTAGAACGTTGCATTGGGGCTTGCGCCGGGGTGTGATATTCCACTGCGTGAGGTGGTTTACCACCCAAAAGTTGCTCTATTATTGAGCTTCGTCTTACAAGAGGCACTATGGGCATTGATCCGCGGCGCGCTAGGAGCAATTCTGTTGGATAAAGAAAGCTATAGATACACAATGTCGATAGGGGTACAGCATATAATCTTTTCATAACTCCTCCTCCAGGGTTAAAAAAAAAGACTATCACGCGCGCAAGGCACACGCGTAAGACACCGTTATTCTTAACAAATTAATCACTCTTTTTGCAACATCTGGAAAATTAAAAAAAATAAGGGGCTTTTTCAAGCCCCCAAAAAATCTATTACTGTTTAAATAATGCAGAACGCACGTCACTTAAATTTTTCGTACACACTTTGAGCATTTCTGGGTCCTTAACATAAGTATGTACATGCTGAGTTATCTCATATAAGTCTGCATCTGTTAGGTTAGGACGACTTTTGAGAGACACAACGTTAATGTATAGGTGACTTACCATGTCTGTAATGGCTTCTGGACAACCTGCCTCAAGAGCTTCTATTTTATAACGTTTAGCCAAAAAAGAACAATAGTCTGACTTGTCAAACTGTTCAGAATTCGGTAACTGCGGACAGATATTCAAAACCGTATTAGCTTCAATAAATTTTTGCTGAGGCGTTAATGAGGGTTTGTATTTGGGCCACTCTCTTGGCACCCGTGCAGATTGTATCCGCGCAATAAGCATATCTTTAAAGTTCTGCTCAGTTGTACGTGTCATGTTATAGGCTGTTGTGTCTGAAGCATGAATATTTACTATACCCATGCCCAACATCAAAACGATACATTTATTCATAGTGTCTTTCTAGCTGTATAAAACAAGGGGCTTTTTCAGGCCCCCTAAAATTATTATTATTTAATTACTGGATTAACTAACTACTAAGCAGGTTTAACGACGAAGTTTACGGTTTTATGCGGTACATAAATTGTTTTCACAATCGTTTGTCCAACAAGCCATTTTGAAATCGCTTCAGCGGCAAGGGTTTCGATTTCAGCCTGGGCAGCATGTGTTGAAACCACAATGGTTCCACGCAATTTGCCGTTTACCTGAACTGCAATAGTGTCATTCAGTGTAACAATATATTCAGGATCGTAAGTTGGCCATGAACAATCTTCAAGCTTTTTATGCAACAGCAGCTCTAAAAGTTCACTTGCCATGTGCGGCGCCATGCAAGAAAAGATGGAGGAGCATAAAGACATTGGCTCGATACGAATATCATCAAAAAAATTATTCTATTCAATTTGCCCTCTTTCTGTAATAATTCGACCGCTTTCACGAATTTGACGCAAAAAGTTATCGCAACTTTCTTTAAGATCGGCGTCTGAGACAGTGCCTGCTTGGGCTGTTAAGCGCTCAATGCGACTCGCAGAAATTTGCTCCAAGCACGCACAAACTTGTCGATAAGCATCTCGAGTGCACCATTCTATTGCATAAGAGTATCCACGCTCTGCAGATTCATGTATATAGCGCAGTCGCAACGAAGCAAGATGGCTAACAAGTTCCTGCTCATCATCTGTCGCTGCTTGATAGCGTCGCCAACCTATCATAATTTGCTGACCCGCATCATACATCTGTTCGGCACTCAAATTTGAATCGTAGCGCGGCCATTCATCAGGTATAACCAGACTTTTACCTAATAGAACTATTGGTATAAAAATAATTAATAAAAATATTTTTTTCATAAGATTATGCTGGTTTCACTACAAAGTTTACTGTTTTATGCGGCACGTAAATTGTTTTCACAATCGTTTGTCCAACAAGCCATTTTGAAATCGCTTCAGCGGCAAGGGTTTCGATTTCAGCCTGGGCAGCATGTGTTGAAACCACAATGGTTCCACGCAATTTGCCGTTTACCTGAACTGCGATAGTGTCATTCAGTGTAACAATATATTCAGGATCGTAAGTTGGCCATGAACAATCTTCAAGCTTTTTATGCAACAGCAGCTCTAAAAGTTCACTTGCCATGTGCGGCGCCATGCATGAAAAGAGTGTTAATATTTTTTCAGCAGATGCAGCAGTAAACTTCATAGTATTATCTTGGGCGTCGTTAATAAATTCCATAAACGCAGCAAGTGCCGTATTTGGTTTATACAAATCTAAACGTTCCTGGAAATCTTTAATAAATCTATTAAGACGCTCAAGATTTTCACGCGTATCGGTTTGCGCTGAAGCTACGCCGGCCTGCGTCATGTAGTTCCACAAGCGATTTGCAAAGCGTTTAATACCCTCAAGACCATTGTCTTGCCATTCACAATCAAGTTCTGGTGGTCCCATAAAGAGAATATACATGCGCAATACATCAGATACCATATTGCTGCAACCATATCATCTGGGTTAACCACATTGCCTTTTGATTTAGACATTTTTTCAACAAGGCCAGATTTTTCTGAATATTTGAGTACCATGCCCTGATTAAACAAATGTGTGAATGGTTCATCAAATGGCAAATAGCCAAAATCATATAGAACTTTTACATAAAAACGGGAATACAGTAAATGCAAAATTGCATGTTCAATGCCACCAACATATAAATCAACCGGCAACCAATAGTTCATATCTTTTGGATCCCAGGCTTATCTTTCAAATGTGGATTTGGATAGCGCAAGAAATACCAGCATGATCCTGCCCATTGCGGCATGGTATTAGTTTCACGTTTTGCAGGACCACCACATTGTGGACAGTCAGTATTAACCCAATCAGTCAATATGCTGCAAGTGGTGATTCGCCGGTTCCTGTTGGTTGATAATTTTCAACATCAGGCAAGCTTAACGGGCAACTGATCTTCTGGAACTGGGACAATGCCACATGTTTCGCAATGCATAAGAGGAATTGGTTCGCCCCAATAGCGTTGGCGAGAAAAAATCCAATCACGAAGTTTATACTGTGTTTTGCGTAACGCAAAACCTTTATCGATCAGCAATACTCAATAATTTCTTCGCGCACTGTCGCCTGCTTTGCGGCCAGCAAATGGCGCTGGTTCAAGCAAAATGCCATTCTGCATATCGGTGTAGCAGACTTCAAAGTTTTCCACTTGCTTGCGTAATTCAGGGTCTTCAGGAACATAGGACTGCTTTAAGTGGAATATTATATTTTTTTGCAAATGCAAAATCACGTTCATCATGTGCCGAGCATTTTACAATACCTGTGCCATAATCTGCAAGAACAAACTGTGCAACCCAAATTGGCAGCTCTGCCATTACCGACAGGATCTTAGTATAGCGGCCGGTAAAAATGCCATGTCGGCTCTTTTACCAACTCTCTCTTTGTCACGGTTACGCTCAATAATCATACTTTCACAGAAATCTAAAATTTCTTGCTTGTTTGGAACGCCTTCAATAAGCGTAGGTAGTAATCGGATGATCCGCTGCAATAACCACAAAGGTATCAGCATAGAATGCTTCAAAATGGGTTGAATAGGTTTGAATTTCTAGTCCACGATCACCTGAGCTGTTGACTGGTACGTGCCGTAAATAATAGCCCTTCAGCTTTTACCAATCCAGTTACGCTGCATCGCTTTTACTTTTTCTGGCCATCGAGTTTATCAAGGCCATCAAGTAATTTTTCAGCATAGTCGGTAATTCTTAAGACCCATTGGCGAATCTGTTTGTACTTCAACACGGTGCCGCACCGTTCGCAACCGCCATCAACCACTTCTTCATTAGCAAGACCAGTTAAATCATGATGGACACCAATTAATCGGCATATATGCTTCATACGCAAGGCCAGCTTTATACATTTGCAAAAAGATCCATTGTGTCCATTTATAATAATCGGGATCAGTGGTATTAAGTTCTTTAGCCCAATCATAGAGCGCTGCAATATCCTGTAAGTTGTTCTTTAAAAGTGGCAATATTTGATGCGGTGCTTATTGCTGGATGAATACCTTTTTTAATTGCATCATTTTCTGCAGGAAAACCAAACGCATCCCATCCCATTGGATGTAAAATATTATACCCTTGAAGCCATTTGATACGCGTATAGACATCAGAAAGCACATACCCGCGCCAGTGGCCTACATGAAGCCCCGATCCTGAAGGATAGGGAAACATATCAAGACAGTAATACTTTTTACCACAACCAGTTTGTTTACTTGCTGCAGGTGGATTTTTTTGCCACTGAGTTGCCATTTTTTCTCTATGGCACGCGTATCATAATTCATAAAATGCTTCTTTATTTTAAGGGATATTTTTATAAGTATACAAAAAAATGCTTATACTGCTAACCCTACCCCTTATAATAGATTAATCTAGGTCCATGGGAGCTTCTGCCTTTTCTCTCAGTTGACCTTTTGTTAAACCGCGCGTTTTTTTGCTTCTATCAACAATGGCACCGGCAACTACAGCGGCTGCGTAGACAGCCAATTTTTGAGCTTGGCAAGCTTTCATATGTTCAGAAAGAATTTCAGCAGGGTACATTTGCTCACATACTATACATAGGACTATTTTTGGTAAGATTTCTTGTGGAACTTGATTTGAAGCCTCTGTGAGTAACACAGCGCCTGGGAGTGAAAATTTACGCGGGAGATTTTCTGGCGATGGCTTTTGCGGTTTAAAATAGGGCGAGTTTGGCGCACTTGTTGTTTTGCGGACATGAGCACTTTCTGAACCCATAGAAAATAAAGAAAAACTAACAAAGGATAGTAATAGTAAAAACAAAGAGTTGAATTTCATAACTTTTTTGTGCGATTTTTAGTAAAGGCTAAGGGACAATTGAAGTAAATTGTCTCACGTTATACAAAAAAATCTAGGGCAAAAGCATGAAAAAGTTTTTTATTACGCTATTTTTTCTACAAAGCTATGCACTTTATGGACAAGATATCACCAGACTCCAAAACGGCGCTCAAGAAATAAAAGATAGATTTGCAAAATTTAATACGTTATTTGATAGTCCGGGTTATTATGAACAAGAACTACGATTTGCTCATGACAGCGCACAGCTTGCGTACCCAAATTGCTGTAAAGCAGAACGGATAACACCCTTTGGAATATCCCTTTTTGTTGGCACAGGTTTTGCACTTGGTGCAGCAACAACTTATGCTATACTAAAAACGTTAGAAAAAACACACCCTTAACAAAAAACTATTATGAACACTCAAACGCAACCGACCACACCCGTGTATAATTCAACGCATGACGAATTAATTCTTGTTGTCCCCCGCGCGGCATTTGACGGCATAGATTCATGGCACGGCCTGATAGCAGCAGACAATGCTGATTACGCCCAGCTTATTGAAAAAAATAAGCAATTCTTGCCACGATCACAGATGGAGACAGACCCAAGCTATAAACAGATTATTCCGTATCTTATCTATACGCATGACGGCAAATATTTCTTGATGCAGCGTCAGCCAAAGGCAAGTGAAACACGCCTACAAAGCAAGTACAGCTTAGGCATTGGCGGACATATCAGACAAGAAGATATCCAAGGTGCTGACATTGCAACCTGGGCACGCCGTGAATTTGAAGAAGAGGTTGTCTTTAATGGTTCATATACTATTGAGCCACTCGGTCTTTTGAATGACGACACCAACGATGTTGGCAAAGTACATATCGGTTTTGTCTTTTTATTACATGGCGACAGCGCAAACATTGCCGTGCAAGAAGAGTTAAAAAGCGGCACACTCTTGACGCTTGATGAATGTAAAATTCTGTACTCAAGCATGGAGACATGGAGTCAAATTATTGTTGATTACTTGGACAAGAAATAAATTTTTTATTACCACACAAAGCCCCAAAAACTGGGGCTTTTTTTAACCTTTTGGAGACAGTATGAAAAAAATAATATTACTCGCGTTGGCAAGTGCAACATGCGCAACACAGCTAAATGCCATGGATGAAAATAGTACCCAAAAATCTGGAGATAGTGATAGGTATGCACAATATACGCTGTCTCAGCAACGTCAGATTATTGCGTATGAAAAAGTTGCTGCAGGGGCACTTGGCGCCGGCGCACTTTTGGCCATATGCGCAACTATAGCCAACAACCCTGCCCCATACATTGCCGGTGCTACTGTAAGTCTTATTTCAGCTGGCGTGCTGGGCTGTGCAACCACCCGAGCTAGACCAGTGTGGTTTGAAAGTAAAAAGCTTGCACCGCTTTAAGGAGTAAATAGCTTTTCAAGACAATAGTTTACGTGTCTCAATTTTATATAACTCAACCTGCGGCTGATCAAACGGATTAATATCCATAAGCGTGCCAAGATAAACCGTTTCAAGCATTTTATAGTGCATATAGTGGCCAACATCAAAAGCAGAACCTTTACGGAAGCCAAAATTAAAAAAGGGTTTCTTGCTCTGCTGATACGAATGTTGTACCCCTTGAATAATTGAGCGCTGAATATCAGAAAATAATAATCCAGAACGGAGCTTGCCAACAGCAGAAAAAATGGTGTGTGGAACAACTGTTTTGTCGCTGTATTCTGCAGGCACTAAAAATGTGGTGATAGTAATCTGTTTGCCGCCAAAATATTGCTGCACGACAGAATGTAAATCTTGCGAACCCAGTGACACTGTTGGCAAAAAACCTTTATTATCTTTGCCCAAGCTTTCACCAATTAGTTGTCGGGTCCAGCCACCCAGCGCAGCATAGTGAGGCATAAAAATAAAGGTATCATGAACCATGTACCCATCTTGAAAGGCACTATACAGTTCCTGTGCAGTTGCCAAAGGCTGCGTGATATCAACCGATTTTGCGCCTGCAAGAAGGTCGTTCAAATCAATATCAAGAAAACGTAACACTGCAAGCCCTGCGCCAGAAAAAACAGAATAGCGGCCGCCAATATTTTTTGGAATCGTTATAGTTTCTAAATCTTCTTTTTGACACGCTTGCCATAATGCTGAATCAGCATCGGTAACAACACAGAGGTTTTTACGGTAGCTTCCTGGTTGATATTTTTTGAGTAATTCAAAGCAGAGCGAAGCCTGCGATGCTGTCTCAAATGTTGCACCCGTTTTTGAAACAATAAAGGTCATTACCCGTGCAGAACTATCTTGCAGCATCTGTGTGTACCACGTTATAAAATCTGGCAACGTAAAGGTGTCAATGCTCGTTAATGCATGCAAACGAACACGTGGCACGCTATAGTTATTAGCATGCAGTGCATCGTATATGGCCTGAACGCCAAAGTGTGAACCGCCGATGCCAACAAGAACAACATCGATAACATCGTTGCCAGCAAGACGCTCAAAGAGCTTGTCTGCATGGTGTAGTTGATCATTATCATAGATAATTTTTGAAAAAGAAAGCGCTGTTGAATAATCTCCAACAGATAATTTTTCTACTTCTTCTAAAAGTTTTTGGATTGAGAGTTCAGTTTTCATAAGATTCCACGACTACGCAGGGTATAATAGTGAGCGCCACCGTATAAACTTACCTGATAATCCTGAATAAGAAAAATCGGAATTTTTTCTAACAATTTTCTATGCTTTGCATGATCAGTAAAAATATTCAAAAAACCTTGATCTAAAAAAAGTTTTTTATTTTTTGCCGCAATACCACCTGCAATATACAGCCCGCCACATGCAACCCCCTGTAAGGCTACTTGCTGTGCATAGCGTGCGTAATAAGCAACATAACGTTTAAACGTTTGTTTACACCGCTCATCAGATTCGCTATAGCGTGAAATAAAATCTGGCTGAAACCGTCCCTGGCTAATTTCGCGTGAAATATCAGTTTCTTCGTACTGTTCAAGGCTGCCCAAAAAATCATAGATATGGCTTATGCCTCTGCCACTTAAGATATTTTCCCAGCTAATAGGTGACCCAAGCAACTCTTTGTGTTGGATAAACAAGGCAAACTCGTTATCAAAGCTACCACTGGCTGCAAAGCTGCTATGACCACCTTCACTTGCAAGGGGTATATAGGCTTCTAGGGGCTTTGAATAGACGGCATATGACTGGCCCAGGCCGGTGCCGGCACCAATAAAGGCTTTTTGGCCCTCTTTTTTGATGGCAACCCGGGTTATGGCAAGGGTATTTTCAACATGGTCATATCCGCATGCAACCGTGACAAAATCATTAATAAACAGGATATCTTGAATGCCTGTAGCCTTACTAAGCAGGGCTTTGTCTATCTTAAAGGGCAGGTTAGTGGGCTGGACAGCATGTTGTTCGCCGCAGATTGCCCCTGCTATGCCGATAACCATTGCAGAAAAGCGCATATGCTTTTGGGTGGCTATTTTTTCAAGAAGATCTTGCACCGTTTTGGTGAAATCGACAATCTTTTGGCTGGGCAGCGTATAATGGTCAATAAGTGTATACGTGCCGTTATGGTGGCTTACAATGCCGAAATTGGCATTGGTGCCCCCAATATCTGCAACAAAAATCTGAATCTGCTTGGTATCTTCCATAAGAAGAAGCATAAAATAATAACTTGACCAAAACAAGATCTTTTTGTTAACTGGTACATATGGATCTTCCCATTTTACAAGAAAGAAATTCACCATGAAAAAAGTGCACATTGCACCATATCTATTAAAATTACTAGTAATAAGCCTTTCATGCATGAACTTCATCTTAGAAGCCCAGGTTATTCGAGTTACATCATATCAACAGCTCAAATCTATTATTAATAGCTCAAAAAATGTGGTTATAAAGTTCTATGCTGACTGGTGCCAACCGTGCAAAGGCTTTGCACCGATTTATAGCCAGATTTCAAACGAACCAAGGTATAGCTCTATCACTTTTGTTGATGTAAATATCCAACAAAACAGCGAAATCACCAATATGTATGGGGTTCGTAGTCTTCCCACAACTATACTTGTTAAAGACCAGAATGTTGTAGGAACAGTCTCTGGGGCAAAAGATGCTGCCCAGTTTAAGAACATTCTCAAAAGCTATTTTTCACTATAAACTCTTGATTTATAAGATTTTTTATTGCTATCCTTAAGGTTAAGAAGGAGCATGCAGCAATAAAACCTATCCTACTCAATCCCCTTCACACGATAAAAGTCCCCGTGGCACATGGCAGGAACAGTTTGAATCATCAAAAAAACCCCAAGAAGGGTTCGATTTAGACTCTGCGAAAAGAACATTTTTCTATTATAAATTAAAAACCGTTGATTTATAGAGTTTTAACATAGTATACTTAAATTATATAGTTACATATATTACCAAAATAGGTTTAATTATGGTTAAAAATATGATGATATTTCTGATATTCGTTTCAAGTATAGGGCTGTTACAAGCTGAGCCGTTAGAATGCCCGGCAGAATGGACCACGATACTAGCTGAAACGTTACCGCCAGAAACATTAGAGTTTTATGAAACTCATTGTTCATTATGGCCACAAGACCTCAAGACAAATCAGGGGCCTTTGAGGTTCGTTCGAACATTAAATAGAAATAAAAGCAGTAAAGTAGCAGCACGTGCACCGGGTATTAACGAGATAGCTGCACAGTAAAAGGAAATAAAATGAAAAATAGAGTCAAAATAAGCTTACTCGTTATCTGCTCTGTTGCTTGTAGCATACAGATATTTTCTGCACCAAAGGCTTCTGCACCGTCATCACTTAAAAATTCGTATGCTAACTTTGCAGTAACGGCACCGACAACATATGTTGACCCAGGAAGTGTTAACGCAGAATAATGTTTAAAAATAAAATAAAAAAAGGAACTAGTATGAAAAAAATATCATTTGCATTAGCATGTCTTGCCCTTGCAGGCGCTTTAGCAGTAACAGATTTTGAAAAACTCAACTCAGCAACATCAAACCCGAATTCTGGTGATGCTGTGATGATTCATATAGAAAAGCCTAAAGGTCAAGGCTTATCATTTGCCACGGCAGCGGTTGATAACGGTTAAGGAACTGCAATGAAAAAAATATTTTTTTCACTTGCATGCATAGCACTTGTTGTCACTGTTGTTCTAACAGATTATAGGTTTATTGAATCTCAGGAAGAACCCGTGATTGAGCAGATTGTACCAGAACTAAGCCCTGTTATTGATCTTGAAGAGCATACAGAAGATACAGATGATCAAATTGTACCATACTCAGACCATGAGGACGAAATATGAAAAAAATAACGTTACCAATTATTACTTTTTTACCATTGGTTACCTTACTTTATGCACAGCCGCAGGAAGTGCAGGAAGTTATTGATATAACGCCAGACAAACCTGCTGATATGATGATGCCAGAAAGCAAGCCTTTAGCATTGCCAATGCCACCTATTGAAATTAAAGCAGTAGATGTTAAAACTCAAGATCTTAACATGACACCTACGGCAAAGCATAAAGCAACTAAGGCTAAAAAGCTTTTTAATCAGTTGTCGCAAGAAGAGCAGATTGTCGATTTAAAACGTAGAATAGATAAATTACGTAAAAAATCACATGAAACGCGTGACAAAATTCATGCTTTAGAAGTTGAAATGGCACGCCTTCAACAAGAAGTTAAAGATTTAAAAGAGAATAATAGAAATAGTAACAAAACACAAGGAGAGTAATATGTGTAATTGTAATCACAAAAGCCGTAAAGATGAATGGAATTGCTGTTGTAACTGCCATGGTAAAAGCAACATGAATAAAGAATGCAGCAAGAAAAAAGTTGAACCGGTAAAAGAAGAACCAAAAGATTTAGAAAAGAGCAATTATGAAAAACGCTTTTAATAACGATACGTGGAATAAAAAAGAAAATTCTACGAACAAAAACGAACAAAATCCAGTAAAAAAAGATGGCTCTTCACAAGAATCTGCCATGGGTAAATATGTTCGTGAAGAAAAAAATAATCGCGAAGATAAAAATTGCAACGACAAAACCTGTCAACGATAAAACAAGCAATTAGTTTTTTTATCTTAATCGATAAACTAAAAGGGGCTTAACGCCCCTTTTTTATTAATTATATTCTAAATACAGGTTTTTTTATGCCATTTTTTGCCTATTTCTGAGCCTAAAAAGCAGTTTTAACCTGGAAAAAGTCGATATTGCCTTTTAGATCTAGGTTTTCCAGCACAAATTGACAAATATACCATATGCTTTATAATAATATAATATACAAATATAAAATATATAAAATAGAGGTAAAACATATGAAAAAAGTATTATTGTCAATTTTAGCTATCAGCACGGTATTTAACAGCTATTCAACAGAACCTTCAATGTACAGAGATTTATTTCAATCAGTTGAACAGTTTTCGCCAACCGATTTTTGTGCACAAAATTGTGATCAACTTATTAATTTTGGCATGGCAGGATTTGCAGCCTGGGCAACGTTACCTTATATTGGATTTTTTACAGGTTTAATGTTTGATACTGTTCATGGCACCTACCCTTATGGTGTGCTTTCAAGTATTAAAAGCGGCCGAAACATGCGACGCGACACCGAATATATTGTGCCACCGGTAATGCTCGCACTTATCGGCGCCGGTGTTTATGGTGCACTTCAAAGATAATAATCTATAGTTACTAAATTAATAAAGCGTTCAAGCGCAATAAAAAAGGGGCAATAACGCCCCTTTTATATTGCCTTACGTAAGCTTTTTAACATAACAATCGACAAATAAGCCAATTAATTTATACTCTTATCGCTAGAACTATATGCGTATGGAGTTTATTACATGAAAAAAAATTTACTTATTTTACTGATTATTGCGTGTAACGTTACAATTCATCAACCTTTTTTATCTGCAAGCGAAGCTGCATCAAAGCCCGCAGAAAATACGTCAAGCTCATTACCCTCTTTTGCAACCGTACTTTCATCTGCTAATACCGTCGCACTTATCAGCATCGGCGCTTTAACTACTTACGGCTGTTTTCGTGTGTATAATTATTTAATAAGAGATCCACGACTTGCAGCGGTAGAAGATAGATTGCGCTCACTTGAACAAAATGTAGCGCGGGCTGACGCGGTTAATAACCGCTTTGATGATCTAACAATACGCGTCGACAACTTTCAAAATCAGCACAAGCAAGACCATGCACATATACTCTCTGCGCTTGAAGTATTACGCCAAACAACTGAACAAGCAGCAACCAAGAATGATTTGCTTGCATCTGAAGCACGCGTCACACAGCTTATAGAAAATTATTTTAAGGACGGAAGACAGTCTTTGAAAAAAAAAACATCAACGAATAACTTCTCATTTTTAAAAAACCCGGGCATACCTAATGGCTCGCCATTTCAATTTCAGCGCTTAATGCTTTAAACATAGCTTATTGCAGGACGTTGTAGCCCGATAAGAGAAAAAATCGACACTAAAGTCAAAAAAAAAGGGAGCCGAAGCTCCCTTATACATAATTATTCCCATTCAAGAGAACCGGCAGTTTGATATTCAGTAACACGAGTTTCAAAGAAGTTCTTTTCTTTGTTTAAATCGGTTGACTGGGATATCCAAGGAAACGGATTTTCTCTATGATACTGTTCTGGTAAACCAATACGCGCTAAACGTCTGTCTGCAATGTGTTCAACATATTGTGAAAATTGCTGCGCATTAATACCCAAAAGACCTTGTGGACATGCATCAAATGCATAGGTACACTCAAGCTCAACAGCTCGTTTAATAAGTGAAACGATATTATTTTGAAACTCTGGTGTCCACACTTCAGGGTTTTCAGCTTTAATGGTGTTGATTAAATCACAACCAAAAGCCAAATGGATACTTTCGTCGCGCATAATATATTCAAACTGCTCGACCGATACCGATCATTTTGTTTTGTCTGCTTAACGCAAGCATCATGGCAAAGCCTGCATAAAAGAAGACACCTTCCATGATGACATAGTACCCAACAAGATCATGTAGGAACTTTTGAATATCAGCACTATTTTTAATTTCGAAATTTGAATCAAAGATAGATTTGGTTAAATTAACCACAAAGTCATCTTTTTCTTTGATTGACGGTATTGTTTGATACATAGTGTAGATCATCTCTGGATCTAAGCCCAACGAATCGCAGCAATAGATAAACGTGTCAGTATGAACCGCTTCTTCATATGCTTGACGCAACAAATACTGGCGACATTCAGGATTTGTTACATGCTTATAAACGGCAAGACCAATATTATTTGCGGTTAACGATTCAGCAGTAGCAAAAAAACCTAAATTCCATAAAATCAAGACGACGTTCAGAATCGGTTAACACCGTAGTAGATTTCCACTGTTCAACATCCTGCTGCATAGACAATTTCTTCTGGAGTCCAGTTATTAGCTATGCCGTCTTTGTAATGCTGACGCGCCCAGATATAGCTCATCGGCAAAATTTTATTAGGATCCATATTGAATTATTAATAATCCCTGTTTTTTTTAATGAATGTATTGTCATAATAACCTCTCTATTGACATGACTCACAGTCTGTATTTTCTATATGAGCATGCTTTTGGCACATGTGTCTTCTTCGTTCTGCGTTTCCTGCGCATGCGCCAACCTGCGTTGCGTTTTCTAGAGAACGTTTTTGGGTAAAGCCATATGTTTTTGCATCAAGCGTAGATTTTTCTATCTGCGTTGCACCAAGTGACCGCAAGTAATAGGTAGTCTTAAGGCCATGGTTCCATGCTGCACGATAAATTTCATCAAGTTTTTTACCAGAAACACCTTTAACAAAGACGTTATGTGATTGACTTTGGTCAATCCATTTACCCCGTTCAGCAGTAATTTTAATAAGCCATTCTGCATCAAGTTCAAACGCCGTTAGATATTTTTGGCGAATCTCATGAGGAATTCTATCTATCTGCTGCAAGTCACCGTCACGGAATTTAATTTCGTCAATCATATCGTTGGTCCCATATACCAAGCTTCTTAAGATCTTCAACTAAATAACTATTAATAACGGTAAATTCGCCGCTGACATTAGATTTAACGTACATATTTTTGTACATAGGCTCTATGCACGGGTAACAGCCAGCAATAGTTGATATGGTTGCCGTAGGTGCAATAGCCATCATATTAGAGTTGCGTATACCATGCTCTTTAACAGATGCTTTTAAGCTTGCCCAATCTAAACGCTGTGTACGAGAAACCAATACCGGAACACCACGTTCTTTTTCAAGCATATCGACCGTATCAAGTGGGAAGATACCACGGTCCCATTTAGAACCTTTGTATGACCCATAGGTACCACGTTCAGCAGCTAACTTGTTTGATGCTTTAATGGCAAAGTATGAGATATATTCCATACTTTCATCGGCAAACTGTAACGCTTTTTCTGAAGCAAAAGAGATATTCATTTTACATAACGCATCTTGAAAGCCCATAACACCAAGTCCAACAGGACGATGTTTTTTATTTGAACTCTCGGCTTCTTTTGTTGGATAGAAATTAAGATCGATCACGTTATCAAGCATACGAATAGCTACGGTAACCGTCTTTTCTAATTCTTGAACATCAAGTCCTTTTTCTGTTACTAGGCGCTCTAGGTTCATTGAACCGAGATTACATACTGCTGTCTCTGTTTCAGACGTGTTAAGTGTGATCTCTGTGCATAAATTAGATGAATGGACGACGCCTGCATGGTCTTGTGGCGAACGAATATTACATGGATCTTTAAACGTAATCCATGGATGACCTGTTTCAAAAAGGCGGGTAAGCATCTTACGCCACAGCTGTTTAGCCGGCATAGTGTGATGCAGCTCCATCTTACCTTCACGTGCCTGCTGTTCATAATCAAGGTAACGTTCTTCAAACGCTTTGCCATAAATATGATGAAGGTCTGGAACTTCGTGTGGAGAAAAAAGTGTCCAATTTTCGTCATTAATAACGCGCTTCATGAAAAGATCTGGTATCCAATGATGCCGTATTCATATCATGCGTACGACGGCGGTCATCACCGGTGTTTCTACGCAGATCAAGAAAATCTTCAATATCGATATGCCATACTTCTAGATAAGCACATTTGCCACCGCGCCTGATGCCGCTGCGTGTAATTGCAACAACGATATCGTTAGCGATTTTAAGATAGGGTACAACACCTTGGCTGGTCGCTTTAATACTTTTAATATATGCACCCGTGCCACGAATATTTGTCCAATCGGTGCCGATGCCACCGGCCCATTTAGAAAGTTGCGCATTATCGCCCATGCATTTAAAGATATGATGTAAATCATCATTAACCGTTGATAAATAGCATGAACTTAACTGCGCAACCGGCAAACCTGAATGGAACAGGGTTGGCGTTGACGGAATATAGCGCAATGTTGAAAGTATTCCATAAAACTCCAATGCTCGTGCATTTTTGTCCTGCTCATCAAGTGCAAGACCCATAGCGATGCGCATCCAAAAAGCCTGTACCGTTTCGTAACGTTGACCTTGGTAACGCAATAAATAACGCTCATAGAGGGTTTGCATGCCGGTATAGTGCAATAAGCTGTCACGCTCAATAACTAATGCATGGCTCAAAAGTTCTAGATCATATTCTTGCATGTTGGGGTGCAAAAGATTTTCTTGGCATGCACGCACAATATTTTCAATGAAAATATGGCGGTAGCGCATTTCATATTCTTGTTGCGAATGAACTTTACCACCCAGTTCACGAAAAAGTTTTTGCTGTAATAAGCGTGCTGCAACAATACTATACGCAGGATCTTTTTCAATAAATGTCACCGCTGCAAGAATCAATGATTTTAGCACATCATTGGTACTTATACCATCAAATAAATTACGCAATGTCTCGTGCATAACAAGATCAAAGGATATAATATCCTCATAACCAAGCGCTGCACGCTTAAGCAGAGCGTCTATTTTTTGGTGATCAAACGAAAAGATTCGTCCATCACGTTTTTTTACTACCGACACTGTTGTTGATGACGTAAAAGTCATCGTTCCAGTCGTCGAAACTGTTTTTTGTATATCCATACATCCCTCACCAATCGACATCCACTGGAAAAATTAGAAAAAAAAATCTATTCAGTTAGAATAGATCACAAAATTTAAGCACTTAGATAATGTAGCAGTTCGATACCGGAGAATCAACAAAAATTATAACTTTTTTTTTCAAAATATATTGTCCATTTTTCTTCGATTTATAATGTCATTTTATTTAAAATTGTAATTATAAAAAAAGAGGATATATTTGACACAATAATTTATGTATGCTGTGCGTAGTAATTATTTTTTTTATATCTAAGGAGATGTTCATGAAAAACATGTCACACTACACACTACTAGCAGGTTTACTCGTTCTTGCTTCACCATTTGCATTGCATGCAAAACCGATGAAAAAATCATCAAGCTCTAAGGCAGCAAAGCATGCATACTTAGAAGTAACATCGGAACAGGAATTTGCAACTGAAGTATCAAAAAAAGCCGTCTCGGTTGTAAAGTTCCACGCGCCGTCATGCGGCTGGTGTAAAAAAATGGAGCCGCAATTTGAGCAAGCCGCTGAAACATTAAAAAATGACGCTGCATTTCTTTCTGTAAACACCAGTGCCCCAGAAGTTCAAGATATCGCACGTACGTTTAATGTAACCGGATTGCCAACAACTCTTATTATCAGCAGAAAAACTGGCTTTATGACGGCAGAAGAGCTTGAAAAAGAAGTTTCAAAAGCTACAGGAAAAGCAGCAGCACCCAAAGCAGCAGCAGCACCTGCACCTATGGAAAAAGCCGCACCGGCAGCCCCTGCAAAAAAAGCAGTTAAAAAAAGCTAAGCAAAAAGATGTTATACAAATGATTCAAGAAGGTCCTGAAAGATGGGCCTTCTTTTTTTTAAAAAAAAAATACATACTTTATAGGAAATAAAAATATATATACACAGAAAAAATTATGAAAAAAATTATTTTACTCGTAACAATCTTTTTTAGCGCAACGGCCCATGCTGGAAAGTCAGACAAAATACCCCATAAAACCCCTGACAAAAAAAGTCTGCCTCGCGAAAAAGAATTTACCCACAAGAAAAGTTCCAAAAAAATAAATCCGGCTAGCCCCAATACTCAGGTGACGCCAGAACACGTTAATTCAACTTTTCTATTGCTGGTTATGGCAGCCTCTTTGTGTGATAACCACACTCATCCTACTTTGTAGGACGAACCCACACGCGTGTTACATCACCCTCAAATACTACCGCCAGGGTATCTCTGCCATTATAAAAAATTTGTTTGCGCACAAGATCGCCAGGAAAACTTAGCAATTTCATGGTTGGACAAATAGAAGTTTTGCTGGAAATGTATACTGTGCCTTGACTGCCAATTATTACTTGACGTTGATTCTTTTTATTTTTTTCGCTAAAAAGACCACTCTCTCTTGCTGAGTTTATATCTTCAAGCTCTTTCCATTCACCTTCACGTAAACCACACGTAGCGTCAGGTGAGCTATAGATAGAAAGAGACAATGCCGCAACCATAGATAACGAAATACGAGTTATTTTTTTCATGGAACCATCTTTAGAGTAAAAAAATTATTATATTGCTTGAGTAAGTTTAACAAATTTTTTTTACAGCGTCATAAAAAAAAGAGGCCCGGAGATAATCCGAGCCTCTTTTTTTTATTTGATTAAACTTTATAGATGGATCCTGAAACGAGTTCAAGATGACACACCGTCTAAATTATTTAAGTGCTACAAGCAATAATGCAACCATAGACATAAGTTTAATAAGAATGTTTAATGCAGGACCACTGGTGTCTTTGAATGGGTCGCCCACCGTGTCGCCAATAACCGCAGCATGGTGCGCCGTAGAGCCCTTGCCACCAAAATTACCTGCTTCGATATATTTTTTAGCGTTGTCCCATGCGCCGCCGCCATTTGCCATCATCAAGGCAAGTGCTATACCGCAAACCGTTGCGCCAACAAGCAAACCGCCAAGCACTTGAACGCCAGAGTTAAAGCCAAATACAAATCTAATAAAGACCGGAACGGCAACGGTTATAAATCCAGGCAAGATCATTTCACGCAACGATGCCTTGGTACTAATAGCAATGCAACGTTCATAATCAGGCTGCGCTGTGCCTTCCATAAGGCCTGGAATTTCTTTAAATTGGCGACGTACTTCGACAACCATTTTAAGAGCAGCATCACCAACAGAACGCATCGTAAGCGCAGAGATCCAAAACGGCATAGCCGCACCAACAAAGATACCCGCAAGTACCAATGGGTTAAGAAGATCAAGTACGGAAATACCGGCTTCAAACTTAAAGACCGCAAATACGCTCAATGCTGCAAGTGCTGCAGAACCAATAGCAAATCCTTTTCCGATAGCCGCTGTGGTGTTACCCAAAGAATCTAACTTATCAGTGATAGAACGGACATTTTTACCGAATGCCGCCATCTCTGCAATGCCACCAGCATTATCTGCAATAGGGCCGTATGCATCGACCGTCATGGTAATACCAACGGTTGCCAACATAGCAACTGCCGCAAGCGATACGCCAAAAACGCCACCGCCATAGGTGAACGCACACACAACGCTGCCTGCCAAGAAAATCATAGGCAAGACCACAGATTCCATACCTATTGAAAGGCCATAGATAATATTTGTCGCTGCGCCTGATTCAGAGATTTTTGCCAATTTAGCAATAGGGGTAGAAGAAGTATAGTATTCAGTAATAAGACCAATTACTACACCGCTAAAGCAACCGATAACCAATGAGACATAGAGCTCAAAATCGATACCCAACGCGTTCATATAATAGGCAGTTGACGCAAGAAACGCTGCAAGAGCTACATAGGTTGAATTACGTAATAACGTAGCGGAACTGCTGCGTAACACTAACACCGAAACAAGGCCAACTAATGAGCTAAAAAGCCCGATTACGCAGACCATCAGTGGGAAGGTAATATATTCGGTTAAACCGGCATATTTTTCTGAAGAAACAGCAAGTAAGATAGATGAGATCATAGCGGTAACGTATGACTCGAAGATATCTGCGCCCATCCCTGCAGTGTCGCCAACGCAGTCACCTACGTTATCGGCAATAACTGCTGGGTTACGTGGATCATCTTCTGGGATATTAGCTTCAAGCTTACCCACAAGATCGGCACCAACGTCTGCCGATTTAGTGTAGATGCCGCCACCAACACGGGCAAAGAATGCCACAAGTGATGCGCCTACACCAAAGGCAGTAAACAAAACGGGGAAATTAGGCATATGGAGCATAAAATGTAATACGCCACCAACACCGATTACCCCAAAGCTTGCAACAGTAATACCCATAACACCGCCGCCAAAGAAAGCGACTAAAAAGGCTGAGCGTTCGCCATGGTTTTTAGCAGCAATAGCAGTACGCACGTTAGCTTCTGTAGCTGCATGCATACCGATAAGGCCGGTTAAAAGAGAAAGCAAAGCACCTGCCATAAAGCATAGCGCCGCGGTTACCCCACTGACAACCACCAAAAGCGTTGCCACAAGGGCTATCACGAGGCCTATAATGGAATACTCTTCACGCAAAAAGGTCATTGCACCTAAACGTATTGCACGTGAGATATCGTATGCCTTTTTATCGTCTACTTTTAAGGCCATGATGTAACGCAATAGGAGTACTACTGCAGCTAAACCGGCAAAGCCACTTATGAGTGCCCACATTGGGGCCATGAGTTCCGTCATGAATTCTCCGTTATAATTATTTTTTGAATATAGAAATAGCTGTAAAATATCTTTTAGATTAATAGGTTTCACGATTCTTGTAAAGATCGCTCAGTTCAAAAAAATCTATTAATACCACCAAGCCCCCAGCTTATTATCTTGTCATAAACAGCTAAAAGGCAACCCTTTACTTTAACTAAATTGTCATTATAATTTATCCAGACTGTTTTATGCATCACGAGCATAACAAATTACGCCTCCAGAAATTCATAGGCCTGAAAAACGCATATTTACTCTGTAAATTACAATTAGTTGATTGTAGAGAATTTGAATGAAACTTTGTAAAATTCGGTGAACAATCCGCCATGGATATCATCAAGAAAAATTCTAGACAACATTAGGATATTACGTATGATTTTAAAGAAATTAACTATTTTTATAATAAGTATTTTTCAACTTTCAGCTTGTGAAAATCATGGTACTTTAGCAGATGTGCTTTATAAGGATTTTAGTCAATTTGCGTATTCTCCAAGAGAGCATATGACTGATGATGAATTTCTTTTCAGAGCCTTATGTTTCATCTCAGCAACATTTTGGGCTACAAAAATATGCAAGTCTGAAGAAACATTCAGCAGCTACATTAATCAATTCGGTGCCTTTTTAGCCACAGCCCCATTAGTAGCATTTTTTTATAATAAATATTTCAAAAAAAATATATCCATATCAAGAGAAGTTTTTAATAGCTTTATTTTTTTATGCTTGAAAGCATCATCGTCTAAAGAAAAAAACACTCTCTTTGAAAATAATCCTTATTTCAAATATCACTTGTATGCACTATAAACAACTTTAAATATTAAGATTAAATAATTATGAAAAAAATATTTTACACTTTTTTATTATGTTTAACTCATTTAGTATCCGCTCAAAAAGACCGGGATGACTCAGGAATACTTAACTACCTACAGCAGGATATCTGTTCTTTCTTAAATCCAAAGGCATCTGAAATTAGTCCAGAAGATTTTTTATTAGATCTTTTGGTGGTTGGTTCTGGTTGTATTTTTGCAGATAAGACTTTTAATGGTACAACTATTTCTTCTAATATTGGTAGTGCGTTTTTTGTAGCATTATTCGCTGCATGCAATGAATATTTTAGATGCAAATATGGTGAGATCAAACCTACACTTACCAAGAATATTTTATATCTCTCTTTGTATTTAGCCTATAAAAATAAAGTTTTCATTAGATGAATTTAATAAAAATATTTTCTATTTTGTTGTGCGCTCTTCAGCTTTCTGCTGCTAATACTAACGATAGGCTAACAGATATACTCTATGAGGACTTTTATAAATTTGATTCAGAATCAGGACAATCGATTACTAATGATGAATTTTTATTTAGATCGATGTGTTTTATTTCAGCAGCGTTATGGGCATTAAAAATTGGCGGACCCGGAGAAACACTTGATAATTACATTACTCAATTTGGTGTTTTTATCGCGGGAGCTCCCATTGTTGCATATTTTTATTGCGAATATTTCAATAAAAGCCCTTCTATAACAAGAGAATTTGCTCATGGTTTGTTTTTTTTGGCGCTAAAAAAATATGGGGCAATTCTAGGGGATGAAGATTTTATGAAAAAAAATCCCGGCTTTCCTTATTATGTATATATTCCATCAAACCACTGACCATATAAAACCGATAATTATGAAAAAAATATTATTTAATTTTTTGCTGTATTTAACTCCGATGCTATTAGCTTATGCGGATATTAAACAAGATCGATTGACAGAAATGCTTTATGATGATTTTAATCAATTTGCATTGTCACCAAGAAAACCCATGACTCATGATGAATCTTTATTTAGGACAATGGCCTTTATCTCAGCAGCAGTCTGGACTTTAAATCTTTATGAGCGTGAAGAAACCCCGATCAACTATCTCATTCACTTTGGAATCTTCTTTTCAATATCATCAGTAACTGCACTATTTCATGATAAATACTTCAAAAAAGATATATCAATTTCTAGAGAAGTTACAAACAGTTTGGCCTTTTTAGGATTAAGATTAACCCAAACCCTTCCAGATAAAGTACGAGACAACTTATTAAACGCTATCTTTACGGTCTATGTAGCAATATTATCAAAGCGTTAAAATATTTAAAAAGAACTAATGAGAAATTATGAAAAAAATACTATACAGTTTGTTACTCTGCATAACCCCTTTATTAGTTGCTGAAGAAAAAACACCTTCCGGATTACTTGATTACATAAAACAAGATATCATATCATTTGTTAATCCAAAGGCTTCAGAAATTATCCTACAAGACTTTTTATTGGATATTCTGGTTGTCGGTGCTGGTTGTATTCTTGCAGATGCAGCAGTAAGTAGCAACAGCATAAGCTCAGATTTGGCAAGAGCTGGAATATTAACACCATTTATTATTTCCAATGAATACTTTAGAAATAAATATGGCGAACACCCTTCTACCTTTAGTAAAAATATAGCATATATATTACTTTATCTTATAGCCAAAAGATCTCAGATCCAGTAAGAATAAAGAGAATCCATACCAATTATTTATTTTTGTTGCGCTGCAGATCAGAGAGGATAATCTGTACAACGGCCCCTGTAAAGCGACCGTCATCTTCCAAAAGAATTTTAGCATGTAACGGGTGTGCTTTCTCAAAAGCATACCCAAGGGATGCTAAATCCAAATTTCTCTTATTTTTTCTTTCATTATCTACAAATTCTTTAAATTGTTTTGCTGCATTCAATCGCTCTTTATACATAGAAAGCATAATATGTTTTCTACCAAGCCCTCTATAAGGGTTTTTTATTTGTCCATCTGGGTCTTGCAGATAGCGGGCTATCCGACTCAAAGGTTGACCATCAACCTTTATTTTTAAAACTTTAAAATAGTGTGAAAGATTAGTTACTTCTGGCTGAACTTTATTTTGCAATAATGCAGCTTTTTTTACTTCAGAAGCATCGATTAACCAAACGCTTAGAAATGAAACACCTAATAACGTATATTTTTTCACAATATCCCTATAAAGATTTAAGAATTTCTCGTTCGCTAAAATAATATTTATTTCCCTGCACCAGTTGATATTCATCTGGGCCTTTGCCTAATAATGCAATAATCGCACCCGGTTGTGCAAGAGAATAAGCATGCTTGATCGCCAACGCACGGTCATATTCAATATGCACTTTATGCATAAGTGCTTCCTGAATCCCAGCAAGAATATCTTGCATAATTTTTTCAGGCTCTTCAGAGCGCGGGTTGTCAGTAGTCAAGATGACATTATCGGCATGTTCAACGGCAAGACCGCCCATAAAAGGCCGTTTAATCGGGTCACGTTCGCCGCCAGCACCAAAGACAACAATAAGTTGTTCAGTTTCTGTACGTAATGTTGAAAGCACTGCTTTCATAGAAGAAGGAGTATGCGCGTAATCGATATACGCAACAATATCATGCTCAAGAGGATATTTATTAAGGCGCCCTGGAACACCGGTAAACGAGTATACTGCCTGTTGTATAACTTCAGGCAAAATATGTAATGAACGCGCAACAAGATAGGCCATGTGAATATTATGCAGATTAAACATACCAAGAAGATGAGTATTTTCAAAAACAAGCTGGTCGATATAACAGCTAACGCCGTCTTTTGATGCACCAATAACCGTTATATCTTTAATACTACTTAATTGCGCACTCATGCACAGTGAACGTAATGAGCTTACTAAACTATCATCGCCATTCAAGACCACTATGCCATTCTTTTTAAGCTGTTTAAAAATAGACGCCTTAGCAGCAAAATAATCTTGTTGCGTTGCATAAAACTCGGCATGCTCTTGACTGAAATTAGTAAAAACAACAGCATCAAATTCGATGCCATACACACGGTATAGGCTCAGTGCTTGCGGCCGCAACTTCGATAACCACCCACTCAACACCCTGCTTAACAGATTCATCTAAAAACATATGAATATAATCAGGTTGCTGTGTAGTTAATTGCGTTTCATACTGGCTAGAAATAATCGCATTACTTACCGTGCTTAAGCGAGCCGTTTTAAAGCCGGCAGTTTTTAAAATATGTTCCAATAAATAGGTTGTAGTAGTTTTGCCCTTTGTGCCGGTCACCGCAATAAACTTTAATTTTTTTGCTGGGTAGTTATAGGCATATGCGCTTAATTCAGCAAGCGTTTTACGCGTATTTTCTACACGGTAACTTGAAACCGCCGACAATGCGTGCTGCAGATCTTCCTGAATAACGGCGTTCTGATCTAACACAATAGTTGTCGCCCCTCGCTTAAGGGCTTCCTGCACAAACTCTGTGCCATCTTTTTGCGTCCCGGGAATAGCAACAAATGTTGACCCGGGGCCAACATTATCAGTATGCGCAGCTACTTTATACTGTGTTGGTAATTTTTTTTCTGCAGCAGTATATTCGGTAATCGCTTTGCGTTTTTTTCATCGTCATTAAACGCTTTTATCAGTAATGGCAACAACATAACCAAACCGTAAACGTTCATAATAAGCATGCCCGCATTTGCAATATCAACTGCGCTCCAGACAACGGCAACGGTGCTGAATATGCCAAAAAATGACATGCACGCATACATAACCGTGTACCATTGTGTCGACAGACGCGGCATTAAAAAGAGCCAGCATTCACGCCCAATATACGCGTAGGCAACAAGCACACCAAGGCCAAATGAGATTGATAAAAATGTTACAATTATTTTGCCGTAGATACCAAACAATGTTTCAAACGCTGCGCTAGTTAACGCCGTGCTGGTCAACCCGCTGTCCCACACGCCGCTTGCAACAAAGATAAGTAGCAACAGGCAGCAAACCAAGTGGTTACTAATCATAAGCGATGCCATCGACATGATGCTATTTTTAAATGGCTCTTTACCGCCAGTAGTTCCAAATAAAATGCCCGCAGTGCCAAGGCCAAGTTCTGTAGCGCTCACCGAACGTGAGATGCCATAACGTAAGCCGTTTGCACCGTATAGCCCATGCCTGCTCCGGCAACTGCTTGCCACGTGAACGCATATTTCATAATAAGCGCTAATGCTGCAGGAATAGCTGTTGCATGGTATATCAAAAGTGCAAATGTGCAGATGAAAAACAGCCCTACTTTCACCGGAATAATTTTTTCTGAAAAACTAATAATGCGTCGTGCGCCGCCATAGAGAACATAAACCATGGCCGCAAATAAGAGTATTGCAATAACCGGTTTACTAAAACCGGTTAGCCGCTCAATGCCGACAGTCATAGAGTTACATTGCATCGCGCTGCCAGCAACAAAGCTGGTCAATAAACAGAAAAATGCATAAAGCCCGGGTAGATATTTTTTGCCCGGCACAAGCTGCAGATAGACCATGGGCCCACCGCGAAAGGTGCCCTGATTATTTTCGTCAATAACGTAGCTACTTGCATAAACTTCTGCAAAGCGTAACGCTATGCCAAAAAAACCGACTATAAAAATCCAAAATGCTGCGCCGGGGCCACCAGAAGCGATAGCAGTTGCCATGCCTGCAGCGCTGCCGTTACCCAAAGATGCGCTGAGCGTATTTAAAAATGCTTGAAACGGTGTTATATATTCTGAACCTGCTAGAGTTTTTTCAGATGGGTGAAAGACATAGTACCAAGACTGCCAAAAGTAGCGTACTTGAACCCACCTAAAAACCACGGTCATAATGATGCTTACCGTTAGTATACTTATTACTAACGGCCAGCCCCACAAAAAATCACTGATGCTATTAATTACGTTTTCGATCATGTACATAAAAAGCCCGTACCCCTTTTTGAATTTCTGGCATTAACCACATAAGCCCATAAAGGTTACTTACAATAAGCCCTGCATTAACAATATCAATAGCGTTCCATAAAATACGCACTTCAACAAGTGCACCAAAAAGTGCCATTAAACAAAAGATTAAACTATACCAGAAAAGATATTTTCCACCGGTTAAAAATGACCAGCATTCACGGCCGATATAGGCGTACGCAATAACACAACCGATGCCAAACATCATAGCCAAGATATTCACTATCCAACCGCCGAATGTACCAAATGTTGATTCATACGCTAAAATAGTCATTTGTAAACCAGGAAGTTCACTTTGCCATGCGCCTGTTGCAACAAAAAGCCACATTAAAAGAAAACAGACGCCAAAATTACTAATCGATGTTGTTGCAAGCGAGATAATACCGCTACGCACAGGGTTTGTTGTTCCGGTTGTACCAAAAATAATGCCTGATGTTCCAAGGCCAACTTCAGTAGCATTAATTGAGCGTGCAATACCAAAGCGTAATGCTGTTTGCATGGTATAGCCAATAAGGGCACCGCGTGCTGCCTGTGCGGTAAAAGCATGCTGCGTCATAATAACTAATGCCTGCCATAAAGAACTCACATTTGTGAATAATACCAACAGCGTCGCGACAAAAAATAATCCTACTTTAATAGGTGTTATAGCGTCAGAAACTTTTACAATACGCTGCGCGCCGCCAACCATGACATAGAGTAAAAATAAAAACATACCGGCTGCAATGGCATAAATGTTCCATGACGTCATGGTTACTAAGCCATCGGCAATAGAGTTACACTGCATAGCATTGCCGGTAACAAAGGTGAGCATCAGGCAGAAAAATGCATAAAAATAGGGTAGCCATGACCCGCCTGGCACACGAGCTAAGTAGACCATCGGCCCGCCACGCGTTAAGCCACTTGACTGTTTTTCAGTAAAGGCGGTGCTTGCATAGACTTCTGCAAAGCGAATAGCCATAAAAAAAAGCCTAAAAAGAATATCCAAAAACCTGCACCTGGGCCACCACTGTACATAGCTGTTGCCATGCCGGCTAAACTGCCGTTACCCAACGATGCGCTTAACGCATTAATAAATGCCTGAAACGGTGTAATATAATTTTCACGTGCGGCGGCTTGGCCCGCTTCTGGCTTTAGAAGATACTGCCAAGAACGCATAAAATATCTAAACTGAATACCGCCAAAAGCGATGGTCATAATAACACTGACACTCATGATACCTATAATAAGTGGCCAGCCCCAGATAAAGTCACCGATATTTTTTATCAACTCATCTAATTCGACATACGTCATTGTAACTCCTGTATCTTTACGATACGCTATATATACATATTTTTAGGCACATAGTACCATAAGCTTTAATTATAGAAGAATACCTCTATGTTGACAAACAAACCTATAACGCTGCCAGTCGGCAAAATTGCGGCCCTTGACCTGGGTGACCAGTGGGTTGGAATCGCACTTTCAGATATCACCCGTACCTTGGCAAAACCATTTACCACAGTTACATTTAATGAATATGTGCCCGCGATAGAAAAATTTATCGAAGAACAAAAGCTTGCCGCTATTGTTATTGGATACCCAAAGACCATGCGTGGGACAGAGAGCGACCAGACAAAAAAAGTTGTTGGTCTTTACCAAGAGCTTCAAAAAGTATTTCCTGAAGCTATTTTTATTTTGTGGGATGAACGCTTAAGTAGCAAACGTGCTCAAACGGCAAGCCCGGCACGCACTAAAGAAGAGAAATTAAAATCTCACGCTATTGCCGCCGCGTTTATTTTAGATACGTATTTACAATATCTTAAGATGCAAGAGTTTTTGCACAATGAAGAATAGCATCCTACTCTACTTTTTAATTTTCATGTTCCTGCCGAACTGCTATTGTCTTGAAAATACAGACTTTGTAGAGGATGTATCTGAAGATTTAGCGTTATTGGAAGCATTCGGGCCTCGAGAGCAAACTCCACTTGAAATGGACTTCAAAATAGGTAGTTGCCAGATCGAATCTTCTGAAGAGGATGAAAGAATAGCGCATGCCTCACCCAGTGTTTTAAAAAGAAAAACACTTGCAAAAAAAGCATGTAATTTTATTGCAACAATTAGATTTTAGAAGAAATCGCTCGTCAAACAAACGTGCCGTTAAATGATGTTTGTGAAGCTTTTTCATACTATAAAATAAATCCGTTTGGTGAAAAGCCCGTAAGCTCAGAACGAATTTTAGACCTTGCAGAAAGGCAAAAGAGAAATTTTCCCTCAAATTCTTATGCAAAACGGTCCGAATTACGGCAGAAACTTTTCAAGCATACTGTGCAAAAAATTTGTAAAAAAACTGGTGCGTGTGCTGATGCAGTACATCGAGCACGCAACTATTTTGCACTTCACCCACGGGGAAAGCTGCCTACAACGTTAGACAGAATACACATACTGGCCAAGCTGCTTCCATCACAACCACTTGAAGATGTTACCCATGAAAGCTCTGTAGATAGAGCAGAACAAGAATTCAAGGCCATACTATTTGACGAAGAAAAAGCTGAGCTTAAAGACATACTCGTTGGCGTGCTCGCTAAAACATATGAGTTGCCCGTTGATACCGTCCAGCAAGCATTTACACGTTATCACCAAAGCCCAACGGGGGAATTACCGGCCAGCTCTGCTCGAATACTGGCTTTATCGGCTGAACAATTGCGCGAGATAGAACAACAAAGGGCTTTTACGATTCATAACTCATAATGCTCATTTGACCATGAGTTGGGCATGATATCTTATCCCTTTTGGCCAAATTTTTGCTCTTCACGCTCTAGCAGGCAGATGGCCGTTTTGCTATATTGACATTTAATGGCTCCTTCAAGTACGCTGTCAGCAAGAAGGAGATACGTATGAAGTGTTCAAAATGTAATGGACTGATGGTAGTCCAATCATTTTTCGATCATTTTTTAAACTTTGACGGCTGGAAATGCCTTAATTGTGGAAAAATCATGGTCAAAAAAGAAAAAACCATTGAATTCGACGCCTTTAGTATTTTCTACCAACAACAAAAGAATAATAACCGCAACTAAAAAAAGATTATGCAACCTACACCCGGTCAACACGAACCAGTCTTTCACCTTGTTATACATAGCGGCTACCAAGCACTCAGTATTGGGCTCTATAACGGCGCCCAGAACGTTGCTATACAAACATTAGATAAAAAAACGGTAAGTGCATATTTAATGCAATCAATCTTAGATCTTCTTCGCGAACATACTCTTACATTTTCAGACCTCTCTTTTATTGCTGCACATTCAGGGCCGGCACCTTTTACCACCTTGCGCGTGGGCATAGCAACGGCAAACGGCATTGGCTTTGCAACCGGGCTGCCCCTTATGGGCATTAACGGCCTTGAAGCACTCAGCAAGATTTACCCAGAATATACCGTGATTTTAAATGCATTTTGTGATGATATCTATATCGGCAAAAATGGCAAACGTCATGCGAAAATATTGACACTTTTTTACAACAAGAAGCTGCTCATATTACCCAGCCGGTTACGTATATTGGCAACGGCGTTGCACTGCACCACGAAAAAATAAAATCTGCACTTGGTGAAAAAGCTCATATACTTGCAGATTACCCCTATGAAGCTGATAGTGAACTTATAGCACAAGGAGCCTATACTCAATGGCTCAATAAAAAAAATATCGTTAAACAGATTATCCCCACCTATCTAAAACAGTATTCTGCAAAGTAGTGAGCCTACATAACGATTTGACGTGAGCATAGAAACAAAAAACAAGTAGTCTATTGATTTTTTAGCAATCACAGAGATAGCATAATAGCATTATGATGCATGGAGAATTGTATTATGCAAAAAATATTTTTTTTAATTATCACACTCGCGCTTGCGGTTTTACCTGAACTGTGTGCTGAAGAAGTATCTCAAAGCGCACGAAGACTCCCTGCCGGTGCTGGGCCGTCATCAAGAGCCTATCAAGAGCTGCGCTCTTCTAGAAGAATAAGAGGACACCGTCACAACCGCATACAAGAAGAACGTGAACTACAGGTTATTGTAGAACAGCAACAAATCTTACCAGAAGAACCAGCACAAAAAATTAAGGTAAAACCAGCTACTAGTCTTTATAAAAAAGAGTATTTCCCGAGACTGCTCAAGTAATTTCAAACAAGCAAAGGAGCCCTTTTGAGTTTATTCAAAGGGCTCTTTTTTTTTAAAAACTTAACCGGAATACTATTTTGTTGCTTTTACAAGCCTTCATATTATATCCTATTAGTAAAATATATTTATTAAGGGGGATAGCATATGAAAAAAATATTTTTTTTAGTTCTTATTTTATTAATAAGTTTTAACGACAGTTATGCGCTTCAAGGAATACGCTCAAAGCTGCCAACGTTATATCAAACCGCGACACGCACGGTGCAGCAACACGCAAGAACGGGCGGGCCACGGCTTATGTCCACAGCCTCGAAAATGTCACTGAAAGAGGCTTATGAGACATTGGGGCTATCTGAAAATGCTACCTTGGAGCAAGTCAAAACAGCATATAAAGAGCTTGCTAAAAAAGCAGATTCAGAGATTGCAAAAAATATGAGTCTCGAAGAAGCTACCCAAAGAATGAAGATTCTTGATGAAGCTCGCGACAGTATTATAAATTCTAGCAATGCTCATAAACAGGATATCTATACCGGCCAACAACAGCGTTCGCAACAGCAGAAGTATCAAGAAAAGAAAAAACAGTACCAAGAAAAACAACAGCAACGTGCTTATGAGAAAAACAGACAGCAAGAGCAAAACAGTTCTTCAGAGCAAAAAAGTAGTTACCAAGAGGGCTATTTTAACCGATTTAAAAATTATATAAAACAAAATACATCGTTCTTAGTTTCTGCAGTTCCGCCTGCGACCATGAGTGCTTTATTGGCTAATTATGACCGTGATCTGAAAAAGGGAAGCGAACAACAAAATAAGTTAGAGCTTGAATTAGAAAATCAGCGTTCTTGGTTAGGATATTTTGAAAAACCTACCCGAGAAAAGGTTATTAAAAAAATTGTATTGGCAGAATCATACATAACGGGCAAAATTAAAACGGGCATACAGAACAAATCATTACCCGCAGAAATCGATTTAGACCGTGCCCATGTACTTCTGCACCAGCTCAGTCAGAATGCATTAGGCTCAAGATTTTACAAAGAGCATAAAGACATTGCTCTAAAAATACAGAGCCTTGAAAGAAAATTGAAGTTGCTCGAAATCGGAGCGGTTCAAGAAACTAAAAAATTAGAAACGGTTGAGGCGTATGCTTAATAATTAACCCTGAATATCCCCAGCAATAAAGTTGCCGCATCCTTTGCGCGCAAGATAGTGTTGGTAAGTTTCACGGGAGTAAACTGTTTTTTTAATAACTCTTTTTCTTCAGGAGTATAATCACCTTCTGGCCCAAGGGTCACCAGGTGACTATTTTCTGATTTTTTCTGTGCAAGCTCCTGCAGCACCTTTTTGCCAGAAATATCAGACCACCAAGCAACACTATTGGTATAGCGCGCCATGTGATTATCTAAAAAATTTTCAAGCGTGATTACTGGTTTTATTGTGGGTAACAAAAATTGTTTTGATTGTTCAGCCGCTGCAACAGAAATTTTTTGTAGCCGTAGATAATCTTTTTCAGTAAGAGCACGCCTGCTTTTTTCAGTGGCAACAAGTTGAATGGAGTTAACACCATACACCGTTGCCATGTAAACGGTATCTTCAAGAGCATCTCGCTCTAAAACGGGCAATAACAGATCGATTTTAGGCAGCTGTTGGATAACTTCTTGGTGAATTACCATAGTGCATTGCAAAATTTTTTTAGTAATTTCAGTTAACTCACAGGTATAAGAATAATGGGTATCAAATAAAACAATAGTTCTGCCCGTTTTAAGCCGAAGAACCGTTACGATACGGTTTATCAACTCAGGATCATGCACCACTATCTTTTGGGCCTGCTTATCAACTACAACGTTGCTAGCGCCAAGAAAAAGTGCAAAAATATGTGCACTCGATTCACGTGAGCTGTCTCTTTTCATAGATTACTCATTGTTCCTTAATGCGCCCAGGTAAGCTGCCAACCATGCATATGAACATGAACATGCATCAGAAATATACAAAGCTCCTAAAACAGCCTGCACGCCAAGTCTATTCACCAGCTCTTGCAAACGGGCAAGTAATCCTGTCTGTTCTTGGCCCGTTTCCGGTTGGTTAGACTCTTGGTCATCTCCATCATCAAAGAATAAGTCATCTTCATCCAAAGCACCTTCACCAATTGAGCAAGATTTTTCTTCTGCCACCCTATCACACAGGACAGCTGTATATCCAAAAACTTTAAGATCGATGCTTTTTTGCGCAGGTATATCGCACACAGGGTTATTGCGTGCCTGAGCATAACAGGTAGTTACTAAACAACAAATAGTTACAAGGCTCTTTTTTTTCATACTAAAATCTTTCTAAACTGTAAGGGTATTAATACAGCGCTTAACGCTGAAAAAGCATATCACAGTTAAAGGCTTATTTCTATGACACATCAAACACAGCCCGTTGCTCTTATTATTTTAGATGGTTTTGGCTATTCAAAAGATTTTACCACAAGTGCAATTACGCCTGATACCATGCCCTTTTTTTTCTCGCTCCTGCACAATTATCCCTGGACAACACTTTTAGCCTCAGGGCAAGCTGTTGGCCTGCCAAATGGCGTACCAGGCAACTCAGCAGTTGGTCATTTTACCCTAGGTGCCGGAGCAGTTATCGAACAACCGCTAACAGAATTTAGCCGCTTAATTAAAGAAAATAAACTTGCAGATCTACCGGTAATAAAAAATAATTTTACCCAACTTGCACAAACAGGCAAAACATTACATCTTTTAGGGCTTATCTCAGACGGTGGCGCACACAGCAGAGTCGAGCATACCCAAACCCTTATTACTATCGCAGGCAGTATGGCATTAAGCATGTTATTGTGCATGCAATTTTAGATGGGCGTGATGTACCACAAAAAAGCGCTGCACAATTTCTTGAACGCATCCAGCAAACACTACAGGCTTTGCCTGAAACCACCGTTGGCGAAATTGGCACCATTCAGGGCCGTTTATATGCTATGGACCGCAACGAAAACATTGGCAGACTTACGCAGGCCTATAATGCGCTTACCGTTGCCGAAGAATCGCCCCTTCGATACAAATCGCTACGCGATTCACTCAGGGTGCACGGGGACAAATCAGTTCATAGTGAGCCTATCGAGCCATGGCAAGATGCACTAGAATATTATTATGCGCAGGGTCTTTATGACGAACTTATTCCGCCGACACAGCTCACACAAGACCCAACCATTAAAGATGGCGACGGATTAATCTTTGTAAATATCAGAGCAGACAGAGGCAGAGAGCTATACAAGCTCTTTAAACAGAACAGCAAACTTTCTTTTCTTATCAGCGGCATCGCCTACGACAACGATGCACATGACAAAACCATCTGCACAACCCCCCATGCAACAAACACGTTAAACGATTATTTAAGCAAGAAAAATATGCGGATTTTTTCTATAGCAGAATCGGAAAAATATGCCCATATTACCTACTTTTTTAATGGCGGGCGTGAACGCAAGCACCCACAAGAAACACGTGTTATTATTCCGTCAGACAGTCCAGAAACTTTTTTACATGAACCACACATGAAGGCCCATGAAATTACGCAAACCGTGCTTAAGGCTTTAAAAAATAATTTAGCAGACTTTTATCTGATCAATTACGCCAATGCTGACATGGTTGGCCATACCGGCGATTTGCAGGCAACAAAAAAAGCTGTTGGTTACTTGGACCAACAGCTTGAAAAATTGTATAACGCGTTTGTGCAAGAGCATTCAGGAACACTTTATATTACGGGTGACCATGGCAATGCAGAAGACAAGAATAACCAGAATCCAGCACATACCACAAACCCGGTTTACTTTGTGGTTGTCAGCGACCCACACTGTCCATCAACTTTATTAAACGGTGTATCTACACTTGCTGATGTAAAAAATATTATTATCGAAAACTCTTTTAGTTAAGAAAAAAATTAGCAAACATTCGGATCGGCAATCTCGATATAGGTTTCTTCTATAATAGCATCAATAAATTTTTGCGCTTCGTCTTGGGTCATCCCAGCGCGAACAAGAAAACTGTTCTGGTTGTAACCAGGCTCAAATAAATTCGAACCCCTGAATGTAGATCTAACAATAGCTTTTATTTCTTCAGCATTTAATTCTTTTCCTTTTCTATCTTCTGAACTATTTTTTTCTGCAACAATTTGACTCGCAACCTCAAGATAGGCTTGACGCTTTTTGTTATCTATTGCGTCAGATTTTTCGATTGTTTTTTCTTGCTGAAATCCAAAAATAGTTTTTTCCATGCCAGTAGACTGACTGCTAGATACCTTCACCGCAAGTTTTCCACCATAACGGTAACCTCTACATTTTCTTGCTAAACTGTCATAAGGCGATAATTTTTCATCTTGCGCTTGTTGATTTGTAATGCGAACGACAACTAAATTACGAATGACATTCAAATCATTAGTGCGGGATTCATCTTGAGATGCTATTTTGTTTAACGTCAACGATATTATGAGTAACATAAAAAAAGATTTGCGATTCATCTTTATCCTTTTATTTTAATGCAGTTACGTGTAAAAAACTAAAAAGATTATATCAGATTTTTTTTAAAAAACTAAGATTTAATCAGCAAAAGAATATTCTAGATAAATATATTTTCCCGTATCACACAACCGCTTAAAGCCATTTTTTTCATAAAAATTCATGAATTAATAATCATTACTTATCAAAAAATAGCAGTACAGAAAACTCGTTTAGTTAAGATTTCAAAGTATCTTTTAAGCCACCGACAATATCGCGACTAACGCCAACAATAGCCCCAGCGGCAGAAGATCCGCCACGAGAACCTATTTCTTCCTGCTGCGCTTTAAGTGCAGCATCTGCCTTATCAAGAGCTTGTACCACCTTTTTTTTATCAGTCATACTTTCTGTATCTCCTGATTTTTTTAGATTGGGTGAAGCGATGGCATCTAAAACCTCATAAATATAGGGCAATATTTCATGATTCCAGTTTGCTAACCGTGCGTAACCTGCTATTAATTTCTTTGCTATAGCGGCATTGGCAGATTTATTACCACCAAAAGCATCTAGATACGCATTAAAAAATGCGGGGTAAAAATCATATGCCCATTTTTTTCTATTAATCTTATCTTCACTTAAAATAAAACTGACTAAAAATGGAAATAACGTAACATGTGTAAGATCATCTCCAACATCCTTAGGGCGCAAAACTGATTTACCCAGTCCTTCAAGGTCAATCCAATAAATTTGTTTATTAGATTCGTCATAAAAAACATTTTTTGCATGGAAATCGCCATGAGCCAATGTAAGCATTTGCAATGAACTGCTATCTGGCCTACCTTGTGCATTCACCATAAAATTTTTATGAAAGTTTCCCAACGTTTTACCCAAAAATGTAAATGCTTCCTGTAATCTTATTTTATTTTTTTCCGTTGGCTGGGCGATGTACTCTTTCATGAGTTTAAGAAATTCTACACCAGGTGCCTTTGGCATAACAATCAAATAATGGGTATTTTTTTTATCCTTATATTTAAGGTACGCCTTGGGCAAAACCACTATAGGGTTATCCACACCTTGTGATGTAGTAAATTTTTCTAAAGGTTTGTAATGGCTTGCCAATGATAGATCAAAAGCTTCTGCTTTTGCTTTTACAACCTCTTTTACGATATATTCGTTACCGGTCTTTATATTTTTAACAAGAAAGAGCTGCAATGTTGCAGAGCCTCCACCGGTACCAAGATTTTTTACCTCTAGATTTTGTGCGTCAGAAAAAGAAGAATCCATGATTTTACCCGATTTATATGCATGAACAAGGAAGTTTTTCATGCTATTTTCAGTAAAAATTCCATTTGACGCAAGAGCTTGATCAAAGCCAACTGAAACTTCTTTAATGATAACCGAGCGGTCGTATAAGGTATTAACAAATTGAGTATCAGATACCCCACTTAGCCCTTCAGAAGTTCTTAACGATTTAATAACCTCATCTGTGCAAGAGCCACCATCTTTACAAGAGTTTAAAAGTGCAGTTCCATCAACAACATCATCTTGTATAGCGTCTGCTTTACCCACAATGCAGCAACGACACGCATACTGCGCTACCTGATCCCAGTTTTCTATAACACATGCATTTTTCGGAGAAATATCTTTGCTACTCTCAATTTTTCCATCTGGTCCAAAGATACTAAGTGGCACCACTGCTTTATCAAACTGTCTGTACTGGTCATCATACGAGTCTGCAAAGATAGTCAGCACAGTTGAACATAATAACATTACTAGTACTACAAACATAACATACCCCAATAATACCAAAAGATAACTTCTTTAAGAGTACAACTATTATTTTTTTATAATCAATAGTAATTATGGGTGATAAATCCACGTATGGATTCAACATGAGAAGGTTAAGCAAAAGAATATTCTAGATAAATATATTTTCCCGTATCATACAACCGCTTAAAGCCAATTTTTTCATATAGATCAAGAGCCGGCTTATTAACTAGACGTGTTACAATCTCAACAGAACGCACGCCTTCACGCTGCATACGGCCAAGTACCTCACGGATCATTTTTCGGCAATGCCTTGACGCCGATAGTCTGAAGAGACATCAACAAACTGAATTTTGCCAAATAATGGGTATTCGTAATAATAGGATATAAAGGCTACAGGCTTTTTGTCTTTATAATAAACTAAAAATGTTACCGGTTTTTTTACAAAGCCATGAATTCCGGTATCAAGCGTATCAACCGGGTCATACATATACGATTCATCAGCAATCAAATAATACCGGTCTTCTTTAAAATGTTTTAACAAAAATGGCCGGTCAAGCTGAGCATCGTACTGATACAACCCCTCTTTGGCTCTATCGGTAGAAGAACAGCCGCCAAGAAAAAAAATACTCAGTAACGTTAACCAAAATGTATGTATGCTGATCATAATCTGTTTCCATAAGTTATAGAGCGCAACATTAAACCATGCGCGGGGGCAGTTTTAAGGTTTTGCTTTGGATTTTTTTCTTCTAAAATAGTATTCAGGTAATTTTGTGCATTATCAAGTTTTTTTTCAAGTTCCATCGTCATAGTCTGCAAGCACGCACCCACAATTCTGCGGACCATATACCGCAAAAAGCCAGGCCCTTTAATGCGAATGCGATACACATTAAACCTGCGCAGATAGGTGACAGAAATAGATTCTACTGTTCGCACCGTGTTTTCTTTATCATCGCCGGTGCAAAAAGATCTAAAATCATGTGTGCCTAAAAAGACATTTAGATTCTTTTGTAAAATTTCTGCATCAAATTGACCATAATAAGGCACACAGTACCGGCCAATAAAGGGCAGCATCCGAACTCTGGTAATATAATAATCATAGGTTTTGTGTTCAATGCCTTGTTGCAAATCAAAATCGCCCGGCATAGCTTCAACACTGCGCAGCAAAATGGTATGGGGCAATGCACCCTGCCATGCGCGCTTGAGCGTTTCTGGCTCAAGATAAAAATCTATCTTTAAGCGGGCTACTTGTCCCCACGCATGCACACCGGTGTCTGTGCGCGAGGCACCCACAAGCGATAGGGGCTCTTTATAAAAGCTTTTTTAAATGATTTTTCTAGCTGGTTTGCAACGGCTTTTTTTGTCGGCTGCCACTGCCACCCGTGATAATCATAACCGTCATATGCGATAAGAATTTTATAGTAATACATAGTTATCTATCTTTTTTCATTCGCATCAAGTAATCCCATTATAGTCTTTGCTCGGTCATTATAGGGGATGTATCCATGGACAGTGGTGAAAGTATTATAAACAGTTCGCCCATCGCCATCCCGTTGATCTTTATCGGCACCCGCTTGCAATAAAACGTTAACGGCGCCAGCATCAAGCAATTGACAGGCATAGTGTAAAGGAGTGCGCGTATGGCCAACAATGCCTGCAAAAACATTAGAAAGGGCGGTTGGCTTTAACCCATGCCGAGTAACAAGGCGCTCGAATAATGCAAGACTTTTTGCAGGAGCGTCAGTTTTTTCCATGTTGTCAACTATGGAGCGCCAACGGATGGTAGCCATAACAAGGTCCACTACTTTAAAATTATCTGGTAAACTACCATCACGCTCCAAGATTTTGCTTACTGTTGCCCATGCAATACGCTCTTGGTCTTGCACTTTCAGCACGGGATTGCCCGTACGTATTCTATCACCAATGCACCCTTGCTGGTGATGCATACACAACAGCGGTGAAGACAGTAAGAACGTTACAATAACGGTTAAAATCTTTTTCATACTAGAGTTACACTTGCTTTGGCGTTAAAATCTTTAAAATTTCTCGATGTTTTACCCGATCAACAGGACAGCGAAGTTTTTTCATAGAGCTAGCATATCTTTGGTACGCCGCTAACGGGGTCAACCCCCCACTAGATTCTAATGTTAAGTTAAAATCAAATTCAGTTAACAGCTGCATCAATGACAAATCTAATTTCTCAATTGCAACATGCATCCATGTTTTTTTAATAGTAGCATTTCCATCACCACCCAAAACAGGAAAGTCCATGACCGCATTTACATCAAGATCGCCCGATTGTATTAATGCTCTTATACTCTGCTGATTTTTTAAGGTTCCATTATTGCGTATCAAAAGTTCAAATGAAGCTCGTGCAGCTTTCTGCCTGGCTGCTTTTTCTGCTGAAACGATTTGCGCTAGATACTTTGTATTCAAACGTAAACCACTCTCTTGACGCCTGCGTAACAACTCTGCAAGATTCTTATTTTCCCGAGGCTTTGTTTTCCGCTCGATTCCGTTTAAAACATTACAAGATATAAAAATTATAAGTATAAAAAATTTCTTCATGATACATTCTTTATAAAAAAAAGCCGCAAACTCTGTGTTCTATACAGAGTAAGCGGCTTATATAATTTCAAATACTACGCTGGATATTACTTACGTAATGTAGCGCGTAAGATTTTTTTACGCAAACGAACAGATAGCGGAGTAATTTCGATAAGTTCGTCAGGCATAATCCATTCCATACATGTTTCGAGTTCCATTTTACGTGGTGGCTCGATTTTAACCGTATCATCTGAACCAGATGCACGCATGTTGGTTAATTTTTTAAGTCTGCATGGGTTAACGTCCATATCATCAGAACGGCTGTTTTCACCGATGATCATACCTTCATAGATAGGGTCGCCAGATTTAATAAACAGAACACCACGTTCTTGAATCATATTAAGTGCATAGTCTGTTGAAGGGCCGTTTTCCATAGAAACCAAGGCACCTTTTGTACGCATGCTAATATCACCTTTATACGGCTGATAGCCAGCAAAGCTAAACGTAGCAATACCAGAACCACGTGTATCGGTTAAGAATTGACCTCTAAAACCAAGCAATCCACGTGATGGAACTTCAAATTCAATACGGACACGGCCATTGTCATAGAGCTCAAGATTTTTCATCTCAGCTTTTTTCTTGCCGAGTGATTCCATAACGATACCTTGGTGTTCTTGCATAACATCAACAACCAAGTACTCAATAGGTTCACATTTAACGCCATCAATAGTGCGGTAAATAACTTCAGGTGCTGAAATTTGAACTTCGAAACCTTCGCGACGCATATTTTCCATTAAAATGCCAAGGTGCAACTGCCCACGGCCAGAGATTTTAAAGGTTTCTGCAGAATCGGTAGGCTCAACACGCAACGCAACGTTTGTTTTGAGTTCGCGTTCTAAACGGTCTTTAATCTGACGTGAGGTAAGTAATTTACCTTCTTTACCACTAAAGGGTGAATCGTTAACCGATAGGTATAACGACAAAGTCGGCTCATCGATTTTAACATATGAATGTGGCTGCGGGTTACCTACGTTACAAAGCGTAGTACCAATAGTTGCAGGCTCATTTTCATTAAACCCGGTAACAGCGATAATGTCACCAAACTCAGCAGTTTGTGTTTCTGTACGCTGTAACCCTAAGAAATTATAAATTTTTGTAATTTTTGTTGGTCGGCTTACTACGTCATCTTTACATAAGATAACCTGTTCACCCACAGACATTTTGCCACTGAACACACGCCCGATAGCGATTTGGCCTAAAAAGTCTGAATGGTCCATACTGGTAACCAACATTTGTAAACCATCAACTTCTTCTTTTGGCGCTGGAATAGTTTTGATAATAGTGTCGAATAACAATTTCATATCGGTTGTTATGACATTTGGGTCATCGGTCACAAAGCCCTGGCGTGAAGACCCGTATAATATTGGAAAGTCTAATTGACTGTCGTTACGTGCAAGATCTAAAAAAAGATCATTAATAAGCTCTTCTGTATGGGCTATATCAGCGTCTTTACGGTCGATTTTATTAATTAAAACGATAGGTCTTAAGTTCAGCTCAAGCGCTTTGTATAACACAAAACGAGTTCCTGGAAGAACGCCTTCAGCAGCGTCAACAAGCAACAGAAAGCCTTCGACCATCTGCAAAGTACGTTCAACTTCACCACCAAAGTCACTATGGCCCGGGGTGTCTACGATGTTAATAAAGTAATCTTCATACTTAACACCGGTATTTTTAGCTAAAATAGTAATCCCACGCTCTTTTTCAAGGGCGTTAGAGTCCATGACACGGTCAGAGGCATCATTTTGAATGGTGCCAGATTGGCGCAAGAGTTTATCGACAAGGGTCGTTTTACCATGGTCAACGTGCGCGATAATAGCAATATTACGAATATTTGGTCTGGTTCTTTGTGTCATAGGTACTCAAAAGTAGGGAATTTTAAGAAAAACGGTATTTTATTCTACAATATACAATTTTTGCACAGTTTTGTCTAACGCGCAGATTCTGACAATTCAGCCAAAGAGCATTATTTTCTTGCGCCCTAAGTTTATTTAGACCAGAAAACCGCTGAAATCGCTATTAAAAGCTCTAAAGCGTTTATCTCCAGCTCTTCCGTTGCGCACAGCCTTATCCAGGAGTCTCATTGAGTTACGAAAATCAAACTCTTTACCTGCCAATATCAAAGCAGTTTTTGCTGGATCAGTATTCTGCATTAAAAAATGAAAGATTGCCAAGCGTTCACGATCTTTTTCCGCGTTATCAGTTACAATCCGCGCTTTTACAGCAGCCAGATATAACAGTGAACATTTACAAGATTTTTCAGTTTTACTCCCTCTCCCGGTATATGCATCAAGATCGTCTGGTTTTACCAAATTATTAAAAACCATCTGCATAAGCTGCCCAGCAGAGCCTTGATGAATCAATGAACGAGCTATTAAGAAGGCTTCATTTTGAAGACTCTCCGCAGCAAAACAGGGCGCAAGCACCGTGAGACATACCAGGACAATATAATTTTTCATAGCTTTCCTTTATATAATTTCTTTTAATAACCTAAAAAAATTGTAATATAATCTCATGAAATGATATAAGGTTTAATCAATTTTGTATACTCTTTCATCGTTAGTTTCAAAACAATTTAGTCCAATAAAAGCTATGAAAAAAATTATTATCTTCTGCAACCTCACCTTTTCATTACATGCTGGCCAATATGCAACGCCGCTAACACCTCGTCAGCAAAAAAGTGCTTCTTTTTTTTTAGGACAAATTACTAAAACTCCTCAAGTTTATAATAATACAAACAACGTAAAAGAGCGTGAAAAAGGAAGTCTTCTTATAGGTAAAATAACAAAAAGTGATCTTCCAGACTCGGTAAAAGAATGGCTTTTAGCACTTCTTGATGCAAAATTAACAGACAGACAAATTGATCAGCTCCCAGAAAGATTTTTTCCTATTTAATAAGCGCAGAGAGCAACGTTATTAAAAGCTAACAAATATTATGCATCTATGCATCATTATATCTTAATAGTTAATAATTCTTGCCAACTTGTTGTATACGCAGCGCTTTTGCGTTCACGCTTGGCTTGCCAGTTTTTTTCTATGCCAGATGCTGCAAAATAGGCAGTGGATGTTCCCCATTTTTTATTTATAGAATCAAGCGTTTTCATAAGACTATCTGAAACTGCCTGATCGACCGGCTCTTGATAAAAGAGCGCTTGTTGGAGTGCGTCTTGAGGTGAAAGATCAAAAAACATAACACCGGCTTTTTTATATTCATAACCCTGCTTATAGATTGTTTCAAGGGCCTTTAATGCATGCATAATAAGCAATGGCGTATAATCAGTTGCCATGGGCAAGGTAAATGTAACGCTCTGTGCGTACCGCTCTTGCACAAACTTACTCGTAGTTATAAAAACCGTTACCGTTGAAACAGTTAATTTTTTTGAACGCAAGCGCACGGCAGCACGCGTGACATAATCAGCAACCGCCTGTTTAAGATATACAATTGAGGTAATACGCTGACCAAACGAGCGTGAATAGATCATAGATTTCTGTGACTCGGTTATATCTTCAATCTTCAGGCAAGAGATGCCACGTAATTCCCACGCTGTTTGTAATCCTTTGATCGTTAACTTTTTTCTGAGCCAGCGGTCATCTGCACGCATTAAATCTGCAGCTGTCCAGATGCCATACCCCCGCAACATTTTGTTTGACCGCCCGCCGATTCCCCAAATATCCTGCACGGGAACCTGCGGCAATATATCATTCTGGAAATCAATAAGATTTTTAATACTATAAACACCAGTTGCGCTTTTTTTGGCAAAACTATTAGCCAATTTTGCTAATGTTTTGGTGGGTGCTATGCCAATAGAAACGGGTACACCAACCCATTTTAAGATTTTTTGACGAATCTCTGTTGCCAGAAGATCAAGATTATTATGGCCAGAAAGATCTAAAAAAGCTTCGTCAATAGAATAGATTTCTATATCCTCTACACAGCTTTCAAGAATCGACATAACACGAGAAGAAATATCACTGTATAGTGCAAAATTTGCAGAAAATATTGCTGCGTTATGCTGCTGCAAAAGATGCTTATATTCGTGAAGTGGCGCACCCATGGGGACACCAATCTTTTTGGCTTCATTTGAACGCGCAATAACACAACCGTCGTTATTTGAAAGCACTACAACGGCTCTATTTTTTAATGCTGGGTTAAAGACACGCTCGCAGGAAACAAAAAAATTATTACAATCAACAAGTGCAAACACAAAAACTCACACTTTATGCAAGACGCAGGTAACCACACCCCAGATTTCAAAATCCATCTCTGGAGTTACCACAATATCCGAGTAGTTTTTATTTGCTGGACGCAAGATACTTTTTTCTTTTTCTTGATGATAGTATTTGATAGTAAACTCGCCCATTACAACAGCAACAACGACATTGCCCGAGGCAACCGTAAGGGCACGGTCGACAATAAGCACATCGCCATTATGAATACCGGCTCCAAGCATTGAGTCGCCAGAAACGCGTACTAAAAATGTTGCCGCTGGGTGCTGCACCAAATAGCTATTTAAATCGAGCGGCAACTCGGTAAAATCTTGTACCGGTGTTGCAAAACCTGCCTGCGCAGGTGTTATTAAAAATGGTATTTTTTTCATATTATCTATATAGTTTTATTCTACGTAAAGACTATTTTATTTTAAACTTTTTTTAAATTTTATTTAATTAAAAGACATTAAACAAGCTGAACGCCGACGCTCAAGTTAAAAAGGGTCCCCTGAGTAAGCATTACACCATATAGTATAAATTTTATTTACAAATATAAATATAGCAATGTAAGCTTAAAGTAAATAACTCAAAAGGGGAAAATATGGTAAGAAACATAACAATAGTCTTAAGTGTATTTTTTGTACTACATCTGCATGGCGAGCAACTCGTTATTCCTACAGGACTCCCTTCGACCGAGGATATCCATAGGCGGGAACAACAACAAAGCGACGACCTTTATTTGCAGGCAGAGGCTCTTGAAGATTCTGATCAACTCAATGATAAAAAAGCCGCATTTAATATTTTTCAGCTTATTGTAAGACGAGCTGAACATAATCCAAGCTTTGTTAACCCAAGAACTCTTGCATGGACAAAATTCCATATCGCATACGATTATCATGTCGGTATTGTGGTTGAAAAAGATCTTGATAAAGCGCTAAAGTTATATAATGAGCTGTTAGACAACCGACAAACTCCAGAGCAAATAAAAGATAATTCCCGAGAAAATTTAAAAAAAATTATACAGATAAAATATCTAGAAGCTGCAACTCTATTTAAAAACGGTGCTAGCAAAGAAGATCTGAGTAAAGCCTCACGGATCTTTGAATCGATGATGTTTGAAATTGAAAAATATACCGATCCTCTAGATGAAAAACTATTACAGGCTTGCTGCATGCAACTTGGCTTACTCTATGCTGACGGCTATGGCGTAGAAAAAAATTTAGATAAAGCCACAATGTTTTTCAAAAAAATACTTGACTGCAGAGAAAACTTTGGAGGCGCCAAAGAGATAGCTGAAGAAAATATCGCTAAGATCGCAAAAAAACGACAAGCTGAGCAAGAACAAAGTCAAGCAGGTCCTAGTACAAAAAAACCACGATCAATTTAAGTAAATTTAATAAAAAAGCCCGTTTTTTACGACGGGCCTTTTTATTAACAAGTTATATAGCGTACAAAGAAGTGCGCTTGACGCACTAACTTAGTAGTTTTGTGAGTATGGCAACAATGCCATAGTACGAGCTTTACGAATTTCTCGTGACAACTTACGTTGATAGTAAGCCGCATTGCCAGAAATACGTGATGGTAAAATTTTACCACGCTCGGTTAAGAAACTTTTTAACAGATCGACGTTTTTATAGTCAATTGCTGATTCTGGAAGTTCGCCTGACGTGAAACGGCAACGTTTTGCCGCAGAAAAACCGCTTTTACGCGTTTTCTTTTTTAAAAGACGACCACTGATTTTTAATTTTGGTTTTGCCATATTAATATCCTTAAAAGATCTATTCTAAATCTGCAGAGAGTTCTTCAGAAGATTCTCTGTTATATCCATTGTTGTATTCGCGTGAGGGCGCACTATCAAGTGACTCTGGGCGGTGGTATTCTAAGGCACCATTTTCACCTAAAGCCGTAATAACGTAGCGCATAACCAATTCATTGTACTTAACCGCAAAGAAAGTCTTTAACGCTTCAAGCAATGGTTGTTTATCTTTGCCTTCAACTTCAAAGCGAACTAAGAAGTAAACGCCATAGTCATTTTTTTGAACTTGAAAAGCTAGGTAATATTTACCCCAACGCTCGAATGAGATCTGGAAAGCTTTGTGTTCTTTAATTAAAGCTGCACACTGAGTTTCAATGGCAGTTACTTCATCAGAAGTAATAGTCGGAACTGTTAAAAACAGTACCTCGTAACGCATCATAGAGATGTTCCTTTGTACTAAATGGAAGTGTTATTTACACTAAAAAACCTAAACCTATAGATTTTTTTTAGTTTATTTCATACCTTCAATTGTAACAAAACTAAGAAATAACTCAAGGCAACCTCGACTTTCTTGATAACTGCTCGAAAGACAGGTTACCCTTTAAATAAGAACTAGGGGAGTGGTTTTCATGAAAACTCAGATCATATATCTATTGCTCTGCAGTATATCGTTATTAAAAGCATCTGAAGAGACTATGGTTGTTCTTTCATGCGCCAATAGGCGCGAAGGCAGCTTTGAGGCTGTTTTTAAAGATCCCACAAGATTTGCCCTGAGCCTTGCAACTACCAAAGAGCTTTTCAGCCATTATACCTGTCACCAAGTAGGCCTCTATACCGGAGCACCAGAATACGCCCTTATAAAAAGTTATCGTTCGACCTTGGCTTTTGTAACCGATATGCTTGCAAAAAGAAGATTACCCCTTCATGCGCATCTTAATATGGCCACTGTTCTTGCAGAAACGCCTTCGCAGGTTAAAGATGGGTTCAGACATGCCGTACATCACTGCCAGGCTATTTTAGATCCAGGTCTTGATCCAAACTATTATTCGCCTGTAATCAATCGAGTTGGTGCTCTATTACATAAAATATATACACAGGGTGGCCATGGCGTAGAAATTAATCTAGCTGAAGCCCGACACTATGAAACAGATACCTTGAATAGTGCATTACAAGAATTGAATAGGAAAAGCCCCGATGAAAAAAAAGCCAGAAATCTTCTCAAGCAAGCTTCTGGCAGCCCGCTTTATGCCGAGAGCGATACAGCACGTAGAGCGCTGCTTTATAGGGGAATAATGGCATTCAAAGAAGCTGTTCTAGAACGTGACCCGAAAAACGAAAAATACGCCCACGCCGCCTACTGCCTACTACAAGCACTGACCAGCGACAGCCTGGACGACACAGAGCGCTCGACGGCAACTATGGTATTAAAAAGAATATATCAAAATTAAGGCAGCGCACTGAGCACACAAAAAAGGCGCCATTTCTGGCGCCTTAAGTATTTAATTATAGTTCGTGACTACATTCACTAGTCAACAAATTTTTGGTGTCTTTCGATAACGCGACCCAAAATCCTGAAATGATCTTTACCACGAATAAGTGCTAATGGTGGCTGTTTAGTATTAAGTGACTCAAGAACAATAAAGTCTTCAGTATAGGTAACCTTCATAATCGCCCTTTACCAAGCTGTCTGTTCCATATTCAACAGCGGCAATATTGCCTGAAGTTGTGCGTGTTTCTGGAGAAACAATAAGAACGTCACCCTTTTCAAACATAGGCGCAAGGTGGTTTCCGTTAACCAATAATGCAAACATAGAAGCATCTGCACGATTTAAAAACAGGGATAAACATATCTTTGCAACCGCTGGTAACCTGCATAAGCTGGTTATTGTATGGTGATGGGTTTGAAGGGATTTCACTTACTACAGGAACAATTTGAACTTTTAACTGAACATCGTGATTCAGGCATAGTAACCTGGTTTTCAATATTATCGGTGCGTTGACGTTGTTGAGCAAAAAAGTCAATAGGTGAAATTTCAAAAGCTTTTGACAATTTACGCAAAGAATCTTCATTCCAGCGACGCGTGCCATTTTTAATATGAGTAAGGTAACTTTCAGACATGCCAGTTTTTTCTGCCAATAGTCTTGGTTGTCCACCCTTTTTCTCGTAATAACTCTTTAACGCGTAACCCAGTTGATGACATAGCGAACTCCTTCTATCGTTTTTTTTAAAAAAACGTGCTACTGTAAATGAAATAATCTAATCTTATTCTAATTGTACTGAAATAGAAAAATTTGTCAAATGAAAAATATCGCCAAGAAACCATTTTGAAAAGAAAAAAGCTCTCGATAATGAAGATTCTGTGCGGCATAGATGAGGTTGGCACGGGGCTGCTTAGCCGGGCCTGTTGTGACCGCTGCGGTCATCTTAAAGTCAACCAAAAAAAATTCACTTATAAAAGATTCTAAGCTTTTAAAGGAAAATCAACTCGAAAAAGCTTACAGATGGCTCATGAAAAATAGCCTTTTCTGTCAGTATTATCGATCATAAGCCATCGATCAGCATAATATCTATAAAGCGACCCAAAAAAGCATGTGTAGAGCCTACTACCAACTATGCGCCTAGCTGCCAACCCGCCTACGGTGGTCTTGGTGGATGCGGTTAAGCTGCCCCTTACGTGCAAGTGATCAAGTATATTCAAGGGAAAGAGAATCGATTTCCATAGCGGCCGCCTCCATTATTGCCAAAAGTCACCACGAGACCGAATCATGAAGCGCCTTGCCGGCAATTTCCCGGCTTATCGCTCACAGCACAAAGGATATGCCACAAAAGTTCACTATGAATGCATTATGCCCAGTACGGCAGCTCGCCAATTCATCGACTTTCATTTTTAAAGAAATTTACCAGCAGGAACATCTGCCTCACCAACATGACCAAATTGACTATTTTTGCCCATGAGTAATATTGCCTGACCACCTTTTGGCGAAATCATCGCAAGCTGGTCTGACTAGCTGGACAATTCAGGCATGGCAGCTTGAATATTACCACCCTTTGGGGCTACTTATCTCATATACAATATGAGAACAGTCGTCATTTTTGCGTGGGTACATGCTATTAAAAACTGCGCCAAAGACAACGGCCGAGCACCCTTTTGCCTTCGGAAAAACCCTACGAACAACTCTAAACAATGAGCAGCCTCATATTTTTCAGTTATGATAAAAACCATTAACTGCAATCCCTTAAAAGTTATCGAGTCATAATGGCATTATATATGAAATTCCCAAGCGGCCGGCCCTATTCATGCCTTTGCGCAACTCATGTAACAACCGATAATGCTACAATAAATTCTTTGAAAATTCACCAATGGGTAGATAACATTTTTTAATCTTGCACAGCAAAACCCATTATTTGACGAATTATTATTAGCGCTGTTGCATAATGGCACATCAACAAAAAGCAATAGACAGAACACCATCCAGGAAATTATTCAGAATTTTTTTGCATTATTAACTCATGATGATTATCGAAAATTAAAGATTTTTTTACAAAGAATTGAAGTTTTTATATACTGAAAATATAATTTAATACCCAACCCTTGCGTAGGCTGGGTCGAATCCATTTGAGCGGGAAGTAATCATATGTTTAAACGAATATCTTCAGCTTTTAACTCACTGCACACAAGCATTTTCTTCGACTATCACCTCGCTCTTTTTTCTGAGCAAAAACCTCGATACGGAACACTTGAACAAGCTCGAAAAAATGCTATTAGAGTCAGACACCGGCGTTGCACTACCCAAAAAATTATTCAAGAGCATTAAAAAGTTCAACCAAGCAAAACCCTCAAGAAGCTAAAACTGAAACGCTTACTGAAGATTTTACAATCAAAAAACTTTTTCCCCAAAAACCAATCCAGGCGACGGTGAGTTATAGTCCTAGTGGGCATAAACGGCGGCGGCAAAACAACAAGCGCCGCAAAACTAGCCGCACTATTATAATCAGCAAGATAAAACTGTTTTCTTGCTGCAGGCAGACACCATTCGAGCAGCCGCCGTAGAGCAATTAAAATTATGGGAGAACGTTTAGTATATTCCCCTTAATAACTGGAATTGCCTAATTAATACCGAAGCTCAGTAGTTTATCAAGCATGTGCTGAATATAAAAAAGGTGGCTATCGATAGACTTATTATCGATATACTGCCGGACGGCTCACAGACCAAAACCCATCTTATGAAAGAGCTTGAAAAGATTCACCGGACTATCAGCTAAGCAGTTGCCAGAAAAAGCCATAACCACCCTTTTGGTGATGATAGCATGCTGGGTAAAATTCGCTTGAACAGGTAAAACTATTTAACGAATCGAAAAGTTGACGAATAATTCTGACCAAAACAGATGGCACAGGTAAAGGCGGCATCGTTTTCAGCTATCGTCGATACTCTTAAGATACCGATTGCCTATGTCACTTTTGGCGAAAATATAGAACAAATTGACGCATTTAAAAGCAGCGATTTGGATTTTCCAATATTATTAACAGATAACGGTTAACATGGTAAAAAAATTAATACTCGCATTATTTTTTATACAACTATGATTTTTAAGCGCATCTGAAACAAACTTAACATATCAAAAAATGCATAGAGACCGACTGTTGGCTCCATTTAAAGCTATAACGCCAGCACAATGGAAAAAGTTATTCAAGACACGGGCGTTACTCAGGCAGATCTAACTACAGCAAAAATTGAATTCACATGTAACCCGAAGGCAGCCGGATTTCCTCTACACGATGCAAATAACAGAAAAAGACTTGCGGCTTGCTATAAGCAAAGGCTGAAACGCAGGGCTGAGCAACGACGGCAAGCAAAAATTAAAAAATCTCATCAAAAAAGGAGCAACCTCATGCAGAAAGCTTCAACAACAGTCGTATAAAAGAGCGCATGAGTATTAGAAAATCTTTTAAATCCGGCTTAAGTGAATGAGAAGCTTGTTAAGTGAAGTTGCAAGCGCTGAATAAACCTAAAAGCCAAGGCATAGCAAAAAAGCCCGCAGAAGCTTTCTCTGTAGTTTTTTTATTTTTATCTTGAACTGATTCAGGGTGGTCTATCCGCCTTAAAGTTTCATAAAAGCATGTGCAACTCAGGATCTCTAAATTTTTTGGATCAGAAAAGCCTCCAACAGCACGCAATTTAATAACCGTTTCAGCACCACGATAGACGTGCAAGAAATGCGACGTTATAAATAGAAGAAAGTAAATTAACCTTCATAGTACTCCTAACAACTATTTCATATAAGTTATCAAAATCTAAAGACAGATCTACAATAGGTCAATATATACAATAGGCAAAATTAAATTACTATCGCTATTTTTTATTCATAGTAGGTTATTATAAAAATATATATTCAAATAAGTAGCTACAAAACTATGAATTTTAAAATATA
>CAWKEK010000022.1:0-3252 GCA_963848615.1 uncultured Candidatus Babeliaceae bacterium
ATGTTTTCATAGAATATCCTTGTATAGAAATGGAACAAAAATGTATCATAAAGCTACTGCGGAATATGACAAGAGTCAATATCCAGGCTTCGCTATTCGGGCCCTCAGGCTCGACAGGCTATGCCGGACAAGGGGCCAAAAAACGCGAGAAAGGGATTATCAGATGAAGACATCGAGAATAATAAAAACTATTATTTTTATTAATTTTTTTTGCGCTCATGTTTCAAACCATGCCATGGTCAAAAGAAGATTCGATCTTGCGCCAGATTTTCGCACAGAATTATTAAAAAAACTATATCTTCAAAACGCAACTAAAGTCGGAGCAGGCAAAGAACCACAAAAAGATGCGCTTTTTTACTTGAGCCAAGCAAAATTTGCAATAGACGATCTTATAAAAGAAATAGAAAAAAATTGCCCTACGGCTTGAGTATCACCAACGTAAATTTTATCGGGAAAATTTATAGATTTTAAAAGATAAACATAGTACATAATTAATCAAAGTAGTCCGTCTACGCCTACGGCTTCTTCGGACAGTCTTGCGTCTTTGTTAAAACTTCGTCGCACTACGTCGCATTTTTATAATTAATTATTTATAGAGTTTCCTACAAGGGCAAAGCCAGACGAAGCTACGAAGTAGCCAAGACTGGTGGAGGCGATGGGAATCGAACCCATGTCCGCAACGTATCAGAAATAAAGCGCTACATGTTTAGTTATTGCTTATACCGCTATGATTTTTTCAATAACAAAAAAATATCATAGGGCCTGTTCAGTGATTGTTACGTTACACAACAAAAAATTCTCCCGTAACATTCTATCTGGATGATACTTGTTTAACTAACTGATAGACACGCCAATTAAACAAGAGCAGTTATAAAACGAGCTAAGGCTTACGCCATAGCTGCTGTATAACCATAGCCACTCATATTAGGAGTTGCGTTTATTGTTTGATTAATTCTTTAACGAGCACTTAATCAACGCTCGACATGCTCTTTAAGACATCAACACCACGTCGAAGCCAGTACGCCCCCGAAAATTTCAAATTTTTCTCGGAAGCCAGCCCGCCCTCTGTAGCTTGCCAAGCCCGTAGGCGTGGATAAGCGCAAGATGGGTACGCCCCCGAAAATTTCAATTAATACCAGTTTACCACAAGGGGTAAAAATGGACAAGCTGCATAAATGGCCGCTCGTGGTGAGCGAAGTCGAATCCATGCGGCCGAAGGGTCTAAGCGTCATATTTACCCCGCAATTCACGACGCGTTTCGCGGGCAATATCCCTCTCTTTGATCTCTTCTTTTCTCTGGTGTGCCTTTTTGTGCTTACACAAGGCAAGTTCGAGCTTAACCAACCCTTTTTCATTAAGGTAGATTTTGAGTGGCACCAGGGTAACGCCCTTTTTAGCAACTTCCATCATGAACGATCAAGCTGCTTACGAGAAACCAGCAACTTCCTGCTACGCTTAACAAGCTCTTCAAGCTTTTGATAAGCATGAGAATAGGGCGAGATCTGGCAATTTATTAAAAACAGCTCGTTATTGTGGATAGAGCCGAAGGCACCCAAAAGTTGAACATGCCCGGCGCGAAGCGATTTAACTTCGTCACCCTTAAGCACTATCCCTGTCTCATAGGTTTCTAAAACATCATAATCGTGAAAGGCTTTTTTATTCTGGGCTATTATTTTCATATTTTTTTGCAAGATTTGTATAAAGATACTTGAATATCGGGTACAAAGGTACCGTAATTAGTATAGCAAAAATAATGCCACCTACTATAAAATACCAAAAACAAACATCTGTGATACCTGAATAGGTATATAGTGTCGGGCCGATTTTTTTTTCGATCCACGCAAACCAGCTCGGGTTATAGGCGCATAAATCTAGCGGAATAATATACGTAAAAAATAAATATCCGGTTAAATAGTTTGCAATAGCAATAGGAATTGTGGTAAAAAAAGGATTATTAACAAGAAAAAGAACTGAAACAACAAGTGGAATAGAAAAACCGAATAGCCAGGCAAAGAAAACTGCCAGCCAGCTCTGCAACCCTAAAAAGGGCGAAAGCCCAAAAAAAACTCCCAAACAGGTAGCATATGCAAGTTTTGACGGATCCCGTTCGAGTAAAAAAAATTTATGCGCAAGCTTTTGAAAAAACTTTTTCATCTATCCCCCTAGGTTTATCCCTAAAAATTAGGTATTCTAAAGTTCAGAATACGACATTTTATCCTTTTATATCTAGATATTTAATAATAGTAACCCCGGGGAGAAATCGTATGAAAAATAGTCTTACCCAAAAAATATTTTTAGCGTTTCTGCTTGCTCAAGCATATTATTTTTATGCGAGCATACCAACATCAACGTACACCTATGTCATAAAGGCAGACATCGACAAAGCAGACCCGGTGCATATCAAATGTACTTATAAAGGCTGCGTGCTTGATCTGAGTAATGGCATCGAATTTTTATCAGAAACTGGTCATGTGAGCAGCTTCCCCATAGTTGTAACAGCTGAGCACCCAAAAGTCTCAAGCGGAACCGTGCAACACCTTGAAAGAATTCCTGATGCTGATTGCCTTTGGTTTGATGTTTCATGGAGCAAAGAAGGTACCAAGACGGTGTGGACCATTGAACAGCGTGCTGAAAATGATATGCCGTTACGCATACCGGACAATGCTATCATCGTCTGTTACCCACCGGAATTTATCGATACCTTACGAGATACAACTTCACAGGAATCTTCAACAATTATCCATTTGCCGACCATTGTTTTAAAGAAAAACCTTACACAAGAAGAAAAAAGAAAACGTGATGACGGATTAACACGTTGCGTTCTTGCACAGCTTGATGTTAATGCTTGTTTGAGCCAAACACCGTCAAAGCTCATACAAAAAGGCAACTCGATTAAACGTGCCCGCTTATAATATGGAAAAACTTATACTCGCAATTGAAAGCTCGTGCGATGAGACTGCAGCAGCAGTTTATAGCAGTACACGGGGCGTACTTTCAAATAAGCTTTTTTCTCAGATAGATTTACATGCACAATACGGTGGTGTTGTGCCAGAAATAGCATCTCGATCACATATTGAAAAGATTAATCCGATAGTTACTCAAGCGCTTGAGGCAGCAGCCGTAAAGCTTAATGATATCGACACCATAGCCGTTACGCAACGCCCGGGGCTACCGGGGTCTTATTAATTGGCGTATGCTTTGCTAAAGCACTTGCTGGCTCTTTGGGCAAAAAAATTATTGGTGTTAATCATT
>CAWKEK010000023.1:0-4992 GCA_963848615.1 uncultured Candidatus Babeliaceae bacterium
TTTAATGTTATTAATGGCGGCGCCCATGCCCAGAATAATTTACGTATACAAGAGTTCATGGTTGTTCCTGTTGGTGTGCCAACATTTAGAGAGTCTATGGAGATCGGGGTTGTAGTTTATCAAGAACTTAAAAATGCATTAACAAAGCGTGGTTACTCGACAGCAGTTGGCGACGAGGGCGGCTTCAGCCCGGAGGTTAAGTCAGATGAAGAGGCGTTAGATATTTTAACTGAAGTGTTAGAAAAAGTTGGCGATGCTGAAGGCAACCGTTGTGTGATAGCGCTAGATTTTGCCGCATCACAATTTTATGACAAACTTACGCACAAATATCTTTGGCAAAAGAAGCAGTTAACTTCAAAAGATATGATCGAAGTCTATGAAGAGCTTGTTTCAACATATCCTATTTATTCAATAGAAGACGGCTTGAGCGAAGATGATTGGGCTGGTTGGCATGCTATGAAAACAGCACTTCAAACAAAGGTGCAGCTTGTTGCTGATGATCTTGTTGCCACCAATATTGAACGTATTGCACAATGCATTGAAGAAGACTGTGCAACTTCGGTAATTATTAAACCGAATCAAATCGGCACCATTACCGAAACACTTCAGGCGATAAAATTAGCCAAAGAAAATAATTTAAATACTATTGTTTCGCACAGGTCTGGCGAGACAGAAGATTCCTTTATTGCCGATATTGCTATCGGTTCAAGTGCTGGGCAGCTTAAAGCTGGTGGCCCTTCACGCAGTGAACGTCTAGCAAAATATAATAGAATTTTACTTATTGAAGATATGCTGGTTGGTCGTTAATATGGTTATACTTTTCTTGTTTGCATTTTTAGCAGGTGTTGTAACGGTGCTTTCGCCCTGTATTTTACCGGTGCTGCCCATTCTGCTTTCTGTTAGTATTGGTCAAGAACGTTATAGACCTTATGGAATAGTAGTTGGGCTTGTTGTAAGTTTTGTATTTTTTACTTTAACGCTTACCGCATTAGTGCATGCAACAGGGGTCTCTCCAGATATTTTACGCTATTTTGCTATAGCTGTAATAACTTTTTCAGGCCTAACCATGCTTTTTCCACAACTGAGTAACTATTTTGCTGCTAGAACTTCTGGCTTTGCCCATTTAGGAACTATTGTCCAAGAAAGATCACAATTGTTTGGTAATGGGTTTTTTGGTGGGTTTATCGTCGGCGCTTCTCTTGGGTTGATCTGGACACCATGCGCTGGGCCTATTCTTGCAACAATTACATCGCTTGTTGCTACAAGTTCAATTAATTTAAGCGCCGTTTTGCTGACGCTTACTTACAGTTTGGGCGCTGCATTGCCGATGTTTTTAATTATGTATGGCGGCAATAAAATTATCTATTCAACACAATTTCTTGCTCAGTATACCGAGCTTATTCGTAAATTATTTGGCTTATTAATGATTTTGGGTGCATTTGCCATTGCTTTTCATGCAGACAGGTTTCTGTTGCAGTTTGCAGCAAAATATTTTCCAGCACTAACAATTGAAGATAATAGTATTATAAAACATGAATTGGAGTTATTTATGCCGTCAAAAAATAGCTTAAATTTAAGTAAAGCGCCTAAAATTATGGGCATTGAAGGGTGGATAAACTCTGAGCCCCTGGACCTAGAAACATTGCGTGGCAAGGTTGTTTTGATCGATTTTTGGACCTATAGCTGTATTAATTGTATACGTACTTTACCGCACATAAAAGAATGGTATAAAAAATACAAAGATAATGGTTTAGTAATAATTGGTGTGCATACACCTGAGTTTGAGTTTGAAAAAAAGTTAAGCAACGTCCAGAGCGCAGTAAAAGATTTTGGGATTACCTACCCGGTAGCGCTTGATAATAACTATAGCACCTGGCAAAACTATGATAATCATTATTGGCCAGCGCATTATTTAATAAATCAAGATGGTGCAATAAGTTACACACATTTTGGTGAAGGTAATTATCTTGAAACAGAAAATGAGATTCGCAAACTTTTAAAACTCCCGTTATTAAATCAATTGACGGAAGAAAAAAGTTTTCATGGGAGAATAACTCCAGAAACATACTTAGGTTCAGCTCGGGCAGCTGGAGACAGCGTTAGTCTTAAGGGTGCCTGGCTCAGCAAGCCTGAACATATAACTTCTGATGGCGATGATTCTAGCCTTGAATTAAAGTTTATTGCCAACAACGTTTATCTTGTAATGCAATCACCCGAATCGAAAGTTATAAAAGTTCTTCTTGATGGAAAAGAGATCGACCAAATAACAGTTATGCAACCACGCATGTACACCATCTGTGAACTTAAAGGCAATGCAGCTGAACATCTTTTGACGCTAAAAGTTCCTAAGGGCATATCACTTTATGCATTTACTTTTGGGTGATAGTTTTAGTTATTGTAATTATTAAAGGGAAGCTATGTTTTTTAATTGGACGATAGTTTTATTTGTTATATTTTTTGGATTATTGTTGAGTGGAGTTATTGAGATTTTACGATTTCACGTACCTGCTATAAAAAGGTTTGATCTAATTTTTACCTTTCTTGCCGGTATTGCAACTTTTTTGATATGTGGTGATTTATATTTAAGTGTGACATCAGATGCGCGTAGTGAAGAGAATAAAATTACTTATAATTCCCTTGAGAACGTTCAAAAAAACTTTCTAGATCCTCAACGTGAATTACTTAATTATTATCCTGAAGGTTTCTTTTTGTATGCAAGCATGAATCCAGATTTTGATTTTTCACATGAAAAACCACGCAGTTTTGATGGGGCAAAAAGATTTCAAGTTGAGATTTATGGTGCAATGCGAGCGTTCCAAGCGATTGAAGATTTTGTTGTTACTTCACGCTATAATGTCGTCGAGCAATATGTTTGGATTAATGGCTTTTTGATGTGGCTTCAATCACCAATTTTGCAAAATTATTGGTCTATTTTATCCTGCAATTATTCCAGTAAAACGCGCGCAATTACTGAAAAAATTATCGAAGGCGCTCGTTTTTTAAGTGAGCTGCGTAAACAAAAGGGCACATTAGCCACTGCTGATTATGACGAGGTCTCAAAAAAAATTATTATTTCTGTCGATTGAAGATAATCTATAATTTTTTTAAAGTCCGAATTTTGTTTCAGTGATGTACTTTCTGTCTTGGTTGCGCTGAATAGACTTCTTTTGAGCCGTAGACTTTTTTGACTTTGAGGTTCTTCTTGAACGGCGTGATTTAGTATTATCACGTTTGCGTTCTACGTCTTTGTCAAACTCACGCACAAAGTCACCCTGGCCCTGAGAGAGAAAGACATTGGTTGTCTCTTCTGCTTCTTGAAGCTTGCTTTTAAAGAACCAGCGTGTCACTGGGTCTCGTGGGTTACCTATAATACTTTGTGTTTCAAATACTTCAAATCCTGAGGAAATTTTATCACGGGTGTAAATTTCTACGCCGCCTCTAATTTTCGGCTCAATAACTGTTGGAGTTATAAGAATAAGCAAGTTTTGCTGTTCTGTTGATCTACTGCTGTATTGAAAGAAAGTACCAATAAGGGGTATATCTGCTAAAATCGGCACTTTATAAGTACTTTCTATTTCAGTTAATGTCCCAAGGCCACCAAGGGCCAATATCTGCCCGCTACTGATATTAGAATTGGTATTCACGGTTCGTGTGATTCGGGTAAAGTTATTAACGTTGGTAGATGAGGTAAATTCTTGAACATCAACAGCAATTTGCATGTTGACGCGGTCTAGTGATGCTACACGAGCAACGATCCCCACACGTAAACGAGCTTCGATATCTTCAATTTTTTGCGAAACAACCGCTGCTTGACCGGCAAATGCCTGACCTTGGTCTCGACGTATCTGACTAATAATTGTTTCAGCTTCTCTGTTGCTGCGAGCAACTAAAAAGGGATGAGATAAAACTTTTAAGTCCGTATAAGAATCAAGCACTTGCAAGATGCCCCAAATACCTGTGCCATTAGGATCATTAAATGACATGATAAGCGAACCTGGGCTTGCAGTTGAAAGATTTTGTGCAAGACTTGATGCAGGCGTAGTAGCTGTTCCTGGGAATATTAGGCCTAATAAATCAGAGGCCAGTTTTGCCGGCTCAGGTACTGTAGTAATCGCTGTAGACGATGATGTTCCATTGGTGTTTAAAATTGGCGCATTAGCAAGCGCAGCTTGTGCAGTTACGCCATTTGACTGAACAGTAGTCGGAACATTGGCGGTAAGATTGCGAATCTGGGCACCTAAAATTTTCTCTTGGTCAATAGTAACATCAATAACCATAACTTCGATGATAACTATAGGCTGTGGAATATCGAGTGATTTTATAAGATCCTTTATCTTTAACCAATCGTCTTGGCGCGCGGTTATAATAAGTCTGTTGCCACCCTTAAAGACCGTAGAGCCTTGAAGTAATGATTTTTGGTCACCCGTTGTTTGAAGTGTTTCTGCCTTTTCTTCAACCTTTTCTTCTGCCACAATAATAACGCCTTCAAAGGTTTTGCGTACCCCACCCTGAAGGTCTTTGGTTGCCTGAGAGGTTTCTGTGCCCGATTTTACAATTTTTTGTAAAATCGGCGCGAATGTTGGAGCATCAAGATATTGCAATTCATAAACATGTAATATAGATCTGCCAGATTCAACAGGCTGGTCAAGCTCAGCAATAAGATCTTTTATCCGTTCAACACTTGGGGCCGAACCAGATAAAATTATTGCGTTGAGCCGGTTGTCTGCAACTAAATGAACTTGATTTGCACCAAAATAAAGACCCGCTTCTGATTTAACATCTGCTTTTAAGCCACCTTTTTGGTCGCCAGTTAGCGCAAGAATTTGTGTTTTAAGTAAATCGGCAACAATATTTGCGTCAACATTATATAATGGCGCTACCTCTACAACATTAGGATCGCCAGAACGATCAAGAAGCATAATGATATTTAATGCGGTAGCCAATTTATTTGCAGAGTCTGCGGCTATAATAGCATTTGTTTTTGTGTCAAAA
>CAWKEK010000024.1:0-17982 GCA_963848615.1 uncultured Candidatus Babeliaceae bacterium
AAAAAGGAAAGGGAATCGTAATGCTTTCTGCACCAAAAAGATAGCCAATTAATTCATACAGTTCTATGCCCTCAACATGCGCTTGAGCGCGATAAAGGGCCATACTTACTGCAAGCATGGTATTTGCGCCAAGATACGATTTATCAGCAGAGCCATCAAGCTCTATCATTTTAAAATCCATAGTAATTGCATTTGGCTCTTGCCCAACAAATTCTGGCGCGATAACCTGTTCAATCATTTCAATTGCTTTTACAACGCCCTTTCCCCAAAGCCTTTTGTCGCCATCTCGTAATTCACGCGCTTCATGCCTGCTGCGAGAAAGGCCTGTTGGGACTGATGCGTAGGCGATAAAGCCATCATCTAACTGTATGGCGCACAACAGCGTTGGCCAACCACGCGAGTCATATATTTCGTGACCTACAATTGAAACTATATTATTGTAAGCTCCTAAAAGTTCAGCATTAAAATTTGATAATAAAGATACAACGCAAAACCTAACCATCCAGCAGCGGGCAACATTAAGAGTGTTATTGAAAAAGCGTCCTGGTAGGTATAAAAAATAATAGTAAGAACAGTAAATTCCATAACAATCATATCAATTAAAGCCCCACCAAGACTGTGATGTACAAAAAATAGATAGGTCCACAAGGGAATCAATAGTGCAAAAATAAAAAATAGAAATAATAACCAACGGTATACTTCAGTATGTTTATAGGCACGAACTAATATCGTAGCTGCACAGGCTGTTGAAAGATATATCAGGTTCCACACGACAGCAAATACCCAATTTGGTGGCATAAAAGAAGGTTTTTTTAACATATCTAACCAAAGAAGCCCATCATTAACAAACATGGCGCCAGAAACAGCAACCGCTATGCTTATCAAAGCAATCAAGATAACATCAAAATTCTTTTTTATTTGTGAAATCATAAAGATTCCCCCTTTTACAAGAAATCACGTATACTCTAAAGACACTCTAGCAATATATTACAAACTATTTCAATATTGATTGTTCAAATTGTAAAATAACGTAAGATAATCAAGAGGAAAAAATGAACAAAACTCCAGAAATTCAAAACCAATCGGGTGGATTAAAGCCTGAAATTAAAGAAAAAATTATCAATGTTACCAGTGCGTTGTTTCCCAATGCCGATATATATATCTACGGCTCACGGGCCCGAGGCACTCATCAAGAAAACTCTGATATTGATATAGCGCTTGATGCTCAAGTAAAATTAGACCGCTACGCTATTTCAGAACTAAAAGATGTTATACTGGCATTAAACCAGCCCTATTATATTGATATAGTCGATTTAAATAATATCTCTAAAGAATTTAAAGAAGTTATAATGCCAGAGTTAGTTCTATGGAAAAAAAATCGCTAAACCTGCGCTATGATTTGCTATTAAAATCACTAAAAACTCTTGCTGTATCGGTTAGAAGATCAAACGACCCAACAATTAAAGACGAATTTTACGAAATACGAGACAGTAAAATTCAACGATTTGAATATACTATAGACACTTTTTGGAAATATTTGGCAGACTACCTTAATAACAAAGGTGCGACGCTAAGACAAATTAATCCCAAAGATGTTTTTCGTGCTTGCTACATGAACAAAATTTTATCAGACAAAGATTTTAATACATTATTAAAAGCTGTAGATGACAGAAATGTAACCTCACATAACTACGGAGAAGATTTTTCTGAAAGAGTTGCAAAAAATATTGATCAGTATTATCAATTAATGCAAAATATAACAAAACAATTAACGCCAGATTCATGAATAAAAAATATCCTTTATCGCTCTTTATTTTTCGTCGGGACTTGCGCCTTTATGACAATACTGCACTTATATCAGCGCTGGAACAATCAGAGCATATTATCCCCTGTTTTATCTTTGATCCACAACAAGTAACAGAAAAAAATCACTATAAAAGCACAAACGCATTACAGTTTATGCTAGAATCTCTTGCGGATCTAAAAGAGCAACTAAAAGCTCATGCGGGCCACCTCTATATTTTTTATGGCGCGCCCGAAAAAATTATAGAAGAACTATTTAAAACAAAGAAAATCGATGCAGTTTTTATAAACCAAGATTACACACCCTATTCTTTGGAGCGGGATGCGCATATAGAGAAAATCTGCAAAAAATTAAACATCGATTTTAATGCGCACCATGATCTTTTATTACACGCACCAGATAGTGTCTTAACCCAAGCCGGCAAACCATATACGGTCTTTACACCCTTCTATCGCGCGGCGCTCAAAACTCCAGTTGCCCTGCCACGGTCAAACAACCATAAAAATTATTTCATACATAAGCTTATTGAAGAAAAAGATCCCAAAGAAATTCTGGACAGCTTTAATAAAAATATTTTTGTACACGGCGGCCGTGAAAATGGTTTAAAAATTTTAAAACATATAGAAAATTTTAAGAAGTATGAAAATACTCGAGATTTTCCCGAACTGCCAACAACTGGATTATCGGCACATAATAAATTTGGCACCATCTCGATTCGTGAAGAATTTCATACCATGGTAAACCATCTTGGTGCTATGCACATGCTGGTGCGCCAACTTTATTGGCGTGATTTTTACACACAAATTGCAGCACACTTTCCCCGTGTATTTGGCCACAGCTATTTAGAAAAATATGAAAATATACACTGGAAAGAAAACCCAGAAACATTCAAAAAATGGTGCACCGGCACAACAGGCTTTCCTATTGTTGATGCTGGCATGCGTCAACTCAATGCAACCGGCTGGATGCACAACCGTGTGCGCATGATAGTTGCATCATTTTTAACAAAAGATTTGCATATCGATTGGCGTTTGGGAGAAAAATATTTTGCACAAAAACTTGTCGACTATGACCCTGCCGTTAATAATGGCAGTTGGCAATGGGCAGCATCTACTGGTTGCGACCCACAACCCTATTTCCGGATCTTTAACCCCTGGCTGCAACAAGAAAAATTCGATCCAGAATGCACCTACATTAAACGTTGGGTGCCCGAGCTTACTCGATACTCGCCAAAAATAATTCACGCGCTTTCTAGCGGCAAAATTGATATTCCAAACTACCCACAACCTATGGTTGATCATTCAAAACAAACTGCTTATGCCAAAGAAATGTTCTTGAAATTTAAATGATCTGTATTATTGCATATGCTGCTTTTTGTTGCCTAAAATTGTAGTGATACATTTTCTAAAAAATTTACGGTATAAAAAATGGTTGCAAAAAAAGACGCTCTATTACTATTTCCTGATCAGTTGTGTGAGAATCACCCTTTAATTGATAAAAGTACCATAATTTTTTTACTTGAAGATGATTACTTTTTTTCAAAATTTATGTTCCATAAGAAAAAACTTATTTTCCATAGAGCGAGCATGAAAGCCTTTGGCCAAAAGCTTTCACAACAGGGACATACTGTTATCTATTTTGAATTCCCGACTGTTAGAGACGAACAACATGGCCTTTTTGCTTACCTTAAAAAACATTCTATACAAAATTGCAATTACCTAGCACCAGGAGACACGCATTTAGAAAAAGAACTTATTAAAACGGCGCATAGAAAAAATATTAAGCTCACGCGCCATGATTCGCCGATTTTTTTAGGAACGTCGCAGGATATTAAAAAATATTTTGATAATAAAAAACATTATTCTATGGCAAATTTTTATATAGAACAGCGAAAACGTTACACGATACTTATAGATCATCACAAGCCTCGCGGTGGCTCCTGGAGCTTTGATACTGAAAATCGTAAAAAGTTCCCAAAGGGTTTTCAGCAGCCAACTTACTGGCAACCACAAGAAACTGACTATATCATCCAGGCACGTAAAGAAATTACGCAAGCATTTCCAGACAATCCAGGTAATGATAAGAACTTTATATTTCCCGTAACACACGCTGATGCAAAAAAATGGTTTAACGATTTTCTGCAACACAGACTTGCTGATTTCGGCCCCTACCAAGACGCGATTTCAAAAAACGTTCCCTTTGGCTACCACTCGCTTCTTTCGCCACTTATAAACAGCGGGCTTTTAACGCCAGATTATATTCTGACAACAACGCTTGATTATGCAGAAAAGCATAAAACGCCGCTCAACTCACTTGAAGGCTTTATTCGCCAAATTCTTGGTTGGCGCGAATTTATCAACGGGGTATACCAAACAGAAGGCGATTATATAAGAAAGCAGAATTTTTTTAATCATAAAGAAAAATTGCCTGCATCATTTTGGACAGCCACCACCGGCATTCAGCCAGTTGACGATGCTATAGGCCATACGCTTGAAAACAGCTACGCCCACCACATTGAACGGCTTATGATCCTTGGTAATTTTATGCTTCTTACAGAAATTAACCCTGATGATGTTTACTCATGGTTCATGCAGATGTACATAGACGCATATGACTGGGTTATGGTGCCCAATGTTTATAGCATGTCCCAGTATGCAGATGGAGGGCTGATAACAACTAAGCCCTATATATCTGGATCAAACTATATTTTAAAAATGAGTGATTATAAAAAGGGTCCCTGGTGCTCGGTGTGGGACGGTCTTTATTGGCGCTTTATTTATAAAAATATAAACACTATATCAAAAAATCCACGCTTGGGCGCTATGAAAATCTATCTAGCGCGCATGGAAAAAGATACGTTAAAAAAACATATTGTCACTGCAGAAAATTACTTAAAAAATTTTTATTAAAGAAAATAACAATCTTGGTTTTCTTTAATGAACCCTTCTTTAATTAAATCAGAAAGGTTATTTTCAATTCGCCGCTGTTCGCGGGGGATAACGGCAATAAGCTCATCAAAAGAAAGTTTTCCATATTCGGTAAGCGCCCGCAAAATCATGCCACGGATCTGACGCTCAGAGCCTTCAAACTTAGATTGAACGGTGTGGTGTTTACTTTTACGGCTTGGATTTTTATGTTCTTTTTTTAATTTTACGCCATAATCCATTAATGCATAATACCAGTCGCGCGGGTTGTTTTTATCCAACGTCTCTTGAATAATCGGCAACAGCTGCTTATCATGAACTTTTTCTTCACCAGGAAAAAAATGGTGAATATATACAGCTCTAATATTAGTCTCAATAAAAATTGTCGGCTTGTTAAACGCAAACGCACAAATTGAACCAGCGGTATTTGGGCCAATCCCTTTAAATGTTTCAAGTATCTCAGGGTCGTCTGGCAGATTACCACCAAATTCTTGCATAACACGTTGGGCAGCGCTGTGTAACGACAACGCCCTTCTGTTATAACCAAGGCCGGCCCATGCGGCTATAACATCACGTGTGCTGACACTAGCAAGTGTTTCAAAATCGGGGAAATAAGTTAACCATTGTGGAAATTTATACGCAACACGGTCTGTTTGTGTCTGCTGCAGCATAATTTCTGAAACTAACACTCTGTAGGGCGAAATTTCTTCTCGCCATGTAAACGAGCGCCGATTGACAGCATAATAATCGTAAATAATTTTTATAAAATCGTTATAATTTTTTTTCATAATATCACTCTAAAGCACATAAAAATATTTAGCTCTTTGCGCAATCCCAATATTTTTTAGACATCTGAATTTGTTTATTCGACACCGATACAATTCGGTTATCTCAATGATCCCCTGGTGTCGATTGCTCCAATAAAATCACAACCTCTAATAGACCATTCAGTACCACGCAACGGCAAAATTGCAAATACTGCCAAGATAATATAATTCACGTAAGTGCCGCTATTTATGGCATAAAACCAATCAGTGACATTAAGTATATCATGATCAAGATTATTTTTTTCTTTTCTTTGGTTTGTGATCGGACTTCGTCACTAGATACCTATTATCATCGCTGAAGTGCTTTACGTTATAGCCGACACCGTCGCCAACGGTGAATTTTCTTAGCGGAGTCCAACGGTGACACAATCTCTTTAGACAATCATGTGTTTTTCTTCCTACTTAAAAATCATGAATACGGACCTTCAGCTCTCGAGGTAAGTCTTCAATCATGCCGAATTCAGTTCCGCGCAATTCAGCAACTAAAAAAATTAACACTAATAAAAATATATTTAACATACTAAGTCCCCCACTGGTAGTATATATCTCATATTACTCTTCTGCTGTTACATCTTCCCAACGCACAAGCGTATTAGTACGATCAACAATAAAGACGCTTTGGGCACTTCCATCAAAGCCCGCACATGCAACTAGTTCTTTGGTTGGGTTTGGAAGACAACCAGTTTTTCTATTTTTAAAATCCAACACAGTTGGAGCGGGAACACATCTATCCGCAATTACAACTCGCGAACCATCTGGGCTATATTCTAAACTAGCAACGCCCACAATGGCGCCCAAATCAACCACTTTTTTTGACTTGCCATTACTGGAATCGTAAGTACATACCATGCCGTTATTCGACCCGAGAGCGTATCTTTTTCCATTTGGTTTCCATGCAACAGCAGCAACTACGGCACGATTAAACTTATTAGTTCTTAGTAAAAGTCTCCCAGTATCAACGGCCCACTTTTCAATACAACCAATAGTTGTGCCCGCCACAATTATTTTGCTAGTAGGATCAAATGCGATAGAAGAATAATCAGAAGGAAAGCAAACAGTATTAGTACATTCATGGGGACATAATGGACGAGCTAAATTTTTTACTAGTGCTCCAGAAGATGTATCCCATATACCAATTTGGCATTTTGGCCATGTATAACCTACAGCGAGTAATTTAGAGTTAGGCGAAAATACAAGACAATCAAGAGGTTGGTCTTGTCGTAACAGATATTGTTTTTGAAAACCGTTATTATTTTTTTCCCACAGAGAAACATTGCCCTCATGATCACCAGCTGCAAGCAATTTACCTTCTGGGTCAAACGCTAGTTGACGAATCTGTGTAGTAGCTTGATCTTCTAGCCGCTGCACTAAAACATCTTTTTGTGTGTCATATACATTGATTGCGCGATCTGCAAAAACTGCTGCGAGTACTTTTGTTGCTGCATGCATTGCCACAACAGCGACTTTATTTCCAGGCGAACCTTTTGGGTCAAGATACTGAGCTTGTTTAACTAAATTCCACGCAAGAGGCGGTATTTGAGTTTCTGTTGCATGTGCTACTGTTGCGCATGATAATAAAATTATTACGTATTTCATATTAATTTTTCCCTTCATTTTCTATCTTTTTCCCAACACACAAGTCTGTTTAAAGAATCAACAACCATTGCCGATCCGTCATTACCATAAAAATCAAAAAATTTAGAACGAGCGCCTTTTTTGTTTGGGTTTACAAGCCTAGAGAATTTTCTAGCTTTAGGATCCAATATTATTAGATGAGCCGTAGAACTATCTACCATCAAAACGTTTGAACCGTCAGCACTATAGACTAACCCAGTAATTACACCGACTGCAGAATTATCACCAAAGCAGAAATTGACAGGGGCCTCTGATTCATCCATTTGGTACCCATCGACCACGCCTTTGCCAGATCCAACAAGATATTCTTTTCCATTTGGGTGCCATGCAACAGCAGCGCCTTTAGGCAGAACCTTCACATCAAATGCCCGCCTTTTTGTTAAACATTTGCCATTAGAAACATCCCATATTTCAATAACGCCTGAACTATCACAACCATGAGCAATCGCACTCAGAAGAATTTTCTTACCTTCGCGATCAAAGTCACCACAACCATAATTAGAAACACAATCGCCTGACATGTATAAAGTTCTTAATAACGAGCCAGTTTTTGGTTTCCATAGTGAAATTTCACCCCGATGCGCAACCACAAGCAAATCATCTTTTGGCGAGAATGCAAGACAATCAACACCCCCGACTTGCGTCGGTAATTGATGTTCCTCTATCCAGCTCTTGCCACATGCGCGCCAGACAGAAACGTTACCTGCATGATCCCCTACAGCCAGCTGTTTCTTTTTTGGGTCAAGTGCTAGAACAGTGACGGCGTCTTCTGAGCTTCCAGCTAACCGAGCTTTTGGCAGAGCTGTTTGCGTGTCAAATATAATAACATCGCAACTTCCTGCAAAAGCTGCAGCGAGTAACTTTCTTTCTAAATCGCATACGACAGCAGCTACACGATTTTCTTGCGACCAATCTGGATCAAGAAATTGCTTTTTTTCAATTACTCGCCACGATTCACTTGCATGTGCGAGTGTTGCGCAGGATAATAAAATTAGGATATATTTCATACTAGACACGGTTGAAGAGATTATTTTTTTAAAAAACTTCTAGAGAATATACCATGATAACTATTTTTATTGTAATTTTATCTACATTTTTTTACATGTCGGCATGGTTTTTGTATGCATTGGGCATAAAAAATAATAGTGTTGCAGATATAGCATGGGGACTAGGTTTTATTCTTGTTGCACTTGAAACAATTATTTTGACCGGTTTATATTTGCCGCAACAAATTATTGCAACAACGCTGGTAATTATCTGGGGCACACGCTTGAGCAGCCACATCTATATGCGTAACCACAACAAACCAGAAGACGCACGGTATGCCGCGTGGCGCGCACAGTGGGGACAGTACGTTATTATACGTTCGTATCTACAAGTTTTTATGTTGCAGGGTTTTATTTTATTACTTATCTCAGCGCCGATTATATTAATAAACAGCAGCAGTTTTGGCGCAATTTCTTGGTATACGATCTTAGGAACGCTTGTTTGGATTACAGGATTTATTTTTGAGTCTGTTGCAGATTATCAATTAAAACAGTTTTTAGCTGACGCCACACATCGTGGCAAAATTATGAAATCTGGTTTATGGCGTTATTCGCGCCACCCAAATTATTTTGGCGAAACCGTGATGTGGTGGGGAATATTTATTATCGCCCTTTCACTGCCATGGGGATTTCTGACAATAATCGGGCCGTTAACTATTACGTATTTACTGTTGTATGTCTCTGGCGTGCCGTTATTAGAAAGTAAACTCAAAGACAACCCAGAGTTTCAACAATACATGCGCGAGACAAGTGCATTTATTCCGTGGTTTTATAAGGAATAATTATACTCTGCCGACTCTAATAGTGACAATTTTAGAAAGATCAAGATGGCGTTTAACAGCATTTTGAACTTCTTCAATAGTAATTTTAGAAAGTTGCGCATGGCGGTTTTTGAAAAACTCTGGCGTAAGGTCAAACGTGTCCATAAACAAGAACGTGGAGGCCATCTTTTTCATAGAGGCAAAATTGTCTACCAGCGAGCTGCTAACCGCCTGGACCGCTTCATTAAGTTCTGCCTGGGTTAATCCTTGTGCGCCTTGAGCAATAACCTCGCGAATGCTTTTTTCTGCTTCGACTAATCTATCTGGCGAGACGATAGTTTTTATATAAATCATACCTGGTTGCTGGTCGGCATTGGCAACAAGGGATCCGCCAATGGTATAAAAAAGTCCTGAACGTTCACGCAATTCAAAAAGGCGTGAGCTCATAGAACCTAAAACGCCACCACTAAAAATCTGATCAAAAAGAAGTAATTTATCAAAATCTGGGTCTTTGCGAGAAACAGAGGTTCCGGCAAAAGCCAGGGTTATCTGGTCCCGAACGATAGGGTATTGAACCTCATGAGCCTTTATCTCAGGAAGCTTTGGAAAGTCCATGGGCGCAACGGCTGTTCCAGACCAAGAGCCAAATACTTTTTCTATCTCTTTAACCACATCATAGTTACCTAAATCACCAACGACCATTATCCGTGTTGAGCAGGGTGTTATCATGCGTGCAAACCATTTGGTAACATCTTCATGGGTTATTGTAGAAAGGGTCTCTTGGGTGCCAAATATATTTTTATGGTAAGGGTGATGATCGTAAATATTTTCGCGTACCAATTGACCAATAAATTGTTGTGGGTCGTCCCAAAAATCTTCGACATCGGCAATTAATCTGTTTTTTACATGTGCAAATGCTTCTTTAGGAAAGCGTGGGCTACAGACGATCTCTTTAATAATTTCAAGTCCATCAGGCAAATCGCTTGAAAGCATGCCCAAAGTTACCAGCCCCGGAAAAGTTCCCAAAGACATGCCGCGTGATTCGATAACGTGGGCAAGTTCTATTGATGAATATGATTCAGTGCCTTCTTGCAACATATCAAAAAGCATCATGGTAAGACCCTGCTTGTCTTCTGGGTCATAGAAATATTTACCCTGAAAATCAAGAATAACTTCTATCTTTGAAACAGAAGGGTCGTGATGGTAAAAGATTTTTAATCCGTTGGGCATAACGGCTTTTTTTGCCTGTGGGTAGTCAAAGTGCGGTTGGATGTATGTTGTCGAAAGTGAGTGCACCTGAGAACCATCTTCAACAGATGTCTCACGTGTTATTGCTGATAAAATTTTTGAATCTTGAGCATCAGAAATAGTTTGATAAGATTTCCAAAGATTTTTATCCTGTTCTGCTATAGGCAAAACAGCGCCTGTAAACATAAGAGCTGGGCTTAGATAGTTTTCAGCTATGGATTTGATCTGTTCTTTTACCGTACTAGGGTTTGTGGCGGTATATTTTTCAAGGTAAGTTTCGTCTTGCAGTGCAGTGAAATATTTACCAATAATGTAAGCTAGTTTTTGGTTATTTTCTTGAAGCGAAATAAAGTCCATCTCTGTTTTTTTAACTGCGCGAGTCAACTCTGGCTGAGAGATCTCACCCTGACTTACTCCTGAAATTTCTTGTGCAATTATCGATTTTATCTTTTCCTGACTGTCTGCATCATAGGGGTCAACTTGAACGAAAAAGACACTCTGATCAAATAAATCGTATACAAAACAGTTAACGTCGCTTGCTATATTTTCTTGCTCAACAAGCCTTTTGTATAATCGAGAACCTTTACCGGCACCAATAATCCAGGTAAGACAATCGAGGGTATAATCAAGACGTTCTTTAACCCCTGGAACAACGAATGCGTAGATAAAAAGAGGTTTTTGAACCTCGCGATATAGAGTAACAGAACTATGAGCAAGGTCTGGGGTGTGATAAAAAACTTCATGTTTATAGGCAGGGTTTGCTGGAATCGCGCCGAAGGCGGCTTCAGCCTGGTTGTATACATCCTGAGCTTTAACGTCACCCACAACAACTAATGTTGCGTTATTTGGCACGTAGTGTTTTTGATAAAAAGAGACAAGTGCTTCTCTGTTTAGACTCCAAAGATCATATTTGTAACCAATAATAGGGTGATGATAGGGGTGGTCTAGGAATATAGTGCCAATCGATTTTTTCTATAAGCGTTGAGCCATAGTCGTCATTATACATTTTAAGCTCTTGAATAACCGCTTTGACTTCTGAGTTTAAAAACTGCTGCTTAAAGGTGCAGTTCCTCATGCAGTCTGCCATAATAGGCAACGCCTCTTGCCAAACAGAGGCCGGGAAATCAAACAAATAGCCGGTATAATCGTATGAAGTAAAGGCGTTACAGGTTCCAGAAAGTTTATGAGTTATAAGATTAATATCAGATTCAGAAAGTTTGTCGGTGCCTTTAAAGATCATATGCTCGATAAAATGGGCTATCCCTTTTTCACCAGACTTTTCATCTTTAGAGCTCAACACCATACCACAACTGCGACGAAACCTTGGGAATAGTATGGTTTTCCAGTACTAATATAGTTAACCCATTTTTAAGGACTTTTTTCTGAACTTTAAAATTACTCATAAGAATTACCTGTATCTTTAGCGCTATTTTTTAAAATTTTTTAGATCTAGTCAGCTTAGTTAATTACCGTAAAAAGGGCAAGAGATTAAGATATTATTAAGGTATAGCAAGAAATACTTGATATTTCTAATAGAAATTAAATAAGCTATAAGTAGTAAAGATAATTAATATAAACAGTGCGCTAAACGGATCAATAGGTGTTATTATGACAATGAAAAAAAATCTTTATTTTTATATATTTTTAAGTTGCGTTGTTACCTGCCTACAGGCTATTACGGCAGATAGCTCAGCCGATATTCCAGCTGCACATGATTTAGAAAGAGAACTCCACCACGCCCACCATGAAAAGCTTTCTCTTATCAAGAAAGCTGACAGAAAAGACCATTTTGGAATAATTATGGATTGTCACAAGAGAATATGTGCAATAGAAACACATGGAGCAAAAACAGTAGATCGTAATGGCTTTCAAGAATGTACTACGGCTAAATGTCAGATCATGAGGCTTATTCACCAGATATCATTTAATGTTCAAGCTCTTATGAAATCGATGAGCCAGAGCGATGTTGATAAAATTAAACAAATTAACGAACAGATATATAAATTAAAAACCTTGTTAAAAAAGTATGGAATTGACGACAAAACTTTTGAAAGCCACCCACTTAGTATATACTTGTAACTATGGTAGCTAAAATTAATATGCCTGCTCCTGATTTTGCATTACAAGATTCAGACGGCAGAGTTAGATCATTGTCCGAATTTAAAGGGAAAAAAGTTGTTCTATACTTCTTCCCCAAATCTGATACCCCAGGCTGCACTAAAGAGGCCTGCTCTTTCAGAGACTCAAACTCACTTTATAATGATAACGACATTATCGTTCTTGGGGTAAGTTATGATACGCCAGAAACGCTCAAAGCATTTAAAGAAAAGTATAAACTGCCCTTTATACTTTTAAGTGACCATGAAAAAAAAGTAGCACGCGAGTATGGAGCCTATAAATCGGTTTTAAATATGCTCTATCCTGAGCGCATAACCGCTTTGATAGATCAGCATGGAACTTTAACAAAGCTACTTAATGATATTAATGTCACGACTCACGCACAAGATATTCTCAAACTTCTTAACGTTACCGCATCGCCAGAATAGACACTTTCCTACCTATTTTTTAGCACTTATAGCAAGCAACCTGCTGGCAGCTATTTTTTGGTGGCACACCAGAAGCTCACTACTATTATTGGTGCCACTGCTAACCGCACAGGATAAAGCCGTCCGTTTTTATGCCCGCCACTATTTTTCTTAATGGCTCTTTATTGCTTTGTACTGGAATATAATTATAAAAAAATTCAAAACGAGCTGATTGGGTTCCATCCTGAAATTTCTTTAACGATTCAAGATATAGAGCATAATGAACTTAAAAATAATTATAAAATTTCTGGACACGTGCTTTTGAAAGAGTCCAAAAAATGGGCTCGCATTCAGATCTTTCTCAAGAATAAACCAACTTTTGAGTTAGGGGACCGGGTAGAATTTAAAAATCTAACCTTTAAAGAGCCAACCAATAACGAATACAAAAAATATTTACTCAAAGAATGTATTCACGCAACGACCTATTGTACGTCAGTTGCACGTAAATCCATCGATCATCAAGAAAATGGTATCGTCTGGATAAAAAAATATCTTGCTCGTCTTCAACAAAAAATATCCCAGAAATTGTCCCAACAGACGGCAACTCTTTTTAGTTCGCTTTTCTTGGTTCCAAAATCTATTCAACGGCTCAAGATCAAGTTATAAAAAATTGTTTTAATATGTGGGGTATTAATCATTTTCTTCAGAGATCTGGACTACATGTAACCTTGATACTTTTTTTGATAGTTTTTATAGGACGTATAAGCTTGCTGCCGCAGGTTTATGTAACTATAATGACATCTTTTTTTTAGCTATCTATAGCGTCTTTTCGTATTCGAGCATTTCATTTTTTAGAGCATTTATTACAGCAAGCATGGCATTATGGTGCCTTGTGGTAGGGGTTCCAATACATTCTTTGCATATATTAATTCTTGCATTCTTTAACAACCATAATATACAATCCGTTTTTTGCGCTTTTTAGACTTTAAACTTACCTTTTGCTTACCTGTGGCTTATGCATAGTAGCGTTCCTTGATTTTTAAAAGGTTTTATTGCTAACGTTAGTATAGGGAATTTTGTAAAAAACTAAGTTTTTACTTAGCAAGGGGAGGTATGGACTTTTTTTGTAAGAGTACATTTACTCATAATCACCTTTTTTCTATAGCAGTTCATGCATCAGGGTTATCTAAAATAGCTTACAACAACAATTTCAATCTTCTTCCTGCAAACTACATACCCCAAGAAAAGCCGATAACGGTTATTTTATATATGGCCGCAGATAACGATTTACGAACATTTGTTTACAGAAACCTAGAAGAAATTAAATCTCCTGCGCGCAACGCCGGCAACCGAGAATTTTAATATATTTATACATTTGGATGTCCATAATCCAGGACAAAAGAAAATGACCTTCCACCTTGTTGCCTATCAAAAAGAACTGTGCATAGCATGGCAAGGCGAAATGGACAGCGGCAAAGAAGAAACCCTTGTACATACGTATGAAGAGGCTATGGAGACCTGCCAGGCAAACAGGTAGTCTTAGGCTTATGGAATCATGGCACCGGCGACCTTAACCCACAACAAGAGCAAGATATTTAACCCTACAAATCTTTTTGAATTTGATGCCACTGAACAAAAAATAATTTTAAACAGATCTATAGGTTTTTTAGACTATCTTGAAAATTTTTGCGCAGGCGACAACCGTGGTATTTGTTTTGATGACTCAACCCACAATTACCTTAAAAATCAAAATGTGGGTAGTGCTCTGGAAAAGATATACACGACACTGCGACGGAAACAAGATAGACCTTGTTTTTTGTGATGCATGTCTTATGGCAGGAGTTGGCTTTATTCGAGAAATTAAACCTTGGACGAAATATTTAATCGCATCTGAAGAGGTTGTGCTTGCAACAGGATTTAAATATGACCAAGTGCTCAATTTCTTCAATCAGCCAGAACCGGATCTAGGAGATTTTATAAAACACACCGTAAAGGTATTTGAAAATACGTACCAAAAACTTACCCCCGACTATACTCTTTCGGGGATCGATCTTCAAAACCTTGACCCATTGTATCAAGCGATTAATGACATAGCAGAGGTGTTGATACAGGGCTCTGAAACACCAGAAAAATGGCTCTGTTAAAGAGTTTATTAGGACAATCAAGCTGGCGAAGGGAACTGCACAAGCTTTGACGAGCCAACCTACAAAGACATCAAACATCTGCTTTCGAATTTCTTGAAAAATATCCCCATGATACAACTGACTCAACCAGAGCTTGAAAACAATGTTAAAAATTTACTTCGCACAAGACTACATATTGCGCTTACACAGCTTTCTGAACTGCATAATCGGCCACTGCGCAGGCAAAAACCTATCTCAGTCGGGCGGAATTTCTATCTATGTTCCGGAGAGTACGTATTCATTCGTCATTTCAACATACGACATTTGCCAAAAGCAGTCTGTGGTTTGCCATGATAAGCCTTTATTTGGCATCTTAAAAATAAAAATAGTTAACCACGGCAAGGCCAAGAAAAAATTTGGCCTTGCAACAAAAAACAATAATAAAAAAAGACTTTTTTCTTAAAAAAGCAGTTCGCGCAACAAAAAACGTCCTCAAATGGCGCTTTTATATTTTTTAAATAATTCTGGCATAATAAAAATGAATAAAACCACGAACCAGAAGGTATTCATGGTGAATAGAAAATCCCCCAAAATGGCTTAAATAATAATTCTATTTAAAATTATTTAACCAATATTTCCAACTGCAACAATTTTTTTTTTTATAAAACTCAAAATGTGGATAACTTGTGGATAACTTGTGGATAACTCACTTTTTGATGTGGATAACTTTTTTTGAGCGTCAAAAATTCAATAAGTTAAAAATAGATCTACAAATATTAATTCGACAGGCAAAGTGAATTAATACATCGAATAAGAGCATATTAGAGTTGTCCACAAGTTATCCACAAGTTATCCACATTCGAATTCGCTGTAAAAGATAGATCTGGATGATGCATAGTCTAAAAGTTATCCACAAAAACGCCTTGCTTACTATTATATTAAATAATATATTTATATATATAATAATAGGCATATACACAAATAGAAAACTTAGGGCTAGATGAATGTTTAGTTCCAGATCTTTTCAGAACAAAAAAAATATGGTACTCTTTGATTACAATTTTCGCTCAATTAAATTTTGGGATTTAAGGGAACTCGTGAAGCTCTCTCTAATGTAATAGATGAACTCGTATCAGAAAAAGGTCTCTGATCGCACGGTCCTCAGTGAAATTATGTGTGAGGGATCTTTGGCTGCGTATAAAAAACAATATCCGGACATTAGATATCGTGGTTGAATACAATAGAAAAACTGATGAAATCGAAGCATTCATGAAAAAAACAGTTGTTCGCTGTTCAAGATGAAGATACTGAGATAAGCATTCGTAAGGCTAGAGCACTAAGGATGATATTGCTGTTAGATGACACTTATATGTGTTCCATTTACGGAAAAGATTGGTCGCATAGAAATTTTAAGGCTAAGCAAGTTATTGCTCAAAAGATTCGTCTATTGAAGCCCTTACTATTTATAACGAGTTCAAGCCTAAAGAAGGCACGATTGTGTATGGTGTTGTCTATAAAAACGAACACAGCGGTTCATTGTTAAGCTTGGCGACACTTTTGCTTTCTTGCCTAAATCGCTTATGATCCCCGAAGAAAAGTTTTCGATTGGTTACTCTATTCGCGCCTTACTCAAAGAAGTTTTGCTGAGCCGCGCCATGAAAATCAACTTATTTTGGATCGAGCTTCGTTCAATTTTTATCGAAGCTTTTTGAGCTTGAGATTCCAGAGGTGTTTGAGAAACTTGTTGAAATCAAAAAAATTGTTCGTGCTGCTGGTTACAAATCGAAGGTTGCGGTTATTTCGCATGATAAAAATATAGACCCTGTAGGAACCTGTGTTGGTGTCGGCGGAGCTCGTATAAAGCCAATATTGCGCGAGTTGGGAAATGAAAAAATCGATATCATTGAATATTCGCCTGAAATAGAAGAATTTGTTCGAAGATGCCCTTAAGCCTGCAGAAATTAATAGTGTTCAAATGATTGATGGTCAAAATGCAAATGTTTGGGTTGATGAAGATCAGCGTTCGTTTGCTATCGGCAGAATGGGACAAAATATTTCCCTTGCGGCACAATTACCGGAGTGAATATTCATTTAGTTAAAAACGAATCCCATTGAGCTTCCGGGAAATAGAAGAACCACAGAAAATATAGAATAAAAGTGAGTATCTCTGATGACAACCCGTGTATATGAGTTTTCAAAGAAAAGCGGTATTTCGAGTAAAGAAATAATTGCAATTATTGCAGAAAAATGATTTTAATGTTGCAAACCATATGACTGTTTTAAGCCATGAGATGATAGACTTTTAAATACACATAATATTCGAAAGGAAGATACCATTAAAAATAATAACAATCAAAGATCGTCTCATGTTTCTTTTATTTTAAAAAAAATTAATGAAAAAATGAAGTTGTAGTTCCTGTAAAAAAAGAACTTTTTCGCACTTCAATGACTGTGGCGCAATTTTGTGAATTACGGACGTATTCCGTCAACGATGTTATTGTTTACTTTTAAGAAAGGGCGTTGTTGCGCCTAAAAATTATGTCTTATCAGAAAAGCTTGTTGAAGACTTAGCGGCTCATTTGAATTTACCTATAGCTGAGGCAGTCGCTACACAGCCAAAAAACGCAGAACTATCCATTAGCTGCTTCTAAAGGGCGCTGAAAAGCGTGCCCCTATAGTTGTTATAGTTGGTCATGTTGACCATGGCAAAACTACGCTGTTAGACTATATTCGCAAGACTCGTGTAGCTGAAAAAGAAAAAGGTGGAATTACTCAGCATCTAGGTGCTTATGAAGTTATGGTTGATAGTGACCCTATAGTGTTTTTAGATACTCCTGGTCACGAAGCGTTTTCGCTTATTCGTGTACGGGGTCTCAAGGTTGCGGATATCGCAATTTTGGTTGTCGCGGCGGATGATGGTGTTATGCCTCAAACAGTCGAATCGATTAAACGTATTAAAGCTGCGGGATACCTGTTATTGTAGCACTTAATAAAATTGATAAAGCCACTCCTGCTCAAATAGAAGCAACTAAGCGTGGCTTGCACAGTATGATTTATTGCCAGAAGATTGGGGCGGACAAGTGGTGGTT
>CAWKEK010000025.1:0-18722 GCA_963848615.1 uncultured Candidatus Babeliaceae bacterium
GAAATGACTAGCGCCTTCGTTTGCGCCTCGCTCGGCATCGTGCCGACGGTGCGCCACGCCGACTACCTCGGTTCCTGGCTGGAGAGGGTATCGCGGGCATCGGACAATCGATTGGTGCAGGCGGCGGCACCCTCCAAGGCGGCCGACTATCTGCTCGCCTTCTGGCCTGAATCCCAGAGTCCGTTGCCGTTGCGCCACCGCGTAAGAAACGCCAGTCATCTTGACCCTTTTCCACGCCAGGTGCGTAGGGTGAGCAGCGCGTTCTGTGCAGGCGATTTCGTCGTCGAGTAAAGCCCGGGCGATGGAGTTGGATTTACCGAAAGATCGGTCAGCCTGTTCCACAGAAACATTAGAACCCAGCGCTTTCGACCGTCCTTAGGTTATCTAATACCGGAGCAGAACGTGCATCCCGCACTTCAACAGTGAGTTCGGTAACATCTGCTTTTCTTTTTTACCTGCAGATTTGCAATCGGCGGGAACAATATATTCATAGTACGTTGCTGTAAAAAAGTAAGATTATCATTTGCAAGTGCTTCATTGGTGTAATCAATTTCAAGTGATTGACTTGGGGTAATTGCAAGTCTCACAGCTCTGTCTTCATGCCCTTTAATAAATTGATCCCACTCAAAAAATATACAAAAATTGGTGTAGTTGGTAAGGGCTATAAAGGTTTCAAAAAGTGCCCCGTAACTTACATACCGTTGCCCTAATTGATTTTCTAAAACCGTTCCGCTCAAGCGTTGAAGAAATTGCAGGCCATAACTTTGCCCTAATGCTGCAAGCTCGTTTTTTGCAGCAAGAGATTCAGGGTTGTCATCGATATTTGCACAACAGGCAAGGTCCACAAATTGAGCAAGATTTAAGCCTGGGCCAGGTGAACATTTGCTGAACTGGCTTCCTACTATCGAATGGCGAATAACCGTGTTATTAGGTAATGTAATTTGTCCGCCAATTCTAAATGGTGCCCGAGTTTCGGCACAAAAAAGATAATCAAGGTATAAACGTATGTCCCCAAGACCAAATTTATCACTGACTAAATAACGGTTAATAAAAGTGTTTGGGTCAAATATAGAGTAGCCGATATTTTGACCCTGTCCGTTAGGCAACGGTTCACCACCATTGAAAAATGGTTGGTCATTGAGTGCATCAACTTGATCTGGTGTTAGGTAAAAGTTCCAGGCTGCATAATAAACGGGTATAGCCGCATTAAAGCGGAAGTTGCCAAAACATTTTGATACCCCCAGCATTGCCCCAAGGCGATGCATCTGCAGACGTGCGTTATTAAAAAGAGGTACTATTTGAGCGACATAGGGTAGTGCGCTTGAAAGTTCTCCCACTAATGCGTCTTCTTCGGCAATAAAAAGATAATCTTTAATGTGGGTTCCGCAATGGGTAAAGTTTGCATGATGCATTTCATTAACAAAAAATGTGCTATAAAAACATAGTTTATCGTGACAGCCATACCATGGGCGTAGGCTCGGCAGGTCATGTAAATTTCTAATAACGGGTGGGTAGGTATATTTATACGCGTTATATTGAATAAGAGACTGCAGGGTGAGGGGAAAAAGCTCGTTTTCAGTTGTTACTAATTGCACAAGATCAAACGGGCTTGGCGTTTGGCAGCTTTCTGCGCATGCTTTGTTCACTAATTGGGCTATTTCTTGGTCATAACCAGAGTTTAATTCATCATCAAAAGTATCCAGACTTACAAGGTCAAAATCAAATGCTGATAGTTCTGCTGAATAGGTTCGAGTGCTCACTATGAAGCACAATAAAATGACAATTTTTTTTGTTTCCATAAGTTCTTTACAACGTTAAAATGCATAATTATTTGATATGCGTATCGTAAAATAGTCCGTAAAAACGTACCAAATAGCGATCTAGAAGGAGTCTTGAGCCTATCATGTTTTTTTGCATTTTACAAAAGTTAAAAAAAATTATATAAAAGATCGATTTTTCTACTTAAAGGGTTTATAGTTACACTATATAGCGTATAAAAAAGTCTACTTTATATAAGGTGCTTTATGGAAGAATTTGTCTCTTATGTAAAAATTGCGGCGTTACTAGGTGCTGCCTTTGCTGTTGCAATAGGCACTATGGGGCCTGCAATATCACAGGGTATTGTCGGTTCTAAAGCATGTGAAAACGTTGCTAAATATCCAGAAAGTTCTGGGAAGCTTTTCCCCGTTTTAATTACCTCATTGGCTATTATCGAGACGTCGTCACTTGCTGCTGTCGGTGTAGCTGCTGCTTTGATCTATTATGCCTTCAGTGCTTGATGCAACGGTAGTTATTCAGATAGTTCATTTTGTATGTGCTTACTGGATACTATCGAAAGTTTTTTAAAGCCGGCCTATGCCTTGGTCATGAAAATCGATGCTGAGCGCAATGGGCTTAAAAACGCTGCGCTGGGTAACCAAAAAAAACTTGATACCCTGCATCAAGAAAAAATCGCAGAGTTAACGGCCTTACAGCTTGAGTTGGCTCGGTCAGCACAGGTGGGTCATTCTTTGCAGGAACGGGTTGAGCATGTCGACCAACAAAAAACTTTTTGTGAAGTTCGCGTATCATCTCAAGAAAAAAAAGAGTTGGTTAACCATCTTACTGCGCAATTGAAAAAGAGAATTATTCATGATTAATGGCGTAAGTTACCTTTTTTTATCTGCACACTGGGCGATCTATATATATCTACTACACCTTATATATACAAAAGCTCTCAAGCCTTACTTAATGCATTATCAGCTGAGCCAAAGGGCTTTAACTATCCAACTCGAGCAAAAGGTTTCTCGGACTAAGTCGCTTATAAACGCTTTTAAAGCACGTGTAACCTATCTTACAACGATATTCAAAAAAATAGCTCAGCAACAAGAGCATGCGCGTGATCTTAATAAAAAAATTGAGCATGAACGTATTCAGGCCCAAGCACGTGTTCAGGCTGAATATGCAGAGCTGCAGAAAAAAATTATGCATACTCGGCAAGTCCATGAGATGTATAAAGAGCTTGCCCCAGAAATTATTGAACAGCTTCGTTCACAGTTGGTGCAGTATGCTCACGATAATGGTACTGACTATCTTCAAAACGCCCTTAATGAACTTAAAAAGAAATCTGCTTCGGGGGACCGTGCATGAAAACGCCACGTCAACAGATCATAAAAAGATATACACGTGCATTTTTGCAAACGTATAAAGAGCAGTTGCAGCCGGCAGATCTTGAACCGCTGTCTGAGTTTGCCTATTTTTTAAAGCACCATCAACTTTTGGCATTTTTTGCGCACCATTCTATTATTGGGCATGATATTCAGGTTGCTTTGTACATGAAAGCCTTTTTGCTTAAAGCACCGACTGCCCGTCCAGAACTTAGCAAAGCAGTTGAATTACTGATAACAATTTTGGCTGATCATGAACGGCTCGGTCTTTTGCAAGGCATTATAGCTTTGATAGTGTTACGGTTTTTTAATACTATCGGCTATCAGCATGCCACCATTACAACAGCAATTCCTGTAACAGCCCTACAAAAAAAAGAAATTATTACCAGCTTTACCGCCTTAACAGGAAAAAAAATCGATGCAGAATTTAAACTAGATACTGAGCTTATTGCCGGTATTAAAATTGTTTCGCAAGATTATCTGTGGGAGTCAACGCTGGCCCAAAAACTTAAAGCATTACATGTGCATTACAAAGGTTAAAAATTATGGATATTAAAAGCGCAGATATCATAGCTCTTTTTGAGCAATCTTTTGCAAAAAATGAACATGCAGAGTTTTCGCAGATCGGTAAAGTAGTTCAAGTGGGCGACGCGCACTGTACCGCTTACGGATTAAGTCAGGCTGTGTATGGCGAACTTGTTGAGTTTGATGGCGGCAATAAAGGGATTGTCTTTGATCTTGATGACGATTCGGTGACCATATTTTTACTCTATGCCCATATCCCCGTGGCGGAACTTGAAATAGTCAAACGGACCGGGACTGTTTTTAAATCACCCACTGGCGACGGCCTGTTGGGGCGTATCATGAGCGCAATCGGCAAACCAATAGATGGCCTTGGTGATTTACGAGTAACCGAATATAGGCCTATTGAGGTTGTTATTCCGGGTATCATCGAACGAACACCCATTAATGAGTCGCTTGAAAGTGGCGTTCTTGCTATCGACGCCCTTATCCCCATCGGTAAAGGGCAACGGGAACTTATCATTGGTAACCGGTCGACGGGTAAAACCTCTATAGCTCTTGATACTATTTTGCATCAAAAGGGTAAAGATGTTATCTGTATCTATGTCTCCATCGGTCAACGCCAAGCAAATCTTGCTCGTTTTGCACATACCCTGCGTATGCACCATGCCTTGGAATACACGGTTATTATTTCTGCAGATGCAAGTGAGCCTGCTTTGGATAAATATCTTGCCCCATATGTAGGGTGCACCGCTGCAGAATATTTTAAAGACCAGGGCAAAGATGTCTTAATTATTTATGACGATTTAAGTAACCACGCCATTGCCTACCGTGAGATGTCTCTTTTAATGCGCCGTTCTCCGGGGCGAGAAGCCTACCCAGGCGACGTTTTTTACTTGCACTCACGTTTGCTTGAACGGGCGGGTAAATTCAAATCTGGCGGCTCTATTACTGCGTTGCCCATTGCAGAAGTGCAAAGTGATGACATTACTGCCTATATTCCGACCAATTTAATTTCGATTACCGACGGACAGATCTTTTTAGATACTAAGCTTTTTAATAGTGGGGTGCGTCCTGCAATTAATGTTGAGCTTTCTGTTTCACGTGTTGGTGGTGCTGCTCAAACCAAGGCAATGAAAAAAATGGTAAGCGCCCTGAAAATCGAACTTGCACAGTATCATGAGCTTCTGGCATTCTCACAGTTTGGCTCTGAACTTGATGCGGTTTCACAGGAACGGCTTGCCCGCGGTGCACGCATTGTTGAGATTTTAAAGCAACACCAGCAGGCGACTATGTCATTTGTTGATCAAGTGCTTATGCTCTTTTTATTAAAATATAATTTTCTTGATGCTATAAAAGTTTCTCAAGTTCGTGACTTTTGCTATCAGTTTGTTGCCTATATTAAGCTGAGTTATCCTGAACTTTACAAGAAAATCGAGCAAACTGCTGATGTTTCAGATGAGATTATCAAAGAGCTTTCGATTCATGCTAAAGAGTTTAGTTTAATTTATTTACCTATTAGTTTAAGTTAACTGTTTTTTTAAACTACTAATCAGCGCTGACATATAATTATTTACCTGCTAAAATTATAGTATAATTTCTTAGGGGTACTTATGAATATTAAGCAATCTAACATAATTAAAAGTTTTGCAAGTGACAACTACTCTGGCATTCATCCAGATATTCTACAAGCAATAATAGATGCCAACACGGGCCATGCAAAAGCTTATGGTGCCGACCAGTGGACACAAAAGGCTGAAACGCTCTTTAAAGACCATTTTGGGCCAGAAAGCCAAGCATATAGTGTCTTTAATGGCACCGGTGCTAACGTTATTGGTCTATCTGCAGTTACCCGTTCTTTTAATGCTATTATCTGCGCTGAAACGGCACATATCAATGTTGACGAAGGGGGCGCACCAGAAAAGTTTACGCAATGTAAACTTTTTACTCTGCCCACGGTTGATGGAAAGCTTACCGTTGAACTTATTCAGCGACACATGCAACGCATTGGCGATCAGCACCAAGTGCAGCCAAACGTGATAAGCATCACGCAAGCAACAGAATATGAAACAGTATATACACCCCAAGAGATAAAAACGCTTGCCGATTTTGCCCATGCGCATGATATGCTCTTGCATATGGATGGCGCTCGCTTGGCAAATGCTGCTGCATATTTAAACCTCCCCCTGCGGGCAATAACGACAGATGTCGGCGTTGACCTGCTTTCCTTTGGTGGGACAAAAAATGGCATGATGTGCGGTGAAGCAGTAGTATTTTTAAATAAAAATCTTTCAAAAAATATTAAATATATTCGTAAGCAGGGAATGCAGCTTGCCTCTAAAATGCGTTTTATCTCAGCGCAGTTTATTGCCTTGCTTTCAAACGATCTATGGCTTAAAAATGCCCAGCATAGCAATGCCATGGCACAAAAATTAGCCCAGGGCCTTGCAACAATACCGGGTATTACCATCACGCGACCTATTCAGGCCAATGCGGTTTTTGCTATAATTCCCCCAGAGCATATTGCGGCCTTGCAAGAGAACTACTCATTTTATGTGTGGGATGAAAGTAAATCTGAAGTTCGCCTTATGGCTTCTTTTGATACAACGCACGAAGACATCGAATTATTTATTCAATGTATCAAAAAATTGCTTTAATTAAAGTTGTTGCCAAAAAAGAGCCTATTTGCCGTTTTCGATTCATTTTTACAAATAATTAAGCTATAATAAGAACTCAATGTGCTCAAGTTTGGCTTATCCACGCTATCAGGCTTAGTCTCGACGAAGTCTTGAACGAAGACGGAACAGGCAGCTGGAACTCCAGCTTCGCGCATTGTCTTTGAATTTTTGTAAGTGCCCATAGCTCAGCTGGATAGAGCAACGGATTTCTAATCCGTAGGTCGTAGGTTCGAATCCTACTGGGCACACCACTTTTGGCCCTAACGAGCTTCGCCTGCCTTACGCGATTATGGCAAGACCAGGCACTTCGTTTTTTAAGCTGGTTCTGGTATAGTCAATTTTTCATGAAAGTTTTAAATATGTTAAAAAAAATTTTAATTTTCGCATTAAGTCTAAACACTGCCTATGTACTACCCTCTGATTCTTCTGCCAGTCCTGGAGAAAATCTTGGATTCGGTTGTGCAGCGTTAGTATCAGGAATTATTTGTGCTTGGCTCGTATCGAAAGATTTAATAAATGTCTGGCGTGCATCCAAAGAAGAAGACCGCCAGCTTGAAATTCTTAATAATATGGGCGTTAAAGCAGCTATAAAATCAGAAAGTAAATTTGAGGTTGGTTTTTTATCTCATCATCTAGTAGTAAAAAACCATTACTCTATCACTATCCCTTCAGGTTTTTCTTTAGAGCAACAGGAACAAGCAAAAAAACATTGGAATTTATTATTAGAAAGCAAGAAAAAAGCTAATAAAGATATCTCTGTTTTGGCTGGCCTGGGAGCCCTCATATTAATCCCTGCAGGAATCGCGGGTATTATTAAAGGCATTCAGAACTTTCAATAAAATAAATTACTTATACCCATTTTCAATATAACCATCTAGCGCACCTATTTGGCGCTATTTCAGAAGCGCCACTTTGCAATAATGTTTTTTTTTGACATATTTAATACGTATACGTATAATAATTACTATAAAGTTATTTTAAATTTGATAAGAAAGGAAATTATCATGTTGATGCCGAGTTTAGGATTCATTTTGTTATTTGTTGAAAACCCACAAAAGAGTGGCGTTTTTTATCAAGATATTTTAGGAATTAAGCCAATAGAAGAATCGCCTACATTTGTGATGTTTATGCTTGAAAATGGTGTCATGCTTGGCCTATGGTCACGCTATACAGCAGAACCACACGTTCTAGCCAATCCTGGCGCTCAAGAAATTTGTTTTGGAACGCAAGACGTTGATGCTCTTTATGAATCGTGGCATTCAAGACACCTTACGGTTGCTCAAAAACCTACAGATCTTGATTTTGGAAGAACATTTGTTGTTCTAGATCCAGATGGTCATAGAATCAGAATTTATAAACTTAGGCAACAAGATTAATGGCACGCTATTGGATTGCAACCGCAAGTCGCGAACATGTCATGAAGGGTGTCGCTGGCGGATTTGCTCAAGTGTGTCACGGTAAAGGGGGCCCCTTAAATCGCATGGCAGAAGGTGATTGGATTATCTATTATTCACCAACAGAGACATTTGGCGGTAAAGATGTTTGTAGGCGTTTTACTGCCGTAGGAAAAATAAAGGCAAACAAGCCTTATACTTTCGAAATGAGTAAAGATTTTATTCCCTGGCGCCGCGATGTTACATTTTTTCCTGCGCATGAAGTGGCAATTGAACCATTATTAGATAAACTTTCTTTTATACCTGATAAACGTCATTGGGGATTTCCTTTTCGTCGTGGATGTTTTGAGATTCCTGAACAAGATTTTCGTTTAATTTATAAAAGTATGGAAGTTTCTGAAGATGAGTAAAAATAACGCCTCTAAGCATCTAACGGTCTTTGATCTTCCCGAACAAAGCCCCGGGTTCTTATTGTGGCATGTAAGCACTTCTTGGCGCTCTGCAATTGAGGCAGTATTAAAGCCTTTGTCTTTAACCCATCCACAATTTGTGGTGCTTACTGCCTTGTGGTGGTTAACCAAAGATGGCCAACTAGTAACCCAGGCGCTTATTGGAGAGCTTGCAGGACTTGATCCAAACACCATGTCACAAATACTGCGTGGTTTAGAAATAAAAAAACTTATTAAGAGGGTAAAATCAGTTGATGCACGAGCAAAAAATCCATTGCTAACGCCACAAGGATCTAAAATATTGGCTATGGCATTGCCAGCAGTTGAGTTAGCCGACGCTCAGTTTTTTAAAGCGCTTACAGAAAAAGAAGCTCAAGATATTCTTACTATTTTTAGGAAATTAGCATACTAGGTCTCTAGTATGCTAATTTCGTTTGATACATATGTATGCTTAAACAGCTACGATATCAGTGATCGATTGTGTAACACCAAATCGTGCACCTTCAATGAAATCATGAAATTCTTTTCCCTCGAGTAATTGAAGTGCATTTTTTATGGTATACAATCGGTTCCAAAGCGTTAAAATTTTGCTATTTTCTTCGGATCTTTCACGATTCTGTACAGCATCAACAGCTTCTGCCAGATTATGAAGATGAAAAGCATTTCTTTCTGCTGTTTGCACATCGTCCAAGGTTATGTTTTTGTTTTCAAATATAGTTAAAATATCTTTAATTTTAGATTTTCTTTGAGCAAAAGTTTCAAATATATTTTTGCCTTTTGAAACTTCTAAGCCTTTAGAGAGATATTCTGCTCTTTGCTTTAACTTGCGAATGTCCAAAGCCGTTTGTTCGAATTTCTGTGGTTGAAGATCATGTAACCTTTTTAACGCTTTTTCGATACTGTATAGCGTTCTTAATGCATCAAGAAGCTTTTCAACTTCAACAGGATTAGCCTGCGGGTTAGTCAAAAGAACCAATGACGGTTCAATATCATGCAAAATTCTTTGTAGCGCCGCAATTAAACTTTTGTCTTGATAGAGCCCATTTCGATATTCTTTAAGGTCTTTTAATCCATTATAAAGAGCATCTAGCTTCTCCACTAACGCACCAAGATCTTTAGTTGTTCTTTGTCTGTTTTTAAAAAAAGATTTAATGTGCAAAAAAGATCTATTGTTATCGATATATGTAGAAACTTGTAAAGCTTTTCGAGCTGTTTGAAGGGCCGTTCTTATTTCTGGCATTAAAGCGACAGTAGGATCTTGAAAGTATGAATCAACCAACTTGAGTTGATTTAACAAGGTATCTAATTCCTGTTCTTGTTCCATGATAGTCTTATAAGGATCACCAACTTTTTCTGATGGCTCGCGATAAGCGTTTTGTTTATGGTATAAACTTAACCACAGGTTGTAAACAGTTAACGTTATGGGTGAAGTGGTGTTTTTTAATGCATCTTGACCATTAAGGATATGGTATAATTTCCACATTTGATCTTGAGCATCATTTATTTCTTGAAGTGTTGCTTTATTGTTATACAATACTTCCTGGGCTTTATTAATTTTTGTTTGAATATTAATGATTTCTTCTGCCATATCACGAATTCTAGGGCCTCTGCTGCCGGTAGTTTTTTGGTCCATATCTGGTTGGCTAGCATTTTGATAATTTTTTGAAGAGCTCGTTTTACTTGTCTTGCCAGAAGATGCTTCTTCAGTTCTAGGGCCTCTGCTGCCGGTAGTTTTTTGGTCCATATCTGGTTGGTTAGCTTTTTGATAATTTTTTGAAGAGCTCGTTTCACTTGTCTTGCCAGAAGATGCTTCTTCATTGATAATGCGTATTAATGGGCTGTTTGGGTTGCGAGATAGAATAAATTTTTTAGTTTCTTCCACCGTTGCTAGATCTCCTTGCCGCATTGCGTTTCTTATGCGGTCGAGAATTTTTTCTTCTTTCTCGGTAAGTTGGGTCGAGCTTCCAGACATAGTTGATGCAAACCGTAAATTATTCATCTGATTTCTGGCCAATGGGTAACCACGTCTCCAAACATTAGAAACATTTGCCGCGTCGACAGTAATTACCGTGAATAACAATAATACAGCGACATATAAAATTTTTTGCATAACTCCCCCATCCTAAACACTGAAAAAACAATTCCTAATAAGATTTTAACGGTCGGGGAGTTATGAAGTCAATATAATTTAGTGGAGTGTAAGTATCACCTTAAAGACATACGGCGATGCGGCAGAATCTGAAGGTGAGCTTGTGTTAGGGCCTGTACTTTTTATGCCACCTATTATGTAACCTCTAGTTGTAGGCTTTCTAATTTTTGCTAAATCTAAAACACCATTGGTAAATGCAGGTATGCCTTGCGCCGGCATAAATTTAGCACCAGTTCCAAAGAGTAATGTGTTTCCTGCGTTTGACGCCGTCGATACGATCGTAGGATATTGGGTTGGTAATAAATATTGTGTGTAATTTCCATCAAAGTTTTGGCCAAACATAAGCAAGGTTGGGTTTTTCATTTAGACGCGGTTGCTTTGAGATTCCTGAAAAAGATTTTCATGCGATTGCTACGAATATGGGAGTTGTTGTAGATGAGTAAAAATAACGCCTCTAAGCATCTAACGGTCTTTGATCTTCCCGAACAAAGCCCCGGGTTCTTATTGTGGCATGTAAGCACTTCTTGGCGCTCTGCAATTGAGGCAGTATTAAAGCCTTTGTCTTTAACCCATCCACAATTTGTGGTGCTTACTGCCTTGTGGTGGTTAACCAAAGATGGCCAACTAGTAACCCAGGCGCTTATTGGAGAGCTTGCAGGACTTGATCCAAACACCATGTCACAAATACTGCGTGGTTTAGAAATAAAAAAACTTATTAAGAGGGTAAAATCATTTGATGCACGAGCAAAAAATCCATTGCTAACGGCACAAGGATCTAAAATATTGGCTATGGCATTGCCAGCCGTTGAGTCAGCCGACGCTCAGTTTTTTAAAAAACTTACAGAAAAAGAAGCAAAAGATATGCTCAGTATCTTTCAAAAATTAACAATTAGTTGAATCGGTAGCCAAATCCTGCACCAAACCAACAACCGCTTACATCTGCTTTGTGTGGTTGTGTATACAGAGCCGAGCAACAGTTAAAGGGGATTTTCACAAAAGAGTAATCAAAGAAAATATCCAATAAAAAATTATGCGGCAAATCGAAATAAACACCAACTTTTGCAATGCCGCCACATCCCCATTTTGAGCTTTTAAAAGGGACATAAGGTGATGCATCAAACGTACTTACATGTGTCGGTAATATACCTAGACCAAGGTAAAAATCACCATAACAAAACGGAACAAAATATTTTAAACCAAGGCCGATATTGGCAATATTTATCTGTGTCTGTGTATTTAAAATTACAGGTGCATCCAGATTTACTCAAAAATCTGTGCTTACAAAACCGTATAAATTATTATACATTTTACCCGTTAGTTCAGCACCATAAATTCCGCCGCCGTTATTATAGATATTCTTAAAAGTTCGGTCAGTTCCTAGGAAATAGGCCGCCTTTACCTCAAGCAAAATATCATGAGACATGCACAGTTATATATATCACATTGAGTGCCATAATGATTATTTTATTTTTCAACACAATTATTCCTTTTTTTTACATGCTTGTGTTACCACAACGCTGCTTGGTGCCGAGACATTCCCAAACACGTCTGCTGCAGTAATATAATACGTATAGGTTAGGTTTGGGTTTCTATTGTGATCATAATATTCATAAACTGTTCCTGGTACTCCGGAAATTAATTGGGTAAGCCCAGCGTCCCTGTATAAATTATAGCTTACGGGTGTACCACCACTTGAAGGGGCTTGCCACGATAATTTATTAATGAAATCTGTTCGTGTGAAAAAAACGTTCTTAGTTTTGAGCCTTGTACGTGTGTTGGACTTGCTATGCCTAAGCCGATAACACTGATAGTGCTGTTTTGTTGATTAACAACATAAACTTCAGTGCCATTGGGCGTGATTGCCAAACCAGCTGGTGCTGCAAAGTTACTATTACCAACAAGGCCTGTTGCGCTATTTGTGGCAACATTAATAATGCTCACCATCGATCCAGAATTCGCGCCGGAAGAGTTAGTAACATATGCCGTAGTTCCGTCTGGGGTTATGATTACATTGAAGGGCGATAGTAACGTAGCGGGAATTAAATCAGTTACGGTTTGGAGAGAGCCAGACCGCGACATTTATGCTACGCTGACCGTTGGTGCAAAAAAAGCATTATTAGCAACATATGCTTTGGTGCCATCGGGAGTAAATGCTATGCTAAGAGGCGTCTGAATAGTGGCACTGCCATCACTAACCGTGTTTACTACCGTATCAGAACTTACCTCTACGATGCTTATTACATTCGGGCTACCGCCGATATTTGCAACATAGGCGATTGAACCATCTGGTGTAAATGCTACAGCAGTTGATTCATTCAAAGTAGGTGACCCTAAGTCGGTCACTAATCCTGTTACTGTATTTGATACGCTATCGATGATGCTTACACCGCCAAATGGTGATTTATTGGTAACATACGCTTTTGAGCCATCCGGGGTAAAAGCTATTGCATATGGTGTGCTAGAGTTGAGCCTAAATCGACAACGGTATTAACTACGGTGTCAGATGCTACGTCGATACACTCTACGGTATTACTGCTAAAGTTACTCACATATGCTTTGGTGCCATCGGGTGAGATTGCTATACCAAATGGTTGATTAAACGTGCTGCTTGGGTCAGAGACAAGACCAACAACTTTGTTTGTAGCGATATCTATGACACTTACGTGATTATTCTCTTCATCTGTAACATTATGCTTTTGAGCCATCGGGCGTGATTGCGATGAACTCTAATTGGGAAAAGTTCAAAAAATTATTACTTGGAATGGTATAAACAACGGTGTTTGGTTCTGCACCGAATGCTTTGCAAATAAAAAACAAGAAGATGTTTATAGCACGACTGGTCTTATGTAACATTATTTCTACCTTTAAATTTCAAAAAAAAGATATTTTTTTAAGATATAGCCCAGCCGGACATGTTAGGTCAAGAAATCTACTAGGTTGGCGTTATCAGGGCCTAGCTTATACCTAATAATTTTTCATAATGTCTTGACACCATTTGTTAGGACTGTCTAAAGTTTATTAAGCAAAATTGTAGCTTGGTAATTTTCTGGAGATATTCATGAAGAAATTATATGTTTCACTGTTTTTATTGCTTTTGCATAATAGCTTGCTCGCATTAGAGCCAAATGTCGTTATTGCAACTATTGGTGTGGGCCAAAACCCTGCAGGCATTGCTGTTACGCCCAACAATCTTTTTGCCTATGTGGCAAACGACAATAATGATCAAATTCCTGGTCAAGATACCGTGAGTGTTCTAAATCTAACCACTAATACTGTTGAACAAACTATTGCGAGCATACATTTAATGAGGCCTATACGATAACCATTAATGCTGCTGGTACAAAAGCATACGTAACTAATAGTAATTACACTACCGTTTCTATTATTGATCTAGTCTTCTAATGCCGTTACGGGTTTATTACTGGCTTTGATGGGCCATCAGGTTTTGCCATAACACCAGACGGAACAAAAGCATATGTTAATAATTAGGTGGCCCAGAGGCTGTCCCTATGCAGATCCGAAATGGAAATACGGTGAGTATCGTAAATTTGAATAATAATACGATCGTCGGTGCCCCGATCGTCACAGCTTCAGCACCTGCGGCGTTGGCTATTAACGCCCGATGGAAGCTATCTCTATGTAGCTAATTATACCGATAGCGGTAACGCTCTTAGGTATGGGAACTGTAGATGTTGATAGATACCATGAGTAATCTCGTGACTAGCGACAATTTCGGTTTTTCGGGACCATTTGATATAGCCATTACGCCCAATGGCGATTATGCCTATGTAACAAATTTTGGAAGTAATAATTTTTCACCAGTAGGCACAACCATAAACGTGATTGATTTAAACGAGCGAACACTATAACTGACAACCGTCACCGTGGGTATACAGCCGGCTGGTATTGCTATCACCCCAGACGGGCGTTTTGCATATGCACAAATTACAATACGTTGTATAACGGTCCAGGCTATACCGATTTAACTGCTGACAAGGCACGGTAAATATCATCGACCTTGCAACAAATACGGTAATTTCACCCATGATAGCTGTTGGCCAATCGCCTGCAAATATTGCTATTTCACCAAACGGGCAGTATGCCTATGTTTCAAATTACACTTCAGACAACGGTTGGACGTTATTCCATTGCCCGCTGCACAAATTGTTGCCCAAGGGTGCAAAATATTCAATAGATATTTCACACAAACAGATTTGGTTAATAAAATCAGCTGGACAGTTTCTGGCGCAGCTCGCCGGTGAGTTATTCAATTTACCGTGATGCCGCGCTTAGCAGATCTGGCAGGCACTGTTTCCCAAGAGCCTTTGATATTTTTAGACCATAATAGGAGCCCAAATGTCGCATATACATATTACATTGTAGGAAATTATAATGATGGGGAGAATACGGCCTACCTTTGTAGCGCCTGTTACTCAAAATTGTTAAGGAAAAAATATGAACAGATCAAAAACAGTATCTCTCTATCTTTTACTCTTTCTTGCATGACAGGAACAATTATTAAAAGTAGAGACGTTTTACTTGAATTTAAAGCCGCTTATTTCTTGCCAACAGATTCGTTGGTCAGAGACATTTATGGCAATGGTGGTGCATTATATGGCCCAGAAGTAACTTTTAGATTGGGCCAATGTCAAAACTGGTATGGCTTTGCAAGCATAGACTTTTTAAGTAAAAAGGGCCATTCAATAGGCTTATGTGACCCTACAAAAATGTATATCATGCCTATAGGCGTTGGATTAAAATATTTCGTGCCCTTCAATTATGGTGATTTTTATATTGGCTTAGGGTTCCAGCCTGCGCACTTGAAAACAATAAACTGCTCGCCATTTGTCGTTCAAAAAACATCAAAATGGGGTTTTGGCGGCATAGCAAAAATTGGTGCCTTTTTTAATTTGCCGCATAATTTCTTTATCGACCTCTTTTTTGATTACAGCTTTGTTAAAGTGCCTACCAGTTGCTGCTCTGGCATAACAGCGCCGTCAAAAGCTGATATCAGCGGGTCGGTCTTTGGTGCTGGCGTTGGTTACAGATTTAATTAAATAAAAGGGCTGATTTTTTTATAGGTGTGCCCAATTAATTTCTGGCAAGCTATGGTGCTTTCAAAAAAGCATTTGTTTGAGAAAAATGGCTGCAGCCTAAAAATTTAGTTGCCGAAAGTGGCAACGGATGTGCCGATTTTAAAATAAATCTCTGGTGGGTCAATATGCACCTCTAAGTGCGCAACTTTTTTTGTGCATACGCTCCCCACACAGCAACACAAGTGGTTGGTTGCGTTTAATAAGCTGTTCGATAACGGCGTCAGTAAAAAGTTCCAGCCTTTTCCGGCATGAGCTGCGGGCTTGCCATCTTCTACCGTTAAAAGTGGCATTAAGCAATAATACGCCTTGTTGCGCCCAGCCTGTTAGATGTGCCATTTTTGCGAATCAGGCATACCGATGTCAGATGTCAGCTCTTTAAAAATATTGCGCAACGAAGGCGGCACGGGCACCCCTGGCGGGACGCTAAAGCTTAAACCATGGGCTTGGCCCGGGCCATGATAGGGATCTTGTCCAACAATAACAACACGTACCTTATCAAATGGCGTAGCTTTAAGTGCTGCAAATATATTTTGCTTTGAAGGATAGATAGTTGCGCCTTGCGATTCACGTTCTTGCAAAAATTGCAAAAGTGCATCGATCTCTGGCCTTTCACAAACACCTTTTAAAGGCTTTTTCCATGAAGTCTGGCAGACGCAGAAAAAAATTGTTGTTGTCTTGGGTGAGTGTTTTCATGGATAAAAATTTTGCTTGAATTTGTAATTGTTGTCAAATGACATAATCATGGTAAATTAAATTTTTATTTTAAGAATTACAAGAGTAGTTTTATGAAAAAATTAATTTTAACACGTATGTTATTATCGTTAACCGTTGCTATGCATCTGAAGTGCCCTTCAGAAATAACGGCATTACTTTTAGAGCTTAAAAAAATTCATCCAAGGCGGAGCACAAATATATTTGACCGGTTTCGGTGTGGGCTTCATGGCAAAAAAACGCCGGTGGTTCGTCAGAAAGTCGTGCAAATGTAGGCAGTATTATATCAAATGCTCAATATGCAGCCGTCTTCGGTCTACTTGCCTTTCCTAGCGCTTATGGGCCATATGGCCTACTTTCTTAACGACGGTTTACTCAGGCCCATGTTCCGAACAGCAATTAAGGTGCCGTATGACGATCTCAATATCATTTCGGCATGTCTTTTTGACACAGCTGTTGACTCTGGTGAATCAGTTGCAATAGCCTGGCAAGAGCCATCGGAGCTGGAGAAAAACAAACTATATATTACCCAAGCAGATATTTTTGCAGCTCAAATTGATTTAGAAATCGACAAAGTTGAGATTTCCTTGTAACGAGTGATTAATGCGCAGGAAATGTGCAACCGATTTTCAAACTAAAAAGGCCCTGAAATTTCAGAGCCTTCTAAAATTATTCAATATTTTTTTTCTTAAGCTGCACTATGATCATTTGAGCATTAGCATCTGTTCCAGATGTTGCAAGCATTGTTGCGCCTGTACTAAGAGTCATTATCAGAATTTAAAAAGGGTTTAAAAAATTCATTTTTAAGCAATTTGTTCTATAAGAATAAATGCATCAACTGTCCCGGTTAAGTCGTTCATTTCGCCAAGTGTAACAGTAGCGCCACTTGCATTTTGAATGCTTAACGTATCTCCAGCTACCAAAGGAACAATAATACTTCCATTAGCGGAAGTGACTAATAAATTTGTTGCAAATGAAGATAGATCATCGCTATAAAATATTCCCAAATTAGTGGTTCCATTTTGTATGAGTTGCATGAAAAAGGGATCTACATCGGTTTGATTCGTGCCACGCACTTGGAATTGTACTTTATACACACCGGTATTGCCAACGGTAAATATGCCTGTAATAGGATCTAGTGTTATTGAAGAGCTTGAAGTTGCTGAGGTAAAGATAACAAGGTCACCTTTATTAATGTTAACTCCGCCTGCTGAATCCTTAATAGATGAATATGCGTATGATAAATCGCCCCCGGTTGAAATTGGACCTGCTGGAGTTGCAAAGCTTGCTGCAGTTATTACGCCACGAACAACGGCATTGCCCGCAACGTTTAAGCCGCCACCAACATTAAGTGTGTTACACACCTTTAAATTTTGGAAGCTTTTGCACTTGCCACTTTTATGTTCTGCATCTTGAACTTCTGATAGATCTGCAGCGTATAAGCATACGCTTGTAAAAAGTAACGTTACTAATAATTTTTTGAACATACTTGTTCTCCTTATTTAAAAAAAATTAAACTGTCCATTCAGGATTGTAAAACAAACTTTTTTTAAAAAACAAGCTAATTGTTCAACTAATAGTTGAATTCTTTGCTGTAATGATTATTGACCTTTAATACTAACTTTTTTATCATCAATAGAATTAGTTAACCTTATAAAAGAGATTTTTATGCATGCAATTATTGAAGTAAAAAATTTAAAAAAAATCTATAATTCTGGTAAAGACAGTGTTACAGCTGTTGACGGAATAGACCTGGTGGTTCATAGGGGCGAAATATTTGGGTTTTAGGAACCAATGGCGCGGGTAAAACAACTACCATGCGTATGTTAACCACATTATTAAAACCAACAGTCAGGCACTGCATTTGTTGCCGGCTTTGATCTTATCAAGCAGGGTGATATGGTCCGTACGCATATCGGGTATGTCAGTCAACCTTTTTGCGCTCGATCGCTGCGCCGGGATACCTGGCGGCGAGCGCCAGAGGAACGCAGCCCGTGCAATCCCTGGAGGATGGGAGTCATTCCGAACGCGCGCTCGCGCCCGAGGATGAACTGGCCGAGGGCCAGGTGGGAATCGATCCACGACTGCGGCAGCGGCCCGGCCCACTGCTCGATGTTCGTAAGCCACTGCCACCCGGAAAACGCGGGCCCCGTGAAGAATCTCCTGATCTCCTCGTCGCTCATCCCGAACTGCCTGAGCGTTGCCTGCCACACCGCCTCCTGGCCGGTTGTGGCAAGGGGCATCGTGATTCCGTGGAGGGCCATCCAGTCGATCTCCCTCTCCCAACGGGCGCGGTCCCACCACGACATCGTGTAGTTGAAGGTGCAGTAGTTCAGGTACGCGCGGTATTGGTAGGGGGACGTAATCCGCACTTTTGCGGGCACCGGGGGCAGGCGCCCGGGCAGGCCCAGGTTGTCGCCGTCCCAGGATAGCTGGGCGTGGGCAATGTTTGCGAGGTACCAACCCAGAGCAGAGGCCATCGATACGCCGGAGTTTCCCCGGAGCACGAGGCTCGCCCCCCGCGTCTCAACCCCTTGAAATAACAACACGCAACTGAACCAAGGCACACATAACACT
>CAWKEK010000026.1:0-56120 GCA_963848615.1 uncultured Candidatus Babeliaceae bacterium
AGTGATGCCTTGCCTGGAGATATTGTTGGCCTTGCAGCGCGTATGCGTTCTCGTTTGGAATGGGGGCTTGTTGCAGATATTTCTATGCCTACCCTTGAAACCAAAATTGCAATTGTAAAAAAGAAGGCAGAGTTGCACCATGAAGCCATCTCTGATGATATAGCAGAACGCATAGCCCGGTCGGTGACTTCAAGTATTCGTGAACTTGAAGGTGCTCTTATACGTGTTCTTGCCTGTGCATCACTTACACGACAGCCGATTACTCAAGAGCTCGTCGACAATGTTCTTTTTAAAAACAGTACGCACCAATCTCGCCAGCAGATTGATTTACCAAAGGTTGTGCGCTGTGTTATGAACTATTTTAATGTAACACTTGCAGAATTACGATCAGAAAAGCGGGAAAGAAATTTCCAATGCCCGGCATATCGCATTTTATCTGATGAAAAAGCATACGGATAAATCTCTAAAAGAAATCGGTGCTTTTCTTGCGCGAAAAGACCATTCAACGGTCTTGCATGCGTATGAAAAGATTAATCTCAATCACCAAAATGACAAACAACTTCAGCATATCGTGCATGAACTAGAACGAGTTATTCAAAGTTAACTCATCTAAATTGTAACCTAAAATAGGTTTGCGGGGATTTTCTTGCCTCTTTTCGCTTTTTTTTATCAAACGTAAGTTTGTTATTGAAAAATTTAAATGCAAGTCTGGTGTAATAGGTAAAGAAATCGTTAATTTTAAAATCATCTTTGATACCTATAAGGGTTGGAAAGTTCAGTGTCGATGATAATGATTTTTTTTGTTTCTTTTTCAACAATAAAATTATTAATATGCGGGTCGATACGAATACCTAAAAATTGAGTTATTGAAATAGCTATTTCCCGATCATTTCTTCTTAAAAGCGTGAATGTGTAATCCGTTTCAATAGCATCACAAATAATGGCATACATTGCAGGTAAGCGCATAAACTGTTTACCGGTTCCAATATTTTTGCCCTCAACATCGATAAAGCGAGATTTTTCTGGTCGCCAAAACCACTTGCGCGGGGTATCGATAATTTTATTCCAGTAACGGTTTCCATTAATTTTCTTATCTATTGCATGTCGATTTGGTATACGAGTAAAGCCTGCAAGGAAACGGTTCATGCCGCCGCCCATGACAAAAAATGCACATTCTTCTACCCCGCGGTTAAAGGGCTTTACTAAATTATTGGGCGATTCCATAAAGAGTTTAATCACAAATGGGTACTTTTTGTGGCGTAAAATGATAAGCCCAGTATGTTTTAAATAGTTATAGTCACGTTGTTTAAGGATGATAAAATCATCCATTTTTTTTATTTTTTTATGCGTACCGGTTAAATGCGCAACAGCTTTTTCTAAATCTGTAATAAGGTCCTGTGATTCAAAAAGAACTTCCGGGTGATGCCTAGAAGGAATGTTTTCCGGTAGCTGATTATTTAAAAAATAATCTTCATCATACACAGTAAAAATGGTAGGTTCCAGATGTGAATTTTTTAGTTTATAACGATGTGTAGGGTCATCAGACCAATAGGTAGTGAGTTCAGGCATTTTTTCGTTGCCCGGACGGTGTACGCTGCGTCTACAGGCGCACAGTATCAAAAAAGTGAGGGTTAAATATTTAAAAAAATAATGCATACAAATAGACGTTTGATAGTAGAGGTATTAGAACTTTACTTTAAAATAGCACAGAGAATCTGTCTATAGCAAGCTAGAGTTTAAAAAACTGTTTAGTTGATTGGAACGACTTTATCGAGAAACATGCGATAAATAACTTATACTTTCGGGCCTCAAGAGATAAATTTGATTTTTACATTTATTCGTTGCTACACTACCAATTGAGATGTGTAAACCCCTTTTATAAGGATTTCCATGAAGAACACACTAGATTTGTCCCGTAATTCTGAAGTTTTACATGCGCTGAGCGCCTTACCCGAAAAAATATTACGACTTCATGGAACAGATAATGTTTCAGAATTTGTCTTGTATGAGCTGTGTCAGGAAAATTGTTTTAATATCCCGAAGGCAGCTTTTTTGTAGATAACCCAGATTTTAATTGTTTCAAGGGTATTGCGGGCTTTCATAAAAAAGAGCATACCGGCAATTCATCACTATGGGATGACCCTGAAACATTTACTTCGTTAATGGCACGCAATGATTTTAATCAAAAAGTTCGTTCTATTAACCAATGCACACAGCACAATACACAAGATGAGCATGAAAAATTACTCAACGACATCGCCCATCAACTTGATGTTACGGATCTAGGCTATCATCGCTTTCCTTTAAAGCATGGCAATCATGGCTTTATCATGTACGATAAGCATGACGGAGATCTGACAGATCTAGAGATGTTTAGCCGTGGTGCATGTCTTTTAGGCTTTTGTCCGGTTTTCTAATATACTTAAAAAAGTATTTTTAAATTTTTTAGTGTGTAATCTATGTTTGATATTCTTCTTGCATACCTTTTTCTTGCCGCAGGTATTGTGAGCAATAAATATATTCTTGCAAGCATTTCGGCCGAATTTTTCGTTGCTCTGCGGATGCTGGTATCAGGGACGTTATTGATGCTCTATAATTGGCATCAAACTGAACGGTTAAGCTATAGCCAATTAAAAAGAGACAGATTAAAATTGCTTGCTATTGCCGCATGTACAACCTTTGTTCCCGCACTGTTAAAGGCATGGTCTTTAAAGCATATGCTTGCAAGCAAGCAATCTCTTTTGGGAAGCATTGACCCTTTTGTAACGGCCCTTATGGTTTATATTCTTTTTAGTGAAAAAATTTCATCCACAAAAGCCCTTGGTATGGTCGTAGGTTTTATGGGTGTACTGTTAGTGATTCTATCTAAAAGTTCCGATGAAATTGGCTATGAATGGCTTTGGCAGATATCCTATCCTGAAATTGCTATAATCATGGCTGTAATTATAAGTCGCTATGGTTGGATCTTGGTACAGGTATTATTGCGCAATAATGAGTATACCCCAACACAAATTAATGGCCTTGTGCAGGTTGTTGCTGGCTCGTTAGCACTCTGCTTGGCCACCTATAACGATCAGCTTAAGATATACGATATCACATCGTATGGGCACTTTGTGGGGGCCTTTCTTTTTACTATTATTGGGGGAAATATTATAGGCTATACCCTTTATGCCTATAGTCTCAAACATCACTCTGCAACACTGGTTTCGCTCACCGGCTTTTCTATACCACTTCTGGTTGGCTTTTTTGCCTACGTATTTTTGGGGGAACAGGTCACGTGGCCCCTTATATTCGGCGGATTGCTGATATTTATTGGCCTTGCAATTTTCTATATCGGGGAAAAACTACCAAGACTCTTTAAAAACTATTGATTTTAGACTATTTTATAGCGTAAACTTAAAGTAATAAGAGTGTAAAAAGGGAGTTTTTGCTATGAAATCATATACTAAAAAAAATAAAAATAACTCTGCGCATAATTCTACTGAAAATCAGAACAGTAAAAAAGATTTTGATCATCTGAATGATCAAGAAAAAAAGAATGGCAATAAACCATTAAATTCTGGTAATCATTTTGAAAAAAAATGGTTCCCCAATGAGCGAAAATAAAATGATGAAAAAGATTTTAATACTTTTAATTTCTTTAGGCCTTGTGAGTTCGATTAATGCCGCTCGTTTAGGAAAGGCACCCGTTAATACATCTACATTGACTGCAGATGTTGCCACACCGATAGCTGAGCCGGTAGATGATATTATTGATTCAAGTTCATCAAGTGATACAACCTTATCAAGCAATGCACAGGATTTTACCTTTGTAAATAATCTTGGTGCGCCGGCAACTGTTTCTGTACTTACAGATTTAACCCTGAAGCCCCAAGTTATTACCATTTCAAGTAAAAAAAAGAGTGTTATCAGGGGTGAGTGTTTATATTATGTTAAAGTAACCAGCGGTAAGTATGAAATTGTTGTTATTCCGGGGCTGCCAGCTGGCGAGAAATTGCCAGAAACATTTATGTTTTCTGAAAAAAATAAGTTATGTGTTTCCAGCACCTTTCAAATTACTAAAAGTTCAAACAGCAAAGTCGGTATCGCACTCAACCAAGTCTTTGCTACCCGATAATATCAAGGCCGGGCAAATTTTGCCCACTTACGTAACTTAGTGTTGCGCCTCCGCCTGTTGATAAAAAGATATTCTTAGCGTTAATGTTCCAAAGCTGTGCTGCAAGGGTGGTATCGCCACCTGCAATTACGATTTCAGCCTCTAAGTGTGTAAAAAGTTGGAAAAGTTTTTTTGTATACTCAGTTGTTTCTGGCTGTTGAAGCATGCCCATCATGCCGTTATACACAATTGTTTTCATGCCTTTAAGTACTGGTTGCCAATCTGAAAAAGTTTTTGGGCCAATACTTATTTTTTTATCATCAAAAAGTATAAAATCTCTTGGCATAAGAACCGTAATTCCCGCTGTTTGTGCGTCCTGAACAAACCTAACGGCTTCTGGCAACTCGCTCAGCCCCGGACAGAGGGTAATGTGAGTAGCTTTATCAAAAAAATTATATAACATGTTGAGTTTTTCAAGACCCTTGCCGCCACCAACTATAACCATATAGGGCTTTTTGGCTCCATTTTTGATCGGTTCTAGGTGAGTGAGTTCTTCGTTAATTAAAAAACCAGTTGACCTTTTTTCTGGGCTAAAAAGTTCAGCAGCCGTAATAATTGATGTTTCGTGTCGTGCAAGAACACCAAAGCCGTCTTCAATAAAAAAATCAGACTTTTGGGTAATTTTTTTTGCAAATTCTATGCTATCCCATTCTTCTTGTGGATAAAATCTTAGATTTTCAAGCAACAGAATATCGGTACGGTCCTCAAGTTTTTTTGAAAGATTTTCAGGAGTGCTCCAGCTGCATGAAAAGCCTGCCTGTATAAAATGGTCAGTAAGTTTCTCTGTTGAATATGCTTGGTCATACGCGTGTGGTCTGCCGATATGCGTTGCAACTGTTACGCGCGCGCCCTGTTCTTTGAGGTAAGTAAGTGTGGGCAGCAGTCGTTGAAACTTTAAACTTTTGGCAAAAAGATCTGGCTGTAGATTTGTATTCAAGTCAGCCCGTAAAAAAACTCTTTTTTCGGATAAATTCCAACTGAGCATACGCACTATTCTGCTCCAAATTTCAAAAGATGTGCCACTGAAAAGGTATGAATTCTACGCGCGGGAATATACGATGCAATAAAACCAAGAAGCATCATGGTGCAAAATACGGCAATAATAAGGGGCATATCAAGCGCGGCCGGCAGGTGATCGACATAGTACGCGTCAGGAAGGGTAATAATCGGGTATCGTTCTAAAACCCAACTGCCGATTGCTGCAAGAATGATCCCTGTAACCGTTGCAGCTAAAGTGATCAAAAGGCCAATGAGCATAAAAAGGAAACTAATGTCTCGGTCACGCATGCCCATCGTTTTGAGAATAACAATTTCCATTTTTTTCTGAGTTACGTACATAAATATAAGTGCCATACAGTTCATTGCTGCTATGAGTGCGCACAGTGCCAAAATAATAAATGCGGCATATTTTTCAAGCGCAAGCGCGGCAACAAGTGCTGGGTAAAGATCCTTCCAGGTATATACGTCAAGATCAGAAAACCGAACTTTTAATGTTTGTGCGCAGCTGTCGATATCAGTTTCTGCTGTGCACTTAAGGGTCAATTGCGAAACTTCTATCGTTTTGAAAAGTTTTTTAAAAAAAGTAAGATTACAAAAAACGACTGCCGAATCGAATTCGTCGATGCCCGTTTTAAAAGTTCCTCCAACTACAGCCGGCGCTTGTTCAAGGGTAATTTTTCTTTTGTGTGGTTCTTCGGGAATATATAATGCGGTTATCGCTGTCTCTGGGGTTACTTCAAGAAGTTTTGCTGCTGTTACGCCCAGAAGTATCTTATTTTCTGAAACTTGTTCTGTCGGGTGTGTGTCACGGGTGAGTGTTGAAAAAAGGGTGCTTACTTTTCTTTCACACGCTGGTTCAATGCCAACGCAGACGCATAGCGGCGAAAGCGTATCATGTGTATCAGATTTCAATAAAATATTACTTATAGCCTGAGGCGCTGATGCGCTAATTTGCTGGGGGAATTCTTTTTCAATAACAGACGCAAGTCGTTGATAATCTAAAGCACCTGTGGGGCTTTTAATGATAATATCAGCATGAATGCCTTGTAACTTTTTTGCAGTCTCTTTTTGAAAGCCGTTCATGACCGCTACCACAAGCGTCAGCGCGAAAGCGCTTATCGTGAGCGCACTAAAACAGAGTTTGATCATAAGTGATATATTTTTTTGGCCTGCGGGACTGCTTCCCGATGCGCTGGTGACATGTGCAAGCGCCAAGCGCAGAATAACGTCGATCATGTGTGAACTTCCTTGTATAAAGGTGAATCTTTCTTGTGCAAGTATAGCCAGTTTTTTTAGATTAAGGGAGAGTTTATGCACAAAGGGTACATTCTATGAACTATAGTAAAAAAATAATTATTGCAACAGATCATCGTGGCTTTGCCTTAAAAGAATATATAAAAACTCTGCCTGAGATACGCCATGAAAAAAATATTTTTTCCGTTGCATGGGTTGATGTAGGGGCCTTCACTCCTGAACGGTCAGATTACCCAACTTTTGCGCATCTTGCGATACAAAAAATGCATGAAGGCCTTGCCGATGGCATAATTTTGTTATGTGGCAGTGGCAATGGCATGGCCATTGCTGCAAATAGATTCAAAGCTGTTTTTGCGTGTGTTGCGTGGAACCCACAAATCGCCTATCAGGCAAAGACAGATGACAATTGTAATGTACTTGTTATTCCGGCAGATTATGTAACGCAAAAGGAGATTATCGAAATAATCTCCTTTTGGTTAAATGCTGAATTTAAAGGTGGCCGTTATGCGCAACGACTGGCCCTTGTTGATGCTGTTTAAGCTAGTGGCATAAGTTCAAACTTATAAGATTCTAACATCACCGGGTCGATCACGGTATGATCTTGCGATGTTGCACAGACCAAGATAGGGTAGTTGCTTTCTTGTGTGAGATACTTATTAAGAATATTAATAACATCTGCATACACTTTTGCTTCTACATCCGGTTGTGTGTAGATCCAATCAATGTTATTAATGATGAGTACCGTTGGCCCGAACTCCAGGCATTCATTTAAATAAACATCGAGTTTCATATAAGATAACGCTGAACCATGAATTTCGTACACAAGCCATTGCGCTGGTGAACCACTTGCTTTTAATCGTTTGGTCATCTCTCCAGCAAGAGCTTGGGCCATTTTACGACCGTCAGCAAGTGACCCTTCAAACAAATAGCCTCGCGGAAATTTGATATCGGCGCCACGGTATTCTGTCAAAAATGAACAGAAATCGATGGTCGGGCGCAGTAAGAGCTTAGTATTTTCATAACCTTTTACGGTATCAAAAGACTCTTTTGAAGGTTTTGCTGGGTATCCAGATTTGCGATATTTACTGATAATTTCAGCGTAAGATTTTTCCCAATTTTCTTTTACGTACTTGTTAATTTTGTCAGCGCTTGTACGAATATCAGGTGAGAAGATACCTGCAATAACCGCTTTAACAAAGGTTGAATCGATTTCTTTTAAAACGCTTTCAACAATTTTGTTGTCGATTTTAGTTTCTTTTAAAACGTTTTCAACAACTTTGTTGTCGCTTTTAGCCTCATAAGAATGGATAATGCTATCAAGTAATTTTACTGCATAATGAATTGAAGTATAAATTGCTGCGTAAATCAACCAAGGTTTTGCAAGTTCATAATAGCTGCTTATCTGAGTTCTGCATAAAAATTGTTGCGCATAATGGTCAAGTGCGCCAAGTAAGGTAAGCTGGAATTTATAGTAGCTTATAACGAGATTAGTTACTTTTTCCTGTAGCGCCTCAACAGTTGGCAATGAAAGTGTTTTGCCGCTTTCTTTATACCGTTTAATACACCCGTGTACGCGGTTTTGAACATCAAAGCAATCTTCATCAAAACATGTTTTCAAAACATCAATAACACATTCTAAAGCATCTGGATGCTCTTGAATAAACTCATGTAATTCATCAAATGCAAGAGTGCTTCTGCGCGTAAGTTCAGCATCAGCTATTAATGGCAGCCTTTTTTGGGCGTTGCTGATAATAGTTGTCACAATTGTTTTTTGCTGATTGCGCACGGTCTGTTCAGTGGCCTGTCTTACTGCATCTGTTTGTGATGAACTCAAGGTGGCCAAACAACAAAGTACTGTCGACAAAAATATTCTTTTCATAAATCTTTCCTTAAAGAGTTTTACAGGTATCCGGCGAATGTTATTGTACTATGTTATCGATATCTTTACCAGTAATGCAGCGCTCTTTAAGAAGCTCTGTTACCAGTTTTTCAATAAGAGGCTTATGTTCTTGCAGTAAGGCAAATACTTCAGCTTCAAAACGTTGTAACAACTTTTCAGTTTCTTCAAAAACTCGATTTTGCTGTTCTTGTGGTAATGATTTTAACGATAATCCTTTAAGAATTAATTTTTGTGCCCACTCAAATGCCGACTTATAATCTTGTGCCGTATAATCAATATGATACGTTCCAAGAACTATTTTTTGAGCACTTATGCCGGCAAGATAACGTTTGCAGATCTTTTCAACTTCTTGTGGATCAGAAAAAGGAATTTCTTCGCGATTCGACGTTGAGATGATCGTTCCATAATGCATTGGAATAACTTCAGTGTCTTTCTTTTCTGAAAGCCAGAAGTGATCTTCTGAAATTGGGCCTTCTACTTTTGAAATAGTTACCAGGTGAATGGTCTCATGTATTTCAAGTTTTTTATGCGCAACAATTTTACCCGCTTGATCGATTGCGGCAATTTGTGCTTCATCCTTGGTCAACTCTGCTGTTGAACCGATGCCATGAACGATACTATTTATCGCACGTTGTAAATGTACTTGGCTTACGCCTTCGCCATGAGCACGGGCTTCAAAGCGGGCGTCTTTGACAATCTGTTGCAAGTGGCCATAATCACAATCTTTTGTTTGAAGCACAATACTTTTAAGATCAATAGTTTGTAAATTAATACCATATTTTTCAAAGTTCGATGCAAAAAATTGTGCACGTTCACGTATTCCAGGTTTATTAAATCTAATAACCTTTCCAAAACGTTCGTGTTTAAAAAGTTCAGGTGCTAAGAGTTCAGGGTGGTTTGTTGCGCCAATAATAAAGACTTGCTTGAGTGGATCTTTAATTTTATGCAACTCAGTAAGCTGGGTTAAGAATTCATTAAGAAGTTCCTTATTGCCCGTTTTTTGCAACCCAAGAAGATGTATTTCATCGATAAATAATATGCACGGTGCGTTATCTAATGCATAGCTAATTACTTCTTTTAATGATGCAATGTTGGTGATCATTAAATAGTTAACTTCAATAAACTTAATTTTAAGGCTTGAACCCATGCTATTATACAGTTCATTAATAGTTGCAGCCATTGCCTTTGCTACTGCGGTTTTACCGGTTCTTGATGGGCCGATCAACAGACAGCATTTTGCAATTTCATTGTCTGAACGAATATATAATTCTGGGTCGCGTAAATAATCTAAGATTTTATTAATGTCACGTTTTTGGTCTTCTAAGCCAATAAGTGAGTCGTCATCAAGCGTTGGTGTATTTTCAAGCGACGTTGCAAGTCCTTCGCGACGAACATGTTTTATTCCTTTTAATGAATCATAATAATCTGCTAATGCACTGCGGCCATTTTCATATTTTCTAAAAAGCCACGCAGCATTTCTTTCAAAGAATGATTTTGAAACTTTTCCAGCAGATGCGTCCCACGCTTCTCGTGCGACTATGCCCGCAATAGAAACAGCACCAAAGCCCCACATGAAGTGCTCCCTATGTGCATCGCTTGTAACCATAGTTTTAGCGAAATTCTTAACAGTTTCTCCATATGAGCTATGCCAACCTTGCCATGCAATAGTTAAGCTCGTTGCAGCTGCTGCGCCCAAAAGTGGCCATTTATATGTTTTTGCTAAATCCTCTGCTGCGCGAACTGCTTTGTTCAATGGTGTCAAACCCAACGAGGTACTATTTCTTTCAAGTTCGGTCAGGCGCTCATCATTTTTTATAAGTACTTTAAGAATATAATCAAATGAATCAGAATAGTTTTTGTCGGGGATTAAAAGATCTTCACTTTGGGGAATATCAAGAAGAACCAACCCTGAATCAACAGCTACCGTGAGCCTATCGATAATATTTTTCAAGATAATCGTTATTGTTACTAATGTTTCTTGTTGTGCGGTCAAGACACTCATGCCCTGTAATTGATGTGTGATGCTGATATAGGCAGATATTTTTTTGAGTGTTTCATTTTTATCGCCAGGGGCTTTGATAATCCCTTTTTGAAGGGCGGCCATAATTTGTTGTAAAATTGCGGTAATAAAGCCTATTTGTTTGGACGTTTCTTTTTGTAGTTGTTGGCAAATTATAATTATTTGTTTGTTATCAGGTTGAAGCTCTTGCTCTGCAACAGGATCTGCATTTAAAAAAATCGGTTGCAGTGAAAATGCCGCAAAAACAAACATAAACAGTTTTTTACTATTCATTTGTATATCCCTATCGGAAGATATGTTATTTACTATATTAGGTTTAGTATAATGAAACGCGAGAAAATTAAAAGTTCAATAGTATGTAATGACAATACGTATAATTTTTTATAAATTCTTGCGCTTAATTTATTTCCAAACTGATATATTTTTAAGCGCTTGGTGCGAGAATATATGAAGATATTTTATTTACTCCATCATTTTAAGTATACTTACTTAGGTAAAATTGGTGAGTAATACTCACTATTTAAAAAAAATTGCTACCTTAACCAGGCTTTATTATGAATCTTATTTCACGTTTTTTACTTTCGGCAGGTATCATCGCGGGCATATGCGCGGGTGTGTATTATGGGTATCGTTTTACAAGTACCTCAAATCAAGACAGTCCTCATCACCGCTATGATTGGAAAGTAGTCGAAACTAAAAAAAATATTATCCCTGTTGCTATTATAGGTTCTGGCCCTGCTGGCTTGAGCGCAGCCTCGTATACTGCACGTGCACATTTGCACACCGTTGTATTTCAGGGGCCGCAGGCAGGTGGGCAACTTATGAGCACCAGCGAAGTTGAAAACTGGCCAGGTATTGGTAAAAAGCACGGACCAGAAATTATGAAATCGGTTTCTGATCAAGCCCAACATTTTGGAGCAGTGCTTTTGAATGAAACGATCAAAAAAGTGAACTTTTCCGTCTGGCCCTACGAACTTACCTTATCAGATGACACCATTACCCATGCTCTTAGTGTTATTATATCTACAGGTGCTTCGCCTGAGCGGCTTAAAGATGTTCCAGGTGAAGAAAAACATTGGGGCAAGGGCGTTACCGGTTGTGCTATTTGTGATGCTGCATTTTATAAAGACAAAGATGTTGTGGTTGTCGGTGGTGGCGACTCGGCAGCGGAACAAGCCTTGCAACTTACCGCTTATGCTCGTCATATAACTATTTTGGTGCGTGGGGACAAAATGCGCGCATCTGCAGCTATGCAAGATCGTCTAAAAAAGTTTGATTATATTAAAATTAGATACAACTCTTCAATCACAGAAATCGAGGGAGATGGCCAGCATGTTACCGGTATCCAATTAAAGACCGCGCAGGGTAATGAACATATGCCAATCGACGGGGTATTTCTTGCCATAGGGCATAAGCCAAATACTGCGCTCTTTAAAGATCAGGTGGCCTTTACGCCTGCTGGGTACATAATGCATACCTGCAGAACCCAAGAAACATCACAAGAAGGTGTTTTTGCTGCTGGTGATGTTTCTGATGAACGGTACCGTCAGGCAGCCGTTGCAAGTGGTGATGGTGTTAAGGCTGCTTTAGATGCCGAGCGCTTTTTGCAGGCCATTGGTTTTGATGAGATGTATGCTAAAAAAATTGAACGTAAGCTTTATGACCCTGTTATGACGTCGCAGGCGCCCGAGATTTTGTCAATTGAATCGATGGAACAGTTCAATAAGGTCGTTTTAGAAAGCAATGTTACGGTTATTGTAGACTTTTATACTAAGTTCTGTTCATCATGTAAGCAGATGATGCCATTTATTCAGGCTATCGCCGCGCAAATGAAAGATCATTTATTATGTGTTAAAGTAGATATAGAAAAAGTACCTGAGCTCAAAGAACGCTATAGTGTTTCTACGGTTCCGTTTTTTGTGGTTATTAAAAAAGGGTTAGTAGTCGGTCGTTATAATGATGTAATGACCAAACGTGAGTTTTTTGATTTTGCAACCCGTTTTGTTAACGAGTAATTATGTTTAAAAAAACAGTGCGTATGGCACGATTACTATTTTTGATCATCTGTCTGCCACTATTGGCACAGGATAACTATTACTCACTGATTGTTGTTGGTGGGGGAGTAGCAGGTTATTCAGCAGCAATTTATGGTGGGAATGCTCAATTCCCACTGCCGTATTTGTTGGTCCACGTATGGGTGGCCAGCTTGCCATCGCCGGAATTGTAGAAAACATGCCCGGCGTTATCCTCAGCAAGGTTATCTGATAACCGACCAGCTTGAAAATCAAGCAAAAACATTCGGCGCAGAGATACTGTATGAAACTATTGTTTCAATTACAGAAAATATTCATGACGGATGCCGTTTTAAGCTTACTAATCAAGAGGGTAAGCTCTATTATGCAGATGCTCTCATTTTAGCAACCGGGTCACATCCACGCATGTTGGGGATCCCGGGTGAATCTGAATTTTGGGGCAAAGGCGTTTCAACCTGTGCCGTTTGTGATTGTACCTTAGTGCAAGACAAAGATGTTGTTATTGTTGGTGGTGGCGATTCTGCTATTGAAGAGGCCTTACAGCTTGCCCCTTATGCCCGCAGTATAACACTTTTATTACGCAGTAACGGCTTTCGTGCAAGTCCACGCATGCAAGAAAAGCTATTGTCATTCGAACATATTTCTTATCGTTATGATGTAGAGGTACAAGAAATTTTTGGCGAGCCAGATGGCATGCGCGGCGTTAAAATATACAATAAAGCTACTGAAGAATATGAAACGTTGCATGTAGAGGGAATATTTCTTGCCATTGGTCAAATTCCAGAAACAGATTTTATTCGTGATCTGGTGCGCTGTGGTAAATACGGTTACATTTTGTTGCTTGAGCGCCAAAAAACATCAGTTGAGGGTATATTTGCTGCAGGTGACGTTACTGATAGCCGCTACCGCCAGGCTATTGTTGCTAGTGGCGACGGCGCAAAAGCAGCCCTTGATGCAATTGCATTCTTACGCGGCATAGATTGATTCCTTATTCTATAATGCTATTTTTTCTGTAAGTTTTGATCTTACTTGTTATTGCAAAGTACTATGAAACGTTTTTTTTTATTATGAATTAAAAGATTTTATGCGGCTTTAGAAAATGAAGATTAATTATGAAAATAAAAATTATTTCCTTGTTATGTTTTTTATTTGTTAGTACCGGTATGTTGCATGGTAAATATTTAATGTTCGAGGATTTTTTTACACATGATTGTGCAATTGAATTAACCGAAGATTTAGATTTGCCAGTGGCGGATTTTTTAAATAAGCATCCTAAGATTAGATTTTTTCTTTTTACGGATGAATCACATACGCTTGTTAATTTTCCCAAGGAAAATATCTTTTGGCAGGGAGTATCTGTAGCTTTAGGGTATTTCCTTTTTAGATATAGCTTTTCAAATGCAATTTCTAACTATTCACCATCTGTCATAGAAAATGCCCTTGCAGGATTTTCTTCCCAAATGATATCTGCCCGAATAGCTGGTAAGCATGTAAGTTTAAAAGCTTATGTAATGGCGGCTGGAATTTGCATTGCATGTGACCTTTTGCAGGGTAATAATTAATGAAAAAAACACTGTTTCTTTTAATTTTACTCATGCATCAACTATTTCCGAATCAAGAAACTGAATTAAAAAAACTAACTATGGATCAAGTTATTCTTAATGGCCATATGAGTGGCTTTAATTCAGATGAAAAAAGGGCTGCGGGGATTTCATTATTCGCGACTATGTGTGGACTTGTATTATATACTTCGTTCATCAATAGAAGAATAATAAGTATTCAGAATGCTGTAACTTTTATGGGTGCAAGTTATGCATTAGAAGCTATTCTTGCATATTTATTATCAATGCCTATTGATGATTATTCAACAAATTCACTCAGTTCAGTCTTTCTTTTTTCAGCAACATGTCATTCGCGACTAGGCTTATTAGCTGCGTTAACTCCCTTCATGAATTGGGAATATGAATTAAAAAAAAATAATATGATAAATTATCGGTACTTTCGTACAAAAACGAATGTTTAGTGCCCTTGATGCAATTGCATTCTTACGCGGCATAGATTAGTTACAACTATTTTTAATCAGAATCACTAGAATTTCCATCTGCTGGAGAGCTGACAGGCCGTTTTTGTGAAAGCATATAGAGAACGCCGCAAAATGCAGGAACGATCAATAGTCCACCTAAAGCATCTACTGACCTATGTTTAAAATACCAATCTCGATCGTCTTGTGGTGTAGTGTATAACGCTACGCCGGCAGCTAGTGCTGATGCACATCCTAAACCCAGCATGCTACGAAACATACACGTTCTTTTTCTATCATAGGTTGTTTCATTTTGTGCATAGGTTTTATAGATAGATACACAAGCTACTACCATTAAAAACAGCCTAATTTTTGGTGCAGAAGCCATAACCGCCTTTTTCTATGTAACTTTAATAATTTTGCAGTTAGTATATCAACTGTTGTGGTATATTGTAATTTTTTCAAATATATTCTAAAATGCGTTCGTTAAAATCACTATTTTTTAAGTACAATAGAGGAAAAAATTAATGATACGCGCTAACTATTTCTATTTATCTGCTCTGTTACTGACAAGTTTATATGCAGCTGAAGATAGTGATTTCTCTTCGGGAGAGACCACCCGTTTTATTGCAGTTCGTGACCTTTCTATAATAAAAAAGAGTCTTATTGAAGATTTTTTCTCTATAATTTTGAAAAAGAATGGTATAGATCATCCGCAAGTTTCCCTAGATCCAACAATATTCTACGGAACTTCCCCTGATGATACAGATGTTTATTATTGGCGTGATTCAGGCAAACATGTTTTGGGTATGGATCAATATGCGTATCAACTCTTTGCAAGATCTGCCGATCTTTCTGTTGCAGATAGAGTACTTATTGAGTCTGATGTTGTATATGCACTTAAAGAAAGAAACAGTTTCGTAGCCCAATATGCAGGTTCCATTGGGTTTGGTTCAGCAGGGGCTTTATTGATTGCAGACATAGGTGCATTAACTGCATGTACAGAGGAATGCCTTGATCCTGCCGTTTATTCGTCCTTAGCAGCTGTTGGAATTGCTCTTTCTGTGGCCACAGCTTACATTAAGCGTGTCACGAGAAATAGACTAAAAAGAGAAGCGCTTGAGCAGGCATGTAGAGAATTAGGTGTTGACGATATTAAGCAAGCACGAGATGATTATGAGAAGAGATTTTCTTTTCGTGCATCTCAAGTAGAGTCTGTCTGCGGGCCGTGTAGACGTGTTAAGTCAACGGGCGAAGATCACGCAGATGCCAAGCTTGCATTGTTCGATGAGATTATCCAGCAACGTTCAAGACAGCATGAAAATTCTGCAGCACTGGTTTAATTGTTTTTTAAATTTTAATAAATTTTTTACAAGAGCCGAAACTTTTTTACAAAAAAAAGTTTCGGCTCTTGTCATTTTTGAGTATAGTATTTAAGGTATATATCCAATAATTTTTAACAACTAAAAAAAAATGAAATATTTAACGATCGTCTTATTATTAACAACCGGTGTAGTACACCATTGGTTAGTTGCTGGTGGCAAAACAAGCAAACCAGATAACGCTTATTGTCAAGATTATAGTGACCTTATTAATTTTTTTTTGCAAGAACGGGTTCTACTTGTCCCTAAAGGTCAGGAACCTAGTATGACCGACGCTCAATTTGAAGACTATTTAAGTCATAATAAGTCTGACCGCATGACATTAGAGGCTTTAAGAGCTCTTTACACCCCGTTGAGAAAAAACGGTGGCTTGTATAAGCAGTGTTCTTTGACACGCAGCGACGTGAAGGAACCTAAAACGGTCACGCTGAGGGAGCTTTTACAACAAACTCCTGACCAGAAAGATAAAAGCACTATTATTGCAACGGTTTTAAAACATAAACGAATAAGAACTCAGGTTATTATGTTGACGGCAACGTCTAAGGCATTGAAGCCTGATGGGTTGGATGTAATTTCTGACGATCACGTTCAAGCCATGGCTGAAATGATCTTAACTGCAAGCATGAAGTAAGTTATTGTGCCTCAGGGCGTAAACTTTTCCGTTGATTGACTAGGTGAACACTACTTATTTGCAACCATCTGGGCTATGAGTGATCTGAGCCACGAACAACAATCAAGCGTAGAACAGCATTGTCTATGGTGTGCCCTGGCTGTTTGAGCTTGGGCAATTGGTTCGGTTTTTGTTGAGTTGTCCATTGCAGAAAGCACGAGCGTTGAAAGCCAGAGAACTAAGAATAATAATTTTTTCATGTCTGCCTTTTTTTGTAAATAATGTTACTAAATTGAAAGTAGTATACCAACTGCATCGTTATATTGTAATTTTTTTTAATACATTTTAGTATGCTCTGAAAATTATGTGATACATTCTAACCAGTTAAAAAAATCAATGGCACATTTTATACTACTATTTTTCTTGACAACGGGTATTCTAAATAATTTTTTGGTAGCGGGCTCTTGTCAAAGTAACGCGTGTAGCCAGGTTAGAAAGTCTGATGGAACCCCATTTGATGACTCTATTGTCAAAGAGTCACGCAAAATTTTAAGAAAATCAGTATCTGTTGTGCCGAGTGATTTTGATTTTGCCGTTTCAGATGATGCTCTTAAAGCATTTACCCGTTTGCATGCAAGGCCGAATGATGACCAAGCTCTTTTGATACAGCACTTTGGAGCGTATTGTAATACTGGTGCATTGCTCCCCGAATGTCATATACCATTAGATGGTGTCGTGGAAAAAAAGAAAACTAGCCTTGTAACGTTATTAAAAACGATCCCCGATGATGCAGGAAAAGAAAAAATTATTGATCGCGTTATGAGCTATCACACGCAGCTAACGGCTATGCTGCTCTATGCGCCGCGTGGGCAGCGCAATTTTGTGGTGCAAATCGGCATGGTGGATAACCGTGCAGAGGTGATGGCCTGTATACAGGCTTTAAGTAGCTAACAAGTCATAGAGTTTTTTGCCAAAACAGTGTATAATAGGCTCTGAAAATTGTTATATCTATATCGCATGCTCTGCACCACGCGGCTTAGCAGTGAACCTTCCACCGGATCTTATTATGTTGATAGAAATCTTGATGGGTTGTATTTTGCAATGTGTGAAAAAGAACACACGACCGAACTTCAGTAACAACCACGCATGAGCATGAATTTTCTCAAGATATTATTATTTTTTGTCCTGTGTATCGAATACAATTTATTAGTTGCTGGTGGAGGACACTCTCGACAACGTGATGAACGTGAAAAAAATGAGCTTATGGCTAAAAATGCTCAGGCTATTTTAGATACGCAAGTTTTATTAGTGCCATCCCGTTGCGATCTTACTATTCCCAAAGAACTTTATGATAAATTTATTGCAGATGGTGCATCGCCCAACCAAGACCAGCAGCTGCTAAGAGATCATTTGGATCAAGCCCGTTTGACAGGGTTAATCTACCCACGATGCTGTCTCCGTTCAAAGAGCGTCCAAGAACGAACAATTTCAACGCTTGGGTTATTATTACAACAAGTTCAAGATAACGAATCAAAAGCGGCTCTTATAGAAAAGTAACAACGCATACACGAGAAAGAAAGGCCCTGCTAGCATCTGTTCCTGAGGGTGCGGCCGAACGCCAAAAGGCGCCCGATATTACTTTGGATATTTCCCAAGAAATGATAGATTATTTATGTGCGTTTGATTATAAAGCTAGCCCTGTTCAACAACTTTAACGCTACTTCCTTGTGCGCTTTTGTTTACGACAAAGTGTACCGGGAACGTGGTCTTTCATATAGGGCAAGTGCGAAACAATAATAATCTTTGCAAAGTCGTCCTGGATTTTGTAAATAGCTTCCATAATATGGGCAAGCCCTTCTTCATCTTGCGAACCAAAACCTTCATCGATAATGAGCGTTTGCAACGCTGTACCTGCGCGTCGGGCTAAGAAGTTTGAAAGCGCAATACGTAATGCAAAATCTATTCTAAATGCTTCGCCCCCAGAAAACAACTCATATGATCGAATGCCTGTGGCATCAGAGATATGAATATCTAATGTCTCTTTACTTTTGCCACTTTTTAAATCACGTAACGACTCGATAAATAAATGTGCTTGACCGTCGGTTAATTTTTCTAAAAGTGCATTAGCCTCTTGTTCAATTTCTGGTAACGCTTGTTCGATAAGCAGTGCTTGGATGCCGTCTTTGCCCACAGCTTGAGCGATACTTTGATAAAGTTCCTGTTCATAACTGAATTCTTTAATAGATACACTGAGGCGTCAAATTCTTTTTCCTGTAACTCTAGGCGTGCCAATTGCTCTTTATGTGAGCCGATTTCACGCAAAAGTGTATTGAGCGTTCTGTGTGCTTTGTTGCGTTTTTACGCGCAGCTGTTGCACGTCTGTTTCAATGGGCTACTTGTTGAGCTAATTTTTCTGAAGAGCATTTTAATTTTTTCTTTAAGTTCACGCTCTTCGCGTCGCATACTTTTTAAATGAGTAAGCGATAAGTCACGTGCACCTTTTTTATCTGTTGCAGCAGTAGCGGGTGATGCTTTCTGGCGATAGTTGGTTTCAATTTGCTGAGTTTAAACGGTCAGTGAGTTCGAGTTTTATATTCAGGAGAAATTTCTGGAAGCGCCTGAAGCTGCTGCGTAATTTTGTGAGCTCTGAAAAAAGTTTTTGATACTCAGTATCATGTGTTAATTAGATTTTTTCTTTAGCTGTATAGTTCTTGCTTAGTGCGTAATAAGCTATCAAGTTTTGCTTTTTCGAGTTTTTTCTTGCGCGGTTATCTCTGTTCGTTCTTTTTGCATAATATCTGCAACTGTTTTTCATATGCTGCAACTTCTTTAAGCGTTTCAAGCTCTGCCGTGCATAGTTATAATAGTCTGTTTAAGAGCGGCAATAAGTTTTGTAAAGCCGTGTAAGTTGGTGTTGCGCATGTGCACTGTGCTGTGCTGTGTGTGCACAGGGTTATTTTTTTGTCTGAGTGTGAGTTCTTGGGTGCAGGTGGGGCACTCGGCATACTTCTTGGTGCTTAATTTTTTTAAACTGTATTCATAATCTTGCACGGAAGAGCATGTTATTTTTTTGGGTTACAAACTTTTGATAGAGTTCGCGATATTTTTCATAGAGCTGTGTTACTGTTACAGGTTTAGTGGCGTAGCCACTTTTTTTGTTATATCTTGCTTAAAAAACTTTATTTTTTCAGCAAGCTCGTTACTTTCTTTTTTGAGTGCATGCAGATGCGTAACGTTGTTTGTTGCATCTGCAGATCAAGTCATGAGCATTTTGCAGTGGGTAGCCTGCAGTGTTGCAGACTGTTGTTGGAGTGCTTGGGTTATACGCATTAGATTCTTGCTGCATGTGCAATCCGCTTTAATTCATGCGTTTGTATTTGTTCCAGCTCTTTTTCCAACAGTTCATGATGGAAATGATCTGGAGAGCTTGAGCCCTTATTTTTTTTGAAATATTTTTTTAAATTCCGCACGTAGCTGACGTAACTCTTGTAAGCTTTGCTCAGTACCGGCAAAGTAATTTTTCGTGGGCAGATTCCATGCGACTGTTGCCAATAATAGTTTATCATGAGTCTGTTGTTGCAAAAGTAGTTCAGCCTTGGTGTAACTCCGTTTGCACCTGTTGTTGCGTTGCGTGCACTATTTTTTCTTGTTCAAGTGCAGCAGTAAGCGCTTGCATAAGTGTATCTTTCTGCGTTATTTCGCATGATAAGGGTTGATGAATCGGCAGGAGTGTGTCCCGTTGGGTGCTTAAGTAGCCTGCTTTTTTCAATAGCCTTTTTTTTAATGAGCTCAAATTGAGTTATCCCTAAAATAGAACTTAATATTTCTTTGCGTTCTTTAGGCGATTTTTTTGAAAATTCATTTGATGCGCCTTGGCGTAAAAAGACAGAATTGATAAAGCTTTCATGGTCCAAACCAATGGTAGTGATTATCTTTTCTTGTGTAGCGCGAGTGTTTTGTCAGTCAGTCCACGAATAGCCCCCGTTTGAGGGTCTAAAATTCCAAAATCGAGCGCCGTTTGTACTTTTGAACTACTGAATATTAAGTTCGCTCCGTACACGGTATAGTTGGCCATTGCATAAAAATTCCAAACTGACCATCATCTGTGTTTGGCCCAAGTCGTACAAGATTTTCGTCAGCACGCGCACCGCTTTGTGCCTTGCGCGCGTAACCCCATAGTACCCAGGTGAGAGCATCAAGCAATGCAGATTTGCCGTGGCCATTTTTCCCCGACAAACAGATAAGGTTGTACGGTTCAAAATCGATGTACTGAGTTGTTTGGCCGTAACTGAGAAAATTTTTGAGTGCTATTTTTAATGGTACCATGTGCGCAGTGTATCACGATCTTGCAATTTTTTGAATGATAAGCTAGAACTTATGAACTTCATTAAATTAAAAGGGAGATTACGTAATGATACTTGCCGCACATGCTTTTAGGCACTATGACATCCGTGGAAAAGTTGATCAAGAAATTTTTGTTGAAGAAATGTATAGCGCTGGGCCGTGCTATTGCAGAATATATTTTGCAAGAAAATCCCACAGGCAAAAAAAATTATTATTGGTCGTGATGGACGTACTCATTCACCAGAGATTCAAAAAAATATAGTGCAAGCGTTTTTTGATCTTGGATTTACGGTTCATGATACCGGCGTTTGTCCAACACCGGTTGTTTATTTTGCTGCACATACCCACGATTATGATCGCGCTCGATCATGATTACCGCTTCTCATAATGGCCCAGAATATAATGGCCTTAAGATTTGTTTGGGTAAAAAATCTATCTGGGGTCTTGAAATTCAGAAAATTAAAGAAACTTAGTCATGATACAGTCGATATGGGAGCGTGGTTTTTCGCTCACTGTGCGTTATCCGATAATCAACGCTGCATATATAGCGTGTTGCCATTCAACAAGAGTATGCTGAATATATGGCACTGAGTTTGCCGACTTACACAATTTCGATAAACCCATCTGTTGCAGATTGTGGCAATGGTGCTGTTGGTGCCGATTCTGCGTGATGTTATTGAAGCTGTTGGATGTCGTAATGTAACTATTTTATGTGAGGCCGTGGATGGCAGCTATCCAAACCACACGGCAAACCCTGTCGAACCAGAAAATATGCAGCATGTTATTGAACATGTGCGCGATACGCGCCCTTTTTAGCGGTTGGTTTTGATGGTGATGGCGACAGAATGGCGGCAGTAACCCCTGATGGGCAGCTTCTTTCTGGTGATATATTACTGGCTCTTTTTGCACAGGATATTTTACACAATAATCCAACGCGAACAATTGTCTATGACGGCAAATGTTCATTAATTGTAGCCGATACTATTACAAAATATGGTGGTATTCCGCTGCGTAGTCCTTCTGGTCACTCGATTATTAAAAGTGCTATGCGCGATAAAAAGCGCGTTTTTGGCGGAGAACTGAGTTGCCACTTTTTCTTTGCAGATACCTATTTTGGTTTTGATGACGGCATCTATGCATTTTTACGATTAGTGCGCTTGTTATCAAAAGAAAAAAAATCTTACTGCATTAGTTACTCAATTTCCCCAAACTTATAGTACCCCAGAAATACGGATTATGTAGTGACGCAGAAAAAAATGATATCATCGAAAAACTCAAAGAATTACTTAGCAAGCAAACAATCTATACGTTGTCATTTGAAGATGGCGTGCGTTTGGAAAGATAGGCTCAAAGCTGGGGCTTGATTCGTGCGTCAAATACACAGCCTGCTCTGTGCATACGTTGTGAATCGTTACCTGCCCAAGGCTTGCAGGATATCAAAAAAATAATCTATGATCTGTTACTCATGCGTTGAAACAGCGCGTGGGTATATCATGTGAATTATATAGTATGAAAGAATTACATGAAACGAATTGCTCTTAATGGTTTTGGCCGTATAGGTAAAAATTTCTTACGGGCCTATCTGCAGGACCATCATGCACATAAAAAGTTTACGACTTGTTGCAATAAATATCGGCCCGGCCGATATTCAAGCAGTGCCCTATATGATTACGTATGATTCATTCTAGGGACATATGCATGCCCGTTCTGGTTGAAGAAGCTAGCTCTTGATTGGTAAGTTTAAGATAAAACTACTACAAGAAACAGATGCCTAAAATTGCCCTGGGCAGAATTAAATATAGATATAGTAGTAGATGCAACGGGCCATTACACCAAAGCAGCAGACGCACAACAGCATATTACAGTCCGGCGCAAAAAAAGTAGTAATCACTGCGCCTGCGCATGGTGAAGATATTACTGTTATTATGGGCGTTAATCATCAACTATACAACCCTGAAAAGCATACGATTATTTCACTGGGCAGTTGTACCACTAACGCACTTGTGCCATTACTGCATGTATGCAAAACATACCCATGATAGAACAGATTAGGCGTCAACGGTGCATGCATACACCAATACTCAGGAGCTGCTTGATGTTGATCCGCACATCAAAGATCTACGTAAGTCACGCGCTGCGGCATCAATATCATCCCAAGCTCTACTGGGGCAGCTGTTTCTGTAGTCGCGGTTTTCCCAAATTTAAAGATATTTTTTCTGCAATGCATTGCGTGTGCCAGTGCCGGTAGTTTCGCTTGCAGATGTTACTTTTTTACTTGAAAAGCCAGTACCGGTGAAGAAATTCAGGGCTGGTTTGCAGATGCAGCAACAGAGCTCATTAAAAAATATACTTTCTGTTACCACAGGGACCCTTAGTTTCAAGCGATTTTCAAGGGAATCAGCCATTCGGTTATTTTTGACGAGACTCATGACCATTGTCGTCGGGCCATTTGTTACGATTGTATGGCTGGTATGATAATGAATGGGCATATAGCAACCGCATTAAAGATTTTTTGAAAAATAGCTCATTGAGGGGAATTAGACAAGAATAGGAAAATACGTTACTCTATTTATGAGTGTTGAAAGGGCCCATAGCTCAGTCGGTCAGAGCAGTCGGCTCATAACCGAAAGGTCCCAGGTTCAAGTCCTGGTGGGCCCACCATCTTACGCTTATCCGGGCGTACCCGCTCGGCAAGCTACCCTCAGGTCTTAAATACAGAGGCCAGGCTAAAATGTAATGCCGGTCTTTAGCTGGCCGGGCTTTCCAATTATCAAGAAAGTGCGCATAGTTCAGATCCATTTTACAGTTTTCTCGCCTTAGTTACTCAAGATGCTCAATGGCTTGCAACACGAAAAAAAATCTGCTCAGCTTCTTCAAGAAAAGAAGCAGTAACAATCTTAAGCAGATTGCAAGACATTATTGCACGATGCGCAGGTAAAGCGCTCTGGTGCAAAAAAAAATCTTGATATCCAAGAGCTCGAAATTAAAGTTCTGGGATCGTCAACGTGTCATTAAAAAATAAATTAGATCTTCAAGTTCACCTAAAGAATTTTTTTCATTAGAACAGAGCTGAAAACTATTGCAACAGATATCGATACGCAAGAAAATAAACTTTTTGATTATTTGAAATATATGAACTCGAAAAAAAGATGGGCGAGCTCGATTTTCAGGTAGTTGAAGCCGAAGCGCAGACGCCCAAGAGGTTGCAGATATCGATCAACAGATAGCAGACAACTTCATACAACTTGAGATTATATGAAAAGCTACGAAGCTGTATGAGCGCTAGGTAAACCCTGAAATGTTGAAAAATTTATATCAATGAAAAATCTCTTGAAAACCCTGTGGTTCCTGTTGAAAAAAATAGTTGTTCAGCCTGTGGCCACATGCTTAGTCTCCCAAGACATGGTAAGCATCCGTAAGCATAAACTAGTCGCGTGCCAAAATTGTTTTAGACTCTTATACGTGGTTACTCCATGACCCAACTATCACTTTTCCCACACGATGAAAAAGCAGAAAAATCTCTCATAACACTTTATATGACGGCGCTTCTCGCGGAAACCCAGGCCACGCTTCTGTTGGCTGTGTTATTAAACAAGATGATAAAATTGTAGAAGAACATGGTTATTATATAGGAAAAAAAACCAATAACCAGGCAGAATACGCTGCGTTATTGATCGGTTTACATTTTGTAAAACAGCTTATTACAGCATCAAGAAGAACTGTTGGTTGTTTCAGATTCTGAGTTACTGGTAAAACAGCTTAATGGCCATTATCGTGTTAAAGACCCTATTTTGCAAAAGTTATTTGCACGAGCAAAACATATGCTTCAAAGATATTGACCATCGTGTCACGCATGTTCTTCGTGCGCATAATACCCATGCAGATATGCTTGCAAATAAAGCCCTTGATCAAAAAATTAAACTCCCTAGAACGAATTGGTTGTCAATGGTTCAAGATGCATAAGATACTTTATTTTTTTTATGTGTTCAGCACCATAACACGCTTTTTGGCGGAATGCCATGTGCGGGTGCTATTGGCAGAAGGTGATGCCGCACAGATAGCATGAATGGCAGTTTGTTACATCAAAAAAAAATTTTTTATGTACTCTTTCTGGGGCACACTTAGTCTGTAACGGCAAAAAATTGATAAGCCGGCATTACGCATCAGCTCAACAGATAATCGTTGCAGCTATTCAGATAATGTTTATGCGGGAGATATCGCATTAATTGTTTCTGACGGCCAATGGTACATCATTAACAATATTCCTTTAGAAGATTATGTATACTAGGTTTTACGTTCCGAAGGCTGGCCCGGTTGGCCACTTGAAGTGAATAAAGTATTTGCTATAATGGTGCGCACGTACGCAGTGCATAAAATTATGCTTGCAAAAAGCTTGAATAATAATCATTCGCAAAAGCACCATAAAAGCCATTTCGGTCTATGATATAAAATCAACCAATATTCACCAGACTTATAAAGGTCTTCATGACTTTGAACATCTTCATCAAGCGGTAACAGAGACAAAAGATATCATACTTTCGTATAAAAAACAGCCTATTGTTGCGATGTACGATTCATGCTGCGGCGGGGTTATCCCTGCACACGTTACTGGTTTTGATTTTAAAACAAATCCCTTATTTAGCACGTTCATATCCATGCACGTACTGCACCGACTGCAAACTATATAGTTGGAAATTTGTCTATTCTACATGGACTTTTAAAATTATTTTGCAAAAAGAGTTTCCCGCGCATTAAAAATCATTAAAGATCTTCGTGTTTTGCATGCCGATAAAGCGGGCAAAGTTACTGAATTGCAGGCAAAAACAGCCGCGTGCCCATAAAAAAATTTCTGGCTCGGTGATGTATCGACTCTGTAAAGATATTAAAAGTTTTTGTTACACTATCAAAAAAGATCGGAGGATATTTATTTTTGAAGGCAAAGGCTTTGGTCATCATATGGGTGTCTGTCAATGGGGTGTGCGGACCATGGTTAAACAGGGCTTTCTGTGTAAAGAAATTTTAGATTATTATTATCCGGGAGCAGAATTAATGAAATTGGTTGTGCTGCAAACTGAACGGCTGATCACCGATCGGCTGCCTGCACCGGTTGGTTGCACAGCTGATAAGTCATGGAAGAGCTTGTATGCCAGAACATAAAGCACATCTGTTTGTAGGTTTTTTAATCTATATTGCTGGTTACTCTATCTTATATTATTTTTCGGGCCCGATAAGTATGGGAACGAAAAATCGAACTACTTTATGTATACGCTTATCGGCGCATTGTTTCCTGATATCGATACCAAAAGTAAAATTCAGCGCGTAATCTATATCATATTTCTTGTACTATTACTCTTGCTTGCCGTACACCAAGCAGATATGCCGCAGCAACTGCAACAGGTGTTCTTGCCTGCATACCGCTTATGGTGCATCACGGGGCATTTTTCATTCGATATTATTTTTAACATTTCTGGGTGCAGTGCGCGATTGCGTGCACACAAATTTTATTATCCTGCGTATACACCCACTATGGTGTATAATGTTATTTTTTTTCTTGCAGGAGTTTTTTCACACCTTTTTGCTGACAAAAAACTTTCTTAATTTACAATTTTTTTTCTTGACTCTGTTGTAATCAGCGTGCTAATAATTACTACGATATCAATCATCCAAAAGAGAGTATGTAATTATGAAGCGTCATTTATATGGAATAATTATTGTTTTTTTGTTAGTGATGCCTACACTTAAAGCCGATATAACAACGCTAGAAGAAGCTATCGAGCTTATTAAGCATCTTGAAGATCATAAAGAGTATAATGCAACTGCACTTAATGAATTAAAAGATTATATTCTTAATGATGATTCCTTAACACAAGATGAAATAGAAATACTTTTCGAAAAGGTTGCCGATTTGGATGCGGAGTCTGCCACCGATGGCTCTCCGGCAGACGGGTCTATGGTCGAAACGCGTAAGAAATTAAAAAGCAAAAGATTTCGCTGTGTTTCGCTCGAAATTTACCGTATGTAACAACACGGTTCTTAATAATTTAGTGGTAAATGGTTCTTTTGATATTTGCGGCGTGCCTGCATGTAGTCTGATAAATCTTAAAGCAACAGGTACAAGTGCGGATATTCCCAATACATTAGTTATGCGAGATAACACGGGCAGTTTTGCAGCAACAACGGTTACCTTAACGGGTGTATTAGCATTACAGGGGACTAATGGCGATACTGTTGATCTTCAGGCATGCCCCGCAACAACTAATTATACCTTAGTTCTGCCGTGTGACCCGGGCTCTGCTGGGCAAGTGTTAGTAACAAGCGGTCTAAAACCCTGATCTTCTGTCATGGCAGCCGGTTATAGCAATAGTGACCTCAACTATTCAATTGTATGGTGATGTTATCGGCTCGGCATCTGCAACCATAGTAAAAACTGTCTGCGGAATTCCTGCATGCGAATTCGCACAAACATACTCGGCTGTGTTTTCTGCAACATCATGTAATAGCCCCCTGGCACTTGTGCTGCGTGATAATACCGGCAGCTTTGCTGCAACGACTATCACCCTTTCTGGCAACAGTTTAATTAACTATAGCCCAAGCGGTGCGTGCAGTGACAGCGAGCCATTTATCTTCCCGCCAACAAACGATAACACACTCATTGGGCTTGCTGCAAATAGCATTTCTGGCAGTGACAACGTTGCCCTGGGCTATTATGCTCTTGGAGGTGATTTATTTGGGACAGCTTTTGGCAACAATAACGTTGCTATTGGTTCTCAATCACTTGGTATTCTTGGTAACGGCTCTAACAATGTTGCCGTTGGGAAAGAGGCATTTTATTCGGGATTTCCTACAGGAAATATATCTGACAATGTTGCCGTAGGTTATCGCACATTGTATGTCTCAAATAACAATACTGGGCAAAGTGTTGCTGTCGGGTCGTATGCTCTTGAACTTAACGATCCGGGACAAAATGTTGCTATTGGTTTTAATTCGTGTAACACACCACCCACAACACCGGGTAATGTTGCTGTAGGCTGGGGAGCGCATGCATTTAGTTATGATGTTGCAGTGGGTGCCCTGGCGTTACAAAGTAACAGCAGTGGTTCACAAAATGTGGCAATTGGCTATAATGCTGCTACTCGAATTAACTCAGGACTTAATAACGCAGTTGTTGGGTATTCTGCATTTACAGAAGCCACCAGTAACGCGTCAAATAACAGCGTACTTGGTTGTAATGCATTATCACAATCAAGTTCTGCTATAAACGATTGCGTTGCTGTAGGCTACAAGGCACTTTATAATAACAATAAAAATCAGCTTGTAGCAGTTGGTTCTGGTGCGTTACAAAACAATAGTTCTGGCATTCAAAATGTTGCTGTTGGTTACTACACGCTTAATATGAATAATGGCAGCACTAACACCGCCATTGGTGACAATGTATTAAACAGTGCCACAAGTGCAAATAATAATACCGTTGTTGGTGCAGAATCTGGAACTGCAATAAACAGTGGCGGATATAATATTTATCTTGGTGACAATATTAATTTTGGTGATGAAAGTAACACCGTCCGTATTGGCGGCAGCAATCAAGCATCAGCCTACATGGGTGGCATTTATGGTGTAACGCCTCTAGATGCAGATTCACTCGTTATTATTAATAACAGCGGCCAACTTGGTTCTTCTTCATCATTGTTAAATACTTTAACCGACGCAACATCTGCTGATATTCCTGACACGCTTGTCTTGCGTGATGGTACCGGCAGCTTTGCAGCATACACCATAACAGCGGATAACTGTTTTCAGGTTAATGATTCAACACCGGCATTAGCAGGCCAAATCTGTGGTAGCACCAGCGCGTTGATTGTTGCACCACAGGGCACACGTGCATTGCAAGCATCTTCAGGAGGTTCTATACGTGGCACAAATGCTATTGATTTACAAATAATGCAACATGGATCTCCAAGTAGACGCATCAGGAATTACTCGGTAATTTCTGGCGGACAACATAATATTGCTTCTAACAACTATACAACAATTGGCGGCGGCCAAGGAAACAGTGCCACTAATAGCTATGCAACCATCGGCGGCGGCTACTATAACAACGCTTCAAATCCCTATGCAACCATTGCAGGTGGCTACGCTAACAGCGCTTCTAATCTCTATGCAACAATTGGCGGTGGTTATTATAACAACGCTTCTGCAAGCTATACAACGATTGGGGGTGGTTACTATAACAGCGCTCCTGATCCTTATTCAACAGTTTGTGGCGGTTACTATAATGCTGCTTTTGGAAATGGTTCGGTCATCGCTGGTGGTGGTTATGACGGCACAACATTTGCTGGAAATTCTATAAATGCAGATGCATCTTTTATTGGTGGAGGCATCAATAATACGATTGGTGGGGCATACTCTTTCGTGGGTGGTGGAAGTAATAATAATGCAAATGACGATAATGCTGTTATTGTTGGTGGACAAAACAATGCACTCGGCGTTTCTGGTCCGGGACAATGGTCATTCATTGGTGGTGGTGAAAACAATACTATTACCAATAATTATACTTTTATTGGTGGTGGTTATGGCAACAGCGCATCAGGATATGGTTCTGTTGTTGTTGGTGGCGGTAATGATAATAATAGTTTTGGCTACGCATGGCCAAACCAAGCAACCGCAAATGGTGCATTTGTTGGCGGTGGTGCAGGCAACGTTGCTTCAGGATGGGGCTCAGTGGTTGTTGGCGGTGGTGGCGATGATGTTGAAGGTTACGACAATAGGGGTAATAAAGCTCAGGCAGTTGCATCATTTATTGGCGGTGGCATTTTGGACAACATACCAACTACTGCAAGTTATAGTGCAATTGTTGGTGGCTTACAAAACACTGCCTCTGGATATGCATCATTTGTTGGCGGTGGGGGAATCGACAATCAAGGCAATAATGATAGCAATACCGCAACTGGGGACCTTTCTGTTGTAGTTGGTGGAATAGGCAACCAGGCAACTGGGTATGGCTCTGCAGTTGTTGGCGGTGGCCAACTTAATGCCGGTGGTACACCTTCGGCAAATATCGCTGGAGGCACTGTTTCATTTGTCGGCGGTGGGTATGGAAATCAAGCCTCAAATGATTATGCTGTAGTTACGGGTGGCTACAAAAACGTTGCTTCAGGTTACGCCTCATTTGTGGGCGCTGGTGGTATTAATAGTCAAAATTACCCAGGCCCAAACACTGCAAGCGGCGAAGTTTCATTTGTTGGCGGCGGCTGGGGAAATAGCGCATCTGGCATGGGTGCTGTGGTAGTTGGCGGCGGCGCTACAGACTTGGAATCTGGATTTGTCGGAAATACAGCCAGTGGAATTTCTTCATTCATTGGTGGCGGGTCAAACAATCAGGCAGATGGTGATTATTCTGTTGCTATGGGGCAAAGTGCAATTGCCACAGGAACAGGATCTTTTGTTTTTGCAGACTCACAATCAGGTAATTTTGTTTCTGCTGCTAATGACACCTTTAATATTCGTGCACAAAATGGTTTAGTTTTCCAGGGCGATAGCACCGGAAATATTACGCTGCAGGTGCCAACAAGTTTTACATCTGGCTCAAATTATACTCTTATTTTGCCAGATTCTTCTGGTAGTGCTGGACAATTTTTAACGACAGATGGCACTAACCCAGCAAATCTTTATTGGTCGACGGTAAGCAGCGCGTCATTTACGGGACAATTATATGGCGATGTTATCGGCACACAAACAGCAACACAAGTCGCGTATGTTTGCGGCATTCCTGCATGCGGTTTAGCAGAAACATATTCTACCGTACTTTCAGCAACCAGTTGCGGTATTCCATTAAGGGTTGTGTTGCGTGACAGCACAGGCAGTTTTGCTGCCACAACTATAACACTTACGGGCAATAACTTAATTAATTACAGTTCACTTGGTATATGCGACACGGGTTCCGGGTTTGTCTTTGCACCGACAAACCAAAACACATTAATAGGTTTAGAAGCTGGAAATAATAACACGTTAACCGGCACCAGTAACGTTGCGCTCGGTTATAATGCGCTCATGAATGTAACAGGTGGTTTTGATAATATCGCACTAGGTGCGTATGCATTGCAAAATATTCAAGGCGGTACACCGGATGGAATCTTTAGCTCAGGTTCAGATAATATTGCAATCGGCACCAATGCACTCAATAGTTCACAAGAAGATACTTTAAATATAGCAATTGGTTCACAAGCTATGCAAAACAGTAACGGCGCTGGCCTTGCAAGTGCCAATATTGCACTGGGTTATCAGGCACTGCAAAACAGTAACGGTAACTTTAATATTGGTGTAGGGTTCCTGGCACTTCCTGATGTATCCGGTTCGCAAAACGTTGGCATAGGAAATGAAACGTTTTATGGAACACTCACGACAGGCTCGTATAACACTGCAATCGGTTCTCTTGCAACGGTAAATAGTTCAAATGCTCAAAACCAAACAGCTTTGGGCTATGCCGCAGAAGCAATTGCAGACAATACCATAATGCTTGGCAATAACGATATTGTAAGTGTTATGCCTGGCGGCACTAAAACAACTGATCTTGGTTATCTCGATCCATTAGATATTAATAACCAAATCTGGGCAACCTTACACACCGTTACCGCTCGTTTTTATGACACAGATAATAATTATGCGTCATTTTCAGCACCAGCATATTTAAGTAATAGCTATGATATGTTATTGCCACTATATCAAGGTGCTGCAGGCCAAGTATTAACCACTGACGGCAATCTTCCAAACGCTCAACTTTCGTGGTCAACTATTAATAGCACATCATTTACCGGACAATTATATGGCGATGTTATCGGCACACAAACTGCCACACAAGTCGCGTATGTTTGCGGCATTCCTGCATGTGCTCTGGCACAAACCTATTCAACCGTTCTTGCTGGTACAAGCTTTGATATTCCACAAACGCTTGTATTGCGTGATGATACTGGCAGCTTTGCAGCAACAAATGTTACGGCAACAGGATGTTTTATCGTTAAAGATAGTAATAGTAATAATGCTGGTAAAATATGTGGCAGCACAAGCGCACTGATTGTCGCGCCACAAACCACACGTGCACTGCAAGCCTCTTCTGGAGGCTCTACACGTGGAACAAATGCCGTTGATTTACAAATTAATACCAGTGGATCGTATGTAGCTGCCGGTGATTATTCAGTTATTGCAGGCGGACAACAAAACACCGTTGGGGGTAATTACTCAATTACTGCAGGGGGTTCTGGTAACACTGCTGGTATGAGTTCAGATATCTATGCTATTGTTGTTGGCGGTTATCAAAACACTGCTGGTACAGCTGATTACCCTCTTATTGTTGGAGGTAATCAAAACAACGCTTCGGGCGAATTTAGCTCAATTCTTAATGGATTTTCCAATCAGGCAAGTACTAACTATGCATTAATAGTGAGCGGAGCTAATAACATTGCCTCAGGTAGTCAATTTAGCTCAGTTATTAATGGAAATTACAACCAAGCAACAGCTGACTATGCGACAGTAATTAATGGTGGTTATAACACCGCTGAAGGTTCTTATTCTTTTATCGGTAATGGCCAATATAATACGGCAAGTGGCAATCATTCTGCCCTTGTTGGTGGGTATAATAATATTATCACTGGCTCTGGTGCATTTATTGGCGGTGGTACAGACAATAGAGCAGATGGCGATTATTCAGTAGCTCTTGGTCAAAGTGCAATCGCTACCGGAACAGGCTCTTTTGTCTTTGCTGATTCAACTTCAACTGGCTATTCATCAAATGGTGACAATACATTCAATGTGTATGCTACCGGCGGTATATTTATGGATGGCATTTATGGTGTAACGCCTTTAGATGCAGATTCACTCGTTATTATTAATAGCAATGGCCAACTTGGTTCTTCAACGTCATATTTAAGTACGCTGACCACAGCAACATCTGCTGATATTCCTGATACGCTTGTCTTACGTGATGACACAGGCAGCTTTAAAGCGTACACCATAACAGCAGATAATTGTCTTCAAGTGAATGATTCAACATCTGCAGTAGCGGGTCGAATATGTGGCAGTACAAACGGACTAATTGTTGCACCACAAGGCACACGTGCATTGCAAGCATCTTCTGGAGGTGGTCCACGCGGAACAAATGCTGTCGATTTACAAATGAATCCAACTTTAGTTGACGTAGCATCAGGAAATTTTTCGGTGATTGCTGGTGGATTTCACAATCGAGCTTCAGGCACGTATGCAGTAGTTACAGGCGGTAACGCCAACAGCGCATTAAATACTTCTGCAACTGTCGGTGGCGGTGAGCTCAACAACGCAATCGGCCAATATGCAACAATTCCAGGCGGCTATGATAATGAAGCAACGGGAAACTATTCGGTGGCGCTTGGGCAACATGCACAAGCATCAAACCAAGGATCATTTGTTTTTGCTGATTCAACTTCAACTGGCTATTCATCAAATGGTGACAATACATTCAATGTGTATGCTACCGGCGGTATATTTATGGATGGCATTTATGGTGTGACACCTCTAAATGCAGATTCACTTGTTATTATTAACAGCAATGGCCAACTTGGTTCTTCATCATCATATTTAAGTACGCTGACCACAGCAACATCTGCTGATATTCCTGATACGCTTGTCTTGCGTGATGACACAGGCAGCTTTGAAGCGTACACCATAACAGCAGATAATTGTCTTCAAGTGAATGACTCAACGTTGACATTAGCAGGTCAAATCTGTGGTAGCACCAGCGCACTCATTGTTGCACCGCAAGGCACACGCGCATTACAAACAAATGCTAGCGGTAACACACGCGGCGCAAATGCTGTTGATTTACAAATGAGCATCGCATCTGCAAGCCAAGTAGCTGCAGCAGATTATTCAGTGATCACTGGTGGCCAAAATAACCAAATAGATCCGACCAGCTATTATGCAATCGTCACTGGTGGTCAAAATAACACCATAGGTTACAGCAGTTATTATTCGGTTATTGCATCAGGCCAGGGCAATAATTTAAGTGGCTTAGGGGCTGTTGTTGGTGGGGGAACCGGTAATACCGTTGCAAACAATTACGCATTTTTGGGCGCTGGCAACTTAAATACTTCTTCGGGGGGATCTTCTTTTGTAGGGGCCGGTGATTACAATACAAATAACGCTTCTGTTGGTTTTATTGGTGCTGGGAGCTCAAATAATTTATCAGGCTACTACAGCTCAATTGTGGGCGGAGTCTCAAACAATGTCAATGGTCAATATGCTATTGTTGGTGGTGGTCAAAACAATATCAGTAATGTTGATTATTCTGTCTCAGGTGGCGGCCAAAACAACTATATCAACTCAGGGGCTCATTACGGTGTTATTGTAGGGGGATTAAACAATACGCTCAATGGACAATTTTCATTTATAGGTAGTGGAACAAATAATAGTTCTTCTGGAAATTATGCCGTTATTCCCGGCGGAGCAAATAATATAGCAAATGGTAATTATTCAGTTGCTATGGGGCAACAGGCACAAGCATTAAACCAAGGTTCATTTGTTTTTGCTGACTCACAAAACTCAGCTTTTGCATCAACCTCAAATGATTCATTCAATATTCGCGCACAAAATGGTTTGGTCTTTCAAGGTAATAGTACCGGAAATATTACGTTTAAAATGCCAACGAGTTTTGCATCTGGGTCAGATTACACCCTTATTTTGCCAACTTCTTCTGGTACTGCAGGACAATTTTTAACAACTGGTGGCGGCACCCCCGCAACACTTTCATGGGCAACAATTAACACAGCATCATTTACCGGACAACTATATGGCGATGTTATCGGCACACAAACGGCAACCAAAGTTGCTTATGTCTGCGGAATTCCTGCATGTGCATTAGCACAAACATATTCGACCGTTGTTTCAGGTACAAGCTTTGACGTTCCACTGACGCTTGTCTTGCGTGACAACACAGGCAGTTTTGCAGCAACAAATGTTACTGCAACCGGATGCTTTATTGTACAAGATTCTACTAGTGCTGAGGCGGGCCAAATATGCGGTAACACGAGTGCACTGATTGTTGCTCCGCAAGGCACACGTGCATTACAAGCTTCTTCTGGAGGTTCTACACGTGGGACAAATGCCGTCGATTTACAAATTAATTCAAGCGGCTCTTTTGCAGCAACTGGAAATTACTCAGTAATTTCTGGAGGTCAAGATAATAAGGCATCAAATAGTTATGCAACCGTATCTGGTGGAACAAACAACAGCGCAGCGGGAAATGCTTCTTTTGTTGGCGGCGGAAATAGTAATCAAAATACAACAGGTGATTATGCTGCAATTGCTGGCGGGCAAAGTAACACAGCTTCCTCAGACCATACTGCAATTCTTGGTGGCGCAGGCAACACCGCTTCAGCTAGTTATGCAACGGTGGTTGGTGGATCGAATAATAATGCTTCTAATAGCTATGCAACCATTGCTGGAGGAATAAATAATATCGCTTCAGCTAGTTATGCAGCAGTAGGCGGCGGCTTAAATAACACCGCCTCAAACACTTACGCAATCATTGCTGGTGGCGAAAGTAACACAGCATCAGGAAATCTATCATCTATTGTTGGCGGTTATGGCAACACAGCACATGGTATAGGCTCTTTTGTAGGCGGTGGTGGTTACGATGGCACCACAACAGCCGGTAATAATGTTCAAGGAAATGCATCGTTTGTTGGCGGTGGATTAAATAATACTAATAGTGCAGGCAATTACGCTACTATTGCAGGTGGGCAAAATAACACCGCATCACAAAGTTATTCTGCACTAGTTGGTGGCTATAGTAACACCGCGTCGAATTACTTTGCTTTTGTAGGTGGCGGAGATACCAATACCGCATCGGGATATGGTTCTGTTGTTGTTGGTGGTGGTAATGATAATAATAGTTTTGGCTACGCATGGCCAAACAAAGCAACAGCAAATGGTGCATTTGTTGGCGGTGGTGCAGGCAACGTTGCTTCAGGATGGGGATCAGTGGTTGTTGGCGGTGGCGGCGATGATGTTAAAGGTTACGACAATAGAGGTAATACAGCTCAGGCAGTTGCATCATTTATTGGCGGTGGCATTTTGAACAACATACCAACTACCGCAAGTTATAGTGCAATTGTTGGGGGCGTACAAAACACTGCCTCTGGATATGCATCATTTGTTGGTGGTGGAGGAATCGATAATCAAGGCAACAATTATAGCAATAGTGCAACTGGGGACCTTTCTGTTGTAGTTGGTGGAATAGGCAACCAGGCAACTGGGTATGCCTCTACAGTTGTCGGCGGTGGCCAACTTAATGCCGGTGGTACACCTTCGGCAAATATTGCTGGAGGCACTGTTTCATTTGTCGGTGGTGGCTATGGCAACCAGGCTTCAAATAATTATGCTGTAGTTACGGGTGGTTACAAAAATCTTAGTTCGGGCTACGCATCGTTCATGGGTGCTGGCGGAATCAACAGTCAAAATTATGCAGGCCAAAATAGTGCAAGTGGGGAAGTCTCTGTTGTTTGCGGTGGTTGGGGAAATAGCGCATCTGGTCCAGGCGCAGTGGTAGCCGGTGGCGGCGCAACATCATTAGAATATGCATTTGCTGGAAATAAGGCTACCGGTATTTCTTCGTTTATTGGTGGTGGTAAAAACAATCAGGCAAACGGTGATTATTCTGTGGCTATGGGCCAAAGTGCGATTGCTACTGGAACAGGCTCATTTGTTTTTGCAGATTCTACAACAAGTGGGTATACCTCAAATGGAAATAACACTTTTAATGTGTACGCAACTGGCGGGGTATTTATGAATAATATTTACGGAGTTTCTCTTTCTGGTGCAACTCAATCTGTTGTGATCAATTCAAGCGGCCAACTTGGTGTAGGCTCTGGAAGTTCATCTACCGTTACCGGCACAAGTTGTGACACAGCGTTGGCACTTGTACTGCGAGATAGTACCGGCAGTTTTGCAGCAAGTACTGTCACACTTACCGGCAATAGTTTAATTAATTTTAGTTCATTAGGTGGCTGCGATCGTGGAAATGGATTTATCTTTGCCCCAACAAACCAAAATACTCTTATTGGTTTAAACGCCGGAAATAATAATACGCTCTCTGGAAACAGTAACACTGCATTTGGCAATAGCACATTACAAAATAATAGTAGCGGCGGCAGCAACACGGCACTTGGCTATCAAGCGCTACAAAATAATACCAGTGGTAGTAACAACATCGGTGTTGGCTACCAAGCGTTACAATTTAATCAAACAGGCCAATATAATATCGGAATAGGCTATTATGCCTTGGGTGCTGCTGGCCCCAATGCTGTAAATAATGTCGGCATTGGTTATTACGCCTTGAGCACCGTAACGTCAAGTTCAGCAACAGCCTTAGGCCATGGCGCATTACAGCAAAATGCTAACGGATATCAAAATACTGCTGTTGGTTATTATGCCGCAAATGGAGTATCTAGCTCAAATAATGTTACTGCTGTTGGATATAATGCATTTAACGAAGGTACCGGTGGAAATAATACTGCTTTGGGAGCATTAACCCTTGAAGGGTCTGGAGCATATACAGATTGTACAGCAATTGGATATAATGCTTTAAATATCAATACCGCAAACCAAATAACAGCCGTTGGCTCAGGCGCATTGCAAAAAAATACCAGTGGTGTAAACAATACTGCTCTTGGCTATTTTGCGGCGAACAATCTTGGAAGCTCAAACAATGTTACTGCTATTGGGTATGAAGCTTTCAACAACGGCACTGGTGGAAATAATACTGCTTTGGGGGCATTAACACTTGAAGGCTCAGGGGCATATACTGATTGCACGGCAATTGGTTGTTATGCTTTAGAAGTAAATACGGCAAGTCAAACAACAGCTGTTGGTTCTGGTGCATTACAAAATAATAGCAGCGGTACTCAAAACACTGCAGTTGGATATTATGCATTAAACGCAAATACTTCCAATGGTAATAGCACTGCTGTTGGGTATAGTGCCATGAAAACGGGCAACAGCCTTGTAGGCAACAGTGTTGCTGTTGGTGCAAATACCCTTACGCAAGATACCGGTCATGGGGTAAATGTTGCTGTTGGTGTACAGTCTATGCAAAATGCAGCCCCTGCTCTTGGCTTTGATGTGGCTGTTGGTTATTTAACGCTCCAAAAAGATATCGCAGGTAAAAACACCGCCGATTGGTGCCCAGGCTCTGGGGGCAAATATAACAGGCACGTTTAATACCGCGCTTGGGTTTTTATCGATGGCTGGAACAACAGGCGTTAACTTTGATGTTGCTATTGGCGCACAAACACTTACTAATGATACGGGCGGTTCAAACGTAGCTGTTGGATATAACGCATCAACCGGTAATACATCTGGCTCAGGAAATGTTTCTGTTGGTTATTATGCATTGCAACTCAATACTACCGGTACATCAAACGTTGCTGTTGGTTATCAAGCACTTGCAAATGCACAAACTATTAACAACTTTGACAATATTGCTATCGGTGCATTTACACTTTCTGGCACTGCAGTGCTTGGTGACAATATAGCAATTGGGGTTAATGCGCTTTCAAATGCTAACTACAATAAAGGTCAACAAATTGCCATTGGCACCGGTGCGCTACAAAATAACACCAGCGGATTCCAGAACACGGCAATTGGCTACCAAGCCCTTAATGCATTAACAACAGGAACATCTAACATTGCCCTTGGTTACAAAGCGCTTACCAATAGCACAACTGATTTTAATAACGTCGCAGTTGGTTACAATACCCTCATGATGGATATCACCGGCAGTGACAATACCGCCCTTGGTAATAACGCATTAACAAATAGCACTATTGGTCAAGCAACCGCAGTTGGTTCTGGTGCATTACAAAATAACACAACGGGTATACAAAATACTGGGCTTGGGTATTATGCGTTGAATTAATACCACCGGAACATCAAACGTTGCATCAGCAACCAAGCACTTGCAAATGCAAAAACTGTTAACAATTTTGACAATATTGCTATCGGTGCATTTACCTTAACAGGCACAGCCGTTCTGGCGATAATATCGCAATTTGGTGTAAACCACTTTCAAGTAGTAACTAAATAAAGGCCAACAAATTGCCATAGGCACCGGCGCATTACAGATAGCGCAGTGGTATACAAAATACTGCTGTCGGTTACCTGGCGCTTAATTCAGTAACTACCGGTAGATCAAATACTGCCCTTGGGTATAAAGCCCTTGTTAATAATACACAGGCACAGACAACACGGCTATTGGCTTTAACGCATTAAATGCTGCAACACGTGGTTTTTCGGTTGCAGTTGGCTCGAATGCGTTATCTCAAAACACCACAAGTACCACGAATATTGGCATCGGCTACTATGCGCTTAATACGATAACCACAGGTAACAGAAATGTTGGCATGGGTTATTATGCTCTTCAAAATTCAAGTGCTACAATAAATGATGATATTGCAATTGGGTATTATGCCTTGAACAAAGATACATCAGGAAGTAATATCGCCATTGGGACAAGTGTAATGCAAAATATTACATCAGGTGCTGCTAATAATATTGGTATTGGAAACTTAGCCATGAGTAACTTAGGAACAGCTCATGACAATATCGCTATCGGCGTTCAGGCATTGCAAAATATGACCGGTAACGTATCGCAAAGTGTTGCAATTGGTAACTTTAGTCAACAGGCTGTTACAAGCGGAAACAGTAACGTAAGCATAGGCTATAATACCATGAACGGCGTAACGACTGCTTCAAGCAACGTAATAATAGGGGCGTCAACCGCAACTGGTGCATCTTTCAACAGCAGCAGCAATACTATTATTGGTGCAGGTACAGCAACCAGTGCATCATTTAATAGTGCAAACAATACTATTATTGGCGCGGGTACTGCTACGGGTCTTACAACTGGTGGAAGCAATACTATTATTGGTGAAAATACATTCTCGGGAGTAACGACATCTCAACTTAATGTCATTATCGGCCAAAACATTTGCAACACAATGAGCGGAGCAGGTGGTCAAAACGTTGTGATAGGTGGAAACATATCAGGGGCTCCTGCATTCAATACTCTTGTTGGAAATAGCTCTGGAAACACTTCGCTAACAGGCTCTACTAATACTATTATTGGTTATTCTGCCGGAACTGCCATTACAACAGGTGGCCCTAATACTGTTATAGGTGCAAATGCTGCAACATCTATTTCTGACAACCAAAATGGCGTGATTATTATTGGAAATGGTAATGCTTATAATCCAACTATTGCTGCTAACAATACAACATATATTCAAGGAATTGAAGGAGTAACTCCAACAGCTCCTACTGCAAACGTAGTTATTAATGCTCAAGGTCAGCTAGGATCAGCAGTGCCATCTTCTAAACGTTATAAAGAAAACGTTGGAAATTGTCGGCGATCTTACCAATGATATTTATCAATTGAATCCAGTCGTTTTTAATTACATTGAAGATACGAAACATCAAGAAGTATATGGACTTATTGCTGAAGAAGTAAAAGATGCACTATCAATTATCATCGAAAAAAATGGTCAACCTGAATCGGTACACTATCAATACCTGCCTATTCTTATGCTTAATGAACAGCAAAAAGACCACGCAGAGTTGTTGCACTACAAACAGCGCACGCACGCATTAGAAAAACAACTTGCAACAATGCAGCAGCAGATTAATGATCTTCAGGAAAAGATAGAGAAATTGCTCGGGTAATTTAAGAAATCAAAAGCACATGAGAAAAATTTTAGTTTTAACTTTTTTAGCCTTGGCCGTATGATTTTTTTGATGTCCCCCATGGACACATAAGGTGATTCTTTAGAAATATTTAGATATACGTTTTTTGGCTTGCGTCTTGATAAAAAGTAACCGCTTTTTTAAAATTATAGTAAGATGGCCTGATTTTCACGTAAACTGATAATAAAGTTTGTGTATATCAGGAAGGTACTATAAAAAAATCTTATTATTTATATTTTTCATATATAATTTTTTTACAGCCGGCATGCATGCGCAAGCTGTTGAAACGCCTCATACCATAAGCTTTTTTATGGTTCCCTGTGCAACTAACCCAGCATGTGCGCAAAAATTCCCCGCAGATAAATTATCAACCGTTATCAGCCACCACACCGATGTAAGTAGCATGATCTTAAATCGACACATTACCTGGCCATTAGTAAAAGGAATTTATGTTAATTATGTCGGTTTCATAACCTATACAGATTATAATGGTCAAATATTTTTACCCAATAAGCAAGCGGGCAACAGCCTACTGGTGGTGGTCACCAACCAGATATATCCGGTTATTTTTCAGGGCAATACGGTACACCATTTTGAAATACCTCAAGAAGTAGATGCTTCTTTTTCTCTGTATACCCTTATACCATGATGAAAAAAATAATATATGGCATTGGAATATTGTTGAGATGGAACGACCAAAAAATTCACAGATCGATAACCATGCACTTATTATTATGGCCCGTCCAGAAGATGTTGAAATCACGCCCGGCACGTATAGTAGTGTTCCTGGACCAAATTTTATATTACCCGATATTTTTGTTCATCATACTATCGACACGCCATTCAGCATATTGAAGTTTTTAAAAATCAATCGCTTTTTTGCACCTTTAGTTATTGAAACCAAATGGGAAACCCAATCGTATGCCCAAGCAATTGGCGGATAAATAATAGATAATTCTTACTCTTACTGGTATACTTTTTTTGAATATTCTACCATTCAGGTATTACCAAAGGATTATTAAGATATGAAGTTGCACATCGCATTTGATCTTACAGATCTTGAAACTGCCCTTTCAATCGCACAGAGCATAGAAAAATACGCTGATATTTTTGAAGTTGGCTCCTTGCTGATCTACAAAAATGGTATGCAGGCAGTGTCTCGATTTAAACAACAGTTCCCGCATAAAACAATTCTTGCTGATATAAAAATTGCCGATCGTGCAAAAGAGGCAACTCTTTTATGTTCAGAAGCAGGCGCTGATTGGGTTACCGTTCTTGCCGGCACACGCCGTAATGCGATACTCAGTGCATGCAATGTTGCGCATGAGCGGGGCAAAAAGGTGATGCTTGATCTTATCGATGCAAGCTCACTAGGGCAATCTGCACTTGAAGCTAAAGCCTTTGGCGTTGATGCATTACTTCTGCCTATGCCGACACAGGATTCATCACAACTTACCTTCTTAGAGACATGGGATATGGTTAAAGGTAATACGCCGTTGCCCGTTTATATTTCAGGGAATATCTCTCCAGAAACGTTACCTGCTCTTTATCGAGCTTAACCCTGCCGCTATTGTTATCGGAAAAGAGATAACCTCTGCCGCTAACCCTGCAGCAGAGGCTGAAAAATTCTATAATTTAATACATGCGTAACAGCCAAGCTTTGATCTCTATTTTGCAATGAGCATTACTTGTGTAGGTGCTTGAAGATGGTAACTCGCCCGAAGTTGTCGGGGCATGTGATGCTCTGTAGATTCTTTGGCTTTCAAGGTGAGCTCTTGCGCTTGCTAAAGACACATCAAACGTTTCAAATAAATTACGAGAGATAATATTTTTATTCTTATTAAAGATAAGAACGGCCCGTGATAGAGCGATAACTTCTTCATATTTTTGTTGCAAACCCAGCATTAGAGTAATTCGTTCTAATTTACTAATTAACGCTGGAACTAATGCTTGATCACAAAAATTAAGCGTAAAAAGATATAAATTTGTATAAGTTTCAAGGTAAGTAAAAACATTTTTGACACGATTATCGGCTTCTTTTTCAAAAGTGTATCGATAGGTATATATTTCACGTAACGGCCTACGATTAAGGGGGTCAAGCCATGTTGCCATAAAGAAATTTTCTAAAGGCACTGTTGAATTTTTATCATTAACCCTTGAATATAATTTATCAATATATGAAATAAAGGCACTTGCCAAACCTTTAGCATCATAGTAATTGAAAGCAGTAAGTTTTCCAGTAGGTACAATTGCTAAGTTTAATGTATTTTGTGAAGTTTGAGCGTTATGCATTAAAGACTTAAAAGGCTCAAGACTCATAGCGTCTACTAGCTCTTGACGGACATCATTTTCTAAATCTCTTTTAAAGGCTTCTATGGCTCTATCTTGAACAGAGATCTGCAGTGCCGCCATGTTAAACTGACAAAGAAACATACTTATGATTATTAATTTTTTTATCATCACTATCCCCTATCTATAGAAAAATACCAAACAACCTATTAATCTGGCGTGCTTAATGCATCAAACTTGTTGCGCATATTCAAACATTGCTTGGGTACGTTCGTTCACGGGAGCATGCAAAATGGCCTCTTTCAATGCATGAATCTCTGCACGATCTGGGTTTGGATCTTTTGCAAGTTCGGTACACAATAATTGTCGAGCAGCGTTAACTAATAGTGGATTAACATCCCCTGGATGTTGTGTGCCATCTTGAATAACTTCTCTAAATGATTTTTTAATTGCTGCACGCTTTTCTTCTGGCTGATATTCTTGGTAGCTTAATTGACGGGCATAATCATAGCGCGCTAAATTAAGCAGTTGGCGTGACACAGAATCAGGTTGCTTTTCATGAAGTTTTATCACAACAGTAGCCAAATCAATACTAATGTCATTCAAGCGATTTTCATTAAAATATTTACGCATTTTTTCATAGACGGCCATGCGAGAGTTTTGACCTACCCTACTAAAAAAGCTTGCATAAAAATTGACCGGTATAAATTCAAAGTTATTATCATAGCCTATTTGACGTACCATCTTAATTGCAGGATCATACGTTAAATACATTGATTCGATTCTGTTCTTGGTTGCGGGATTTGAAATCCCATGAAATTCTGTTTTTTTGATGGCGTCGGCAAAAAGCTTGTCTAAGCTGGTCGCTTCAAAAAAATAAAATACATCTTCTTTTCCTTGAGAGTTTTTTTTTCGACACATGCAAGAATCGGGTGACTACCAGGTTTTTTCGCTTTTTCTAACAATTCACTATAGCTACTCAGCGTCACAGGGTCTGCGGTCTCATCAGGGCCCTCTTGTAATTTTTTATTAAATTCAGCAGCAGCTTTTTGAGCTAAACGTTTATCATAGACCAAGTTAGCTGCCGCCTTCTTTCTAGCTGCAACATCTTCTTCTACAGATAATACATCTATCATTCTGAACAATACACTTAATAAAGTAATATAGAGCACTATTTTTTTTACCATGATTACCCCTTTCAATCAATAGCTAATATTTATAATAGCAATTATTTTTTAAGAAGTAAGACAGATGGTTATAAAAAAATATTTAAGAAACTACTTATTTTTATGTGCTGCTGCTTTAAGGTGGCTGTTATTAAACATATGCTTAATTTCATCAACCGTGGTTGCCTGATCGGCATCTTTATCAAACCGTTGCTCGATTGCCCGGGGAAAACGGAGTGCATACCCAGATCATGTTCGGTCTTGCCGGCAGTATGTAAGGGTGAACGAGTAATTTCATCTGCTATTACCACCCAAACAAGTTTTGGGTTAACCCAGACATCTGGGTAAAGATCTTGAGCACAGACAACATTAAAGGGTCTATGATCAACTTTTATAGCATCACATAATTTTTTAATATCTTTAAACCCTTGGTCTGAAAGGCCGGTACCAACTTTTGCAATAGTTTCAAAGCGATCATGTTTTTTATCATAGACACCAATTAAAAATGCGCCTATGCCTAATGCTGCACGCCTTCCGTAACGTTCCATGGTAATAACCCAGAACAACAGCGTCAATAGTATCAGTAAGGGTTCCCGATTCTTGGGTACGTTTAAGTTTAATCCAATTAAAATTTCTTTTGCCCGGTTGGTAATGTGCTGTTCATTTTTTTTACCACCAACCCCTCAAGCCCTTCTTCTATGCATTCAAGGAAATAGTCTTCAAGTTGTTGGGCGGTACTGATTTCTCGCTCATCAATTAAACTTATGGTCTTTGTATGATCGGTTGATAAAAACGTATGTGCTGCCTTTCTGCGTGCTTCGTGCCCAAGCTCAAGCATCGATTTACCATTGAGGTATAAAAGATCAAAAACAAAAAGCTTAAGGGGGAATTCTTGAGCGATCGTTTCAATGTCATGTTTTCGTTTACGTTTTACCGTCTCTTAAAGGGTAAGAATGCGCCGGTTGATTCATCAAAAACAATCGCTTCACCTTCAAAGATAGCAGTTTCAACACCAAGCTTTTGGGCTGCATGGGTAAGCTCGGGAAACATAGTCGTCATGTTTATAAGATTGCGGGAATAAAACCAGACATGATTATGCTTGATATGTACCTGAAGTCTAAACCCATCAAGCTTGGGTTGTGCGGCGCAGTGGCCCGATTTTCGACAATCTCACCGGCAGTTGCAAGGCGCTCTGCCAATGACGGCAAAATAGGAATGCCCAAGGTAATATGAATATGCTCAAGTCCCGCTTGGCCATCTTTTTTAAGTGTTGAGGCAATAAGCCCCAGGTCTGCACAAATGTTATAGGCATGCTCAATTTTTTTGCTTAAACTTTTATCCCCCACAAGCATCCACGAAAAGGCATCGATAATGGTCATATCAGAAAAGCCGGTACGGAGTTTACCCAAAATGATTCGGACAACAAAGCCTGCGCCTGCAGGGCTCAAATGAACTAACAATTTTTCTAAAAATGCTGCGCGAGTATCTTGCGAGCCTTCGCCGGATATGGTTTGTAGTTCAACAAGCTTGTCAAAAACTTGACCAAGGGAAAGGTCCTCTTTAGCAGACCGGTGTTGGGCTGCAAGTAATGTCCCCAGGTCACCATATTCTTTTACCTGATGGGCAAAATCTTTTGGGGAAAGCTGGGTAATTTCTTGAATAACTTTTTTAAGGGTTTTGTCTGCGATATTGAATTGACTGCCTAAATAGGTAGGCCGCACCTGCCCTAGACAAAGATAGGTCAGCATCTGTGCTTCATGGGCTGTGGCGTGTTTAAAAAGATCCGCTAACAGTTCCATGATCTGATTACGGGAGGTTACTTTTTCTATCGCCTGAAAAACTGTTACGACTTCTTGAAATTTCATACATAACTCACATTTAAATTACAAAGAAAGCTTTTCCAAGCCTTTTAAGGTTTCATAATATTGGTGTATACGGCTACATGTTTCTTGAGCGGTTTCTTCATCGTAATCATGCACCGTAGCATTTCGCGCTTCACTGATATCCAGTAATTCTTTGATAGTGGCATTATCAAGTATCCCAAGTGAAAAACATTCACGAAATATCGGTTTAGGTGAATTTATTTGTTCTTGATTATACTTTTCCACCAAATATATTTGAAGGAATTTCCAGGCTGCTTCATAGCACATTTCAAAGTGTTTGATATTTGATGCAACCAAACTATGCATAATATTTTCAGAAAAATCTTCAGCTAAAGAAACAGTTATACTTCGATTTAATGCGTTTAAAGATCTAATAAACTTATCTCGCTTTTTTTGACTTTTCCACAATATTCCTTCTTTCAGAATATTGTTTTTTAAAGCCTCCGGGGCACGATTCATATCAACTAAATCTGTTTTTTGAGGTATATTTAGGGCATCAATCATACTCAAGATTTGGCCCTTTTCTGTTAAAGAAATACGCCTACCTGCATCAATAGCAATATCAATATCAGATCTTTCGGTATTATCCCCTCGGGAACGTGATCCAAATAGATAAACTTTTGCTTCTGGAAAGAATATCTCTATAATTTTTATAATTTTTTCTTTTGGGATTGAATTATTCATAGCTATTCTTTATTGTAATTTTTTTTAGATAATCAATTTTTATACTACTATAGTGACAAAATTGATTGATTCAAGCAACAAATCTTCTTAAATAATAATAAGCAGAATAATAGGATACTAACGTGGTAATAAAAAAAGAGAGATATGGTGATATATTCTGCACCAACACAAGCAGGATTAACCATAATCCAGCCAAAAAGAATCATTTGAAAGGCAGTTTTTAATTTTGCAGAATAGATAACTGGCAGTTGAATATTTTTTTGCATGCCGTATTCACGCATTCCCATAACAGCAAGTTCACGAAAACTTAATAATAACCCAATAGCTAAGGGCAATTGATGAGTATAGAGCGTTGCTAGGATAACAGAAAAAAGAAATATCTTGTCAGCAAACTGGTCAAGAAATGCACCTAATGAACTTACTTGATTATATTTACGGGCAAAATAGCCATCAAAAAAATCTGTAAGCGCTAAAACAAAATATACAAAAAAAGTAATAAAAAAAGGCGCATGAAGCGCAATAAGAGGCGCCAAAAGTATTGGCGAAAAAATAAGGCGCGAGAGCGTAAAGATAAGAGATATGTTCAAAGTATTCACTTTATAACTGATAATACAAGTCCCGAAGACTGGCCTGCCAAGCCCGAAGGCGTGGATAGGCGTAAGATGGTGGCGGCGCAGGGACTCGAACCCCGGACCTACGGATTATGATTCCGCCGCTCTAACCAGCTGAGCTACGCCGCCTATCATATTTACCAAATTATGATGGTTTATCAGTAACAGCTTAACTAAATTATATTTAAATTGTAAAATCTTTTAAACTATCAAAGTTATTTAAACAAACGATTAAAAAATGAATCGCAAAAAGAGTAACCCCGTAATCAACGTTGCAATAATACCAATCATCATGGTAACTGCAAAGCCTTGAATAGGACCAGTACCAAAATAGTACAAGCACCACTGCCAACAATAAAGTGGGTAATATTAGCATCTAAAATCACGGTAATCGCATCAGAAAAACCATCATCAACGGCTTTTTTAGTGAGAGCCATGAGCTAATTCTTCTTTAATGCGTTCATAAATTAAAATTGAGCATCAATTGCCATACCGATACGTCAGTACTATACCCGCAATACCAGGAAGCGTAAGCGCCGCCTGAAACCACGAAAGCGCAAAAAGATCAATAATAAGTTATAAAGCAATACAATAAAAGCAAAAAGGCCGGCAACTTTATAAAAAAAAATACTGAACAGGAATAGTAAGCCCATGCCAATAAGACATGACGTAAGCCCTTGTGAAATTGCAGCTTCACCTAATGATGGCCCAATATGACGCTCTTCAACAATTTCGACAGGCGCAGTAAATGCACCAGTGTGTAACATAAGGGCAATGTCTTTTGCTTCTTGCATATCAAAATCACCACTAATTTGACCAGTAGCCGTTTATAGCTTCGTTCACACGTGGAGCCGTAATAACTTCATCATCTAAGAATAAGGGCAATAGATTTACCCACATTTTTTTTGGTAAGTTGATAAAATTTTTCTGCACCTTCTGGTTTAAATTCAAAGGCAATAACCGGTGCAATTGAAAGGCTTTTAGCGTCACTTAAACGTGCTTGAGCTGTTTTGAGTAATTTGCCCGTTATATCGGTATATTTAGCAACTAAATGGTAGGTTATAGAAGGTTGGCTACTATAACCGCGATTTCTGATTTCTTTAACAATAATTTTATCGTGGAGGAAGCTTCGCCTTTATGCTTTTCTAAAAGATCTTCTGCGATACCGGCTGAATCTTCAACAAGCTTAACCTCTAATAATGCAGATTTTCCAATCATTGCCTTTGCTTCTTTGGGTCATGAACATTAGGAAGTTCAATAAGGATATTTTTATCACCATGGGAGCAATAGTAACTTCACCAACGCTTAGATTTGTCTAATCGTGAACGGAGCACTTCGATGTTATCGTGAACGGCGTTTCTAACGATTTCTTGCTTTTCACGGTCGTTAAGCATTTTTCCATCTTTTCCGCGCAGAGCCTGTTCGTGATCGAGCAACGCATCTGTACTTAACTTCTAAGGTAATATAGTTCTCACCGACCAGATCGATAACCGAAGTTTAAATTTTGTCGTAAATTAAGAAGAAAATAGACCCCAAAAAGCGTAATAATAAACCAAACACCTAGCTGGGAAAATAAAATTTTTTTTAAAGAAACTGTCATACTCAAAACCCTTTTTGTTTTAAAATCTTAAATTTCTTGAGAAGTTATCTGAGTCTTTATATTTGTCTTCCCTCGATACATTTTGCCTTTGCAAAATACTCGGGATGAACGGTTAGAAAACAAAGACTGGCCTGCCATCTGTAAGCATGCCAAGCCGGAAGGCCTGGATATGCATAAAATGGTGCGGAAGAAGGGACTCGAACCCCCACGGGATTTCTCCCACAGCCACCTCAAGGCTGCGTGTATACCATTTCACCACTTCCGCGATTTATCTGGACTTAAATGTACCAGATAACCACTATTCTTGCAAATTTATTTATAAAAAAAAGCCTCTAATCCAGCGCCAGATACTCATAAAAAATCCAGAAACAGCTGAAAAGATGTAACTCATATAGCCCTGAGAAGACTTTTTAGGTGGCGCAACGACCACTTTTTCTTCAGCCTTCGGCTCCTCATGAGCTTTGGTAAGATCAAGTCCACGCTCTTTCAACGTAGCAAGTTGTTGATGTACAAGCGTAATAGACTTAGTAATATTTTCAGACAATTCATCAAAATAACGTGAAAAATCGCCCTTAATATACTCAGAGATTCCGCCTATATTTTCTCGCGTGCTGCCACAATTTCTGCATACAACTGTTTTGCAACTTGGTCACTAAGCACTTGTGCAATTTTTTCATACGACTCAAACGCTTTTTGTTCAAAATTATGTGTAGCAGTTATCTGTTGCATAAGAACGGCCATTGTCTTGATCACCCGCTTTATACAGCTCAGTTATGGTATCAAAATCTTTTTTTAATTGGGTAAGAAGATTTTTTGTTTCCTGCGCCTCGGTCAATTTAACCCGTTCATCTTGCGTCATTGCAGGACTCGGCTTTGCAAGATGTTCAAGCTTTTCAAGCTCATCAACCAGCGCCTGGTAGATAAGATGCTGCGCTACGGGCAATGACTGTACAAATTCTTCAAATCTATTGGTGAGTTCATTTTTTTTTGCAACAAAAACTGGCTCAAATTGATCAACAACGGCTTCTTTTTGACGTACTTCTTGATACACATCATGCGCCATGATATATGTCTTCTGCTTTTCGTACCAATTTCCACGAGCGTATGCAGGCTCAGCTATATCTAATTCAGCATCCTGAGACGCTTCATCTTGATCATCACCCGCCTCATACCCACCATCATCCTCGGCTACATCAGCCTCTTCCTGATTGAATGATTCAGGTTCCTGTACAGCAACCAGCTCTTGTTCATCTTCTTGGTGCATCAGCTCAGGGGCATCAGAATCTTCCTGCTGCGCACTACAAACTAGTGGTAATAATAAACCAACGTATACTAACTTTTTTTTGTTCATCAGGTAGCTCCTTATAACGTACGTGCAAGCTCCTTAAGCTCATCCATTAACGCAACTGATAATTCTTCTGCTTCTGAAGAAGTATAACTCCAACGAACGCCAGAATCAACACGGGTAATAATTGACCGGTCACATTTGATATCGATAATATCAATACGCACCACATTCATCATTGGGTGAACTATAGAAGGTGCCCGCACAACGCCTGCACGACCCAAAATGCTATACGCTACGTTACCTTCGTCAAGAAAACAGAGCATAACTTTTTTTTGCCAAACCATATTATGATAACCGATATGTTCTTTATTAATGGTCATCAAAATACTTTCAAGCCCTTTAGGATAAATACATTGAATAGGCGTAGTATGAGGCAGCCCTTTTTCAGAAAATGTTGCCAAAATCGCGACGGTCTTTTCCTGCTTGAGTAATTTTACCAAATCTTCCGGCAATTTAATGCCTACATTTTTTGCCATAACTATCCTTACATCTATGGTTTATACTTATTTTCTATTACAATAATGCAACTACAATTTCATTTTCTATTGCACGACCTGATGCCGTAAGCCAAAAACGTTCTTGATCATCAACGATATAGCCCAATAGCAACATATTCGGCGACCTTGTCTTTAAAGAACGCCAGCTTTTCCGGCGCTAATTTTTTCGCAATCGTCTGCCAACCATGCCATTTTTTTGCCGAAGGCCTAGCATAAGCTCTTCAAGCCAGACTTGATTTTCTGTAAGCGTTTCTGCCACTATAGAAAGTTTTTCAAGCTCTTGATAGAGTTTGCAGCCTCAACTATGGTTAAATAGTTCATAAGGTTCTTTTCTGTCTGAAACCGAGATCTTCCATCAAAAGAACAAGCGCCCATACCAAAGCCCTTATAGGGCAAACGTTTCCAATACATACTATTATGGCGGGATTCAAAACCCAGGCGTGCAAAATTTGAAACTTCGTATTGCATAAAGCCATGCTCTTCTAATACCTTGGTTGTCCATTGATATGTTTCTATCATTACATCATCAGTAGGTAAATGAATCTTTTTCCGCGCAACCCCATAATATAAGGGCGTATCTTCGTGCACCGTCAAAAAATATACCGAAAGATGCTTGATCGGCCAGGCGACAACTGTTTGTTATAAGCTCTTGCCATTCTGTAAAACTAATACCGGGCAAGCCCAAAATAAGATCTACTGATAAGACCTCAAAATGCGGGCGCTGCCATCGAAATCAAGCTCAGCACATCCGCTGCCTTTTGATGTCGATTAAGGGAGGTTAACACATCGTTATTTAAACTTTGCACACCAATACTTAAACGTGTAATTCCGGCATCTTTCCACGCACAATTTTTTCAGGAGTTACGGTTCCAGGATTCACCTCAAGCGTGATTTCACACGCCGGGTCAAACTCGAATGTACTTCTTAGTATACCAAACGTGTCAAGTAGCAATTCTGGTGGATAGGTACTGGGTGTCCCACCGCCAAAAAAGATCGTTTTAATCGGCACTTTTTGGGCATAATCGCCATAAAGCATAATCTCTTTAGTAAGAGCTTTATGGTACTGTCCCATAAATTCATCATGCGAAGCAAGCGCAACAAATGGACAAAAGTGGCATTTGTAAGGACAAAATGGCCAATGAATATATAACGATGCATACGTCACAAGATGAACTAAACATATATATTTCTTCTTTAAAACTGTATAGAAATATTTTTAAGGGCATCGGGCCAAGCAATTGAACCATCCTCTTGCTGATACGTTTCCATAAGGGCAACCATCAATCGGGGAACCGCAAGCGAAGAAGTATTCAACGTATACGCATACTGCGTCTTATCACCGGCCTGCTTTTTAAAGCGAATACCCGTGCGACGCGCTTGAAAATCGGTACAATTACTTGAAGAAGAGACTTCATAATAAGCTTTTTGGCCCGGCATCCAGACTTCAATATCATAGGTTTTTGTTTGAGGCAAAAGAACAATCTTGCGCGGCCAATAAGCTTATACGATAGTGAATCCCAATTTTTGCAAAATAGTTTCTGCACAGGCTACCATGCGTTCATGTTCCGCTTGGGCCTGTTCAGGGGTACAAACGGTATAGACTTCAACTTTTTCAAATTGATGAATACGAATTAAGACCACGTTCATGTGCGCCATGGGTACCCGCTTCTCGCCTAAAACAGCTTGTCCATGCAGTTGAACGCTCAGGAAGGCTATCCGCACTTAAAATAGTATCACGATATAAATTAGTGATATTAACTTCTGCTGTTGGCGTTAAATAGAGTTTGTCTTCCGGTGACTGCATAGACACTATCTTTAAAAATGGGGAAATTGCTGGCATTAATCAGCGATTGCTCGTTAACCAAATAGGGAGGCAGCACTGGATTAAAGCCATGGTTTATAGTTGTTATTCAGCATCATCATGGTTAAGTGAATAGAGCATGCGTACCGCATCGCCTTTATAAAGGGCAAAGTTGTTCCGGTCATGGCCGCTGCTGCTTCAAAATCAAACCAACCTAAGTGTTTACCCAATTCAACATGGTTTTTTGGCTCAAAGCTAAAAAATGGCTTTTCGCCAACTACTTTAACAACTTTATTAGATTCTTTATTACCTTCAGGAATATCTTCTGCCGGCAAATTTGGGCACATGAAATAAAGATCGGTAAATTCAGATTCAACTGTTTGCAAAAAGAGATTCTTTTTCTTTAAGTTCTTGCCAATTTTTTGCGATTCTTGACGAATTTCAGGAGTAATACCCTGTTGAGCTTCTTTTGCAAGGCGATTTTTTTCTGAACGTAAGTGTTCGATTTCGCGCTTTAAGCTGGACTGTTGTTTTTCTAAGTTCGATAAAACGGTCTACCGGGAAAGCTGGATCTTTTTTCAGAATTAAACGTTTAACATGTATCTGGGTATTCACGTACAAAAGCTAAATCGATCATGACAGTCAGCTCTTTCTTAAATTCCGGTAATCATGGTTACTTTATCAGAATACTTGAAAAAATGAAAGATGCAAAGAAAAAGCCGCTATAAAAGCGGCTTTTTTGAAAGGGTAAAAGCTTAATATTTAAAGCAACATCTACTTAAACTTGACGTACAGCTTCTTTGAAGTTTTTACCTGCTTTGAACTTAGGAACATTCGTTTGTGGAAGACGAATTTTTTCTTTAGTTGCAGGGTTAATTCCATTACGTTCTGGACGTTGAGCTAAAGAGAAATGTCCCAAAGCCAGACCATTGTAATTTATTACCTTTTTTTAATGTACGCATAACGATGCGTGTTAACGCATCAAGCACACGGGTAATATCTTTTTTGCTGAAAGTTGTTTCTTCGCTTAGCGAATCTATTAACTCAGTCTTATTCATAAGACGCTCCTTGAGATATAGGTTTTTGTGAGTCACACTCACATTTTTTTGTTTGTAACACTGCTTGTGATCATAGTAAACTATCTATATCAATTGACTTGCATATGATACATAGCTTATTATGACCACTAAAATATACTAATTTCATTTAATACTTTGTCAATAAAAAAATAAAAAAAATTTATAACATAAAGAGAAACTTCATGAAAAAATACGATTCAGTTTTTCAACTTGTCGACACACATTGCCATATTTCACACATGATCAATAAGACGTCTATAAGCGCATTTTCAGACAATGAAATTCAAGAAGTTCGAAAAATTTTACATCAAGCTGCACTCAAAAATGTTACTTCAATTGTCGAAATTGGAACAACCAAAATTGATAGCGCATTTGGCAATAGAAATATCAAAAATTTTTGATCAGATTTCTCCCGTTATTGGTGTACACCCGCACGAGGCAAACAATAATTATCAAGAAGATATTCTTTTTTTAAAAAATCTTCTTACGTCACACCATGAAAAAATTGTTGGCATTGGTGAATGCGGACTTGATAAACATTACCCTGACTATAACCTGCAGGCACAAATCGATTTATTTACAGCGCAAATCGAATTAGCGCTTGAATATGACAAAGCGCTTGTTGTGCACACCCGCGACGCGCAAGATGAAACCTACGACGTCCTTGAGCGGTATAAAAATCAACTCAAGCGTGTAACGATTCACTGTTATTCTAACGACTTGGACTTTGCGCAAGAGGTAACATCGTGGGGATGGTTTTTAGGAATTGGTGGCACGGTTACCTATCCAAAAAATAATGCGTTGCGTGAGATTGTTATAACTGTTGGCGTTGAACATATAGTGTTAGAAACTGACGCGCCCTTTTTGCCGCCCCAAATTATGCGCGGCAAAAGTAATTCACCTGATCAAATTTCTACTATTGCGCAGTATCTGGCTGAGCTTACCCAAACGCCCATCGAAGATAATTGCACGCGTCACAACTGCAAACGCGTGTACACTTTTTAAACTCGACCATGCTCGATAAAGTCACGATATTCTTTAAGTATTACGTTAAGTTCCTGGTGTCGATTATTATTTTTTAATGTTTGCAAATAACTCACTATTGTTGCACGCATGGTTACCGTATCTTCGATATCACACGCCCGCACATCACTCTTATTTTGGTTATATGAATCGTGTACTATTTTTGTATATATTAAAGCCTGTGCAAAATTAACCTTACAACTGTCGCCTGCGTGGTAATTTTTTGCCAACTGTAAACAATACATATTTCTAAGTTGCTGAAAAAGGGCACTATTATTAACCAAACGCTTTAAATAGGCTACGCGCATTTCTTGCATGTGAATATTACTTATGGTGCGCTCAAAACAGACAATGTTACCTATCGAAAATAAAACAACAGCTTTCAACAATTTTATTAGTAGCGACATAATGCCATAATAATACCATTAATAAGATTATAAGAAAAAAATAAGGCCTACTTTGAAAATGTAGCTTTGTGATCCAACAGTGCCAGTCGTGAATATCTTTTTTGATTTTAACATATTGTTATTAATCAACAAAAATAATGTTGTCTTTCCCTGCAACGCTTCATATCAATCGTTGCGAAATACGTGTAACGATATCTTTACATTCCATCACGGTCTGCAAAGCCTTAGCGTCATTATTGCCAGACTTCTGTTCGCGCCACCAATACCCGTGGGAAGTAGTAATGCCAATACCACGTACCGGGCAAGATCGCCACCTTACCGCCGGTTGCATATAATTTAAAACCAAATCTAAAGGTATCTGAGCCATGATCTTCTGGGTAACGGCCCCACGGTCAAACGCATTACGCCGCATTAAAAAATTGCCTGACATGGCTGGGTCATGCGCATAATTAATACAATGTTCAAGGTCGCAGACATTACCCGGCGCTTCATAACGCCACACGCCTAATGTTTCTATCCCCTTCAAAAAGCACCATCGTTTCAACCATTGCTGCATCACACCCACTGCTATTCAAAAGAGCAACCAATTTATTAATCACTTCAAGCTCTACTTCTGGCAACATATTATCAGAATCTAATCGATATAATAAATCACCGTTGCTATATCTTACACAGGTATTTGCCGCAGCTCCGGCCCCTTTATTGATTGAGTGTCTTACGACTTTCAAATTTGGGTATTTTTTCTTGCATGCCAAAAGCCGTTTAAAGGTGTCATCCGTTGAACCGTCGTCACAGCAAATAACTTCAAATGGGCAATCGATCTGTTGCATATAAATACTTGCAAGTGCACGTTCAAGAAACGGCGCGTTATAGCAAGGCATAATAAAAGAAATCATATGCACGGCTTGAGCATTATACGCACTCAGCAGCAGCGTACATAATATATACAACGCTACTCTTTTGTATACGGTGTTCATAAAAAAACTCTCTTTTTTTTACAAATTTTTCACAGCATACAACGCTGACGGTTCTTGTGCAACTAGAGCACGATTTGTTTAACACAAATCACCTGTCAAGTCTATATAAGTCATCTGCCAGGCAAAAAGCAAAGAATGCAACATAATCAATAATTACTGTTTAAGTAACGCATTAATTTTTTTATCTAATTCATCAATCCTATTGGGTATCTGCACGGTATTTTTTAATTCTTTAATCTGTGCATGATCTTTTTGTTGTTCTTTAAGGATTAA
>CAWKEK010000027.1:0-62049 GCA_963848615.1 uncultured Candidatus Babeliaceae bacterium
TCCCTTTTCACTCGAGCCGCTGGGATATTCATTTAATGCCCTGGAACCTTATATAGATAGCTCCACCATGGAAGTCCACTTTACCGGCCACCATGCTGGGTATGTCAAAAACCTCAATGACGGCCTCAAAGATTACCCCCAGTTGCAGCATTATACCCTTTCTGAACTTCTTACCATGCTGGACAAGATCCCAGATTCCATACGCATCACCGTCCTAAACAATGCCGGTGGCCATATAAACCACACATTCTTCTGGCATTGTATGACACCAAACAAGACCGAACCTTCCAACAAGTTCTTAAAAACGCTCAAAAAACAGTTTGGGTCATTTGATGGCTTCAAAAAACAGTTTAACCTGGCGGCTAGCAAGGTTTTTGGCAGTGGCTGGGCATGGCTATGCTATGACCCTCGCAATAATAAACTAGTAATTATAAGCACTCCCAACCAAAATTCACCGGTGACAGAGTGGCTTATACCATTATTGGGGCTTGATGTGTGGGAGCATGCCTATTACTTACAACATAAGAATAAACGGGCATCATATATAGAGGCTTGGTGGAACGTCGTAAACTGGCCTTTTGTCGAAGAGAATTACAACAGAGCGACACGATAAACAAACTATCGAAAAATGGCGATTAAAAGCACCCCTTTTGACAGATTGGCTATATTTTAATACAATTAGAGATATAGCCAATAATAAAGCCCTATTTTAAAGGAAAAATGCTTATGAACTACAGATTTACTTTATTAGCGATTATTACGTTATTAACCTTAAGCATATCGGCAACCCAAAAAACTGATTGCCAACAAATGCTTGAAGTAGTACAAGAATTTGCTCGAGACGTTCGCGTTGCTGCTCGTCAACATGAAAAATACAACACTGAACGAACACAGGATAATTTCTACGCTCAATTAGAAGCTCTTTATGACAAAGCTGCTGAAGCGGCTGCACGTTGTCCAGAACTTGGAGAAGAGTTATTCTGGCAAACACATCAATTTTGTGATTAAAACTATTTTTTATTATTATTCTTAATTCACCCCCTAAAATTTTAGGGGGTTTTTTTTACTTATTTTTTATATCGTTGAAGGATATACAATATGTATAAATAGCGTTATTTTTTAAAAAGTCAAAAAACATGCATAAGTTTATCAATAATTTTCCCATTCCTTTGCTTTTTCATCATAAACTTTTTTTTGCCCCTCTAAAAAAGTCTTAAAAATTATCTGCGCTTCAGACTTGTCACCCACAGTGTCAAGAACAACTAATGCTAAATTAATATCATCAAAACGTATTGGGTAGGCTCTTTCAGGCATCTGGCCATTTGGAGCATGAAATTGTAGTACATCACCAGATCCCTTTTCTAACTGGCCTAGTAATTCTTGCATTCTTGATCCATTAAGAGAAGCGCAATTCAGTGCAATTTCATGCAAGCTTTGCACATAAACGCCCTCCTGGATATCGAAAAATCTTTCTTTATGTCTGGTGTGCACTGAAACTGACACCGGTACCGCTTCACGCGCAACATAAAAACCCTTACAAATATCAGCCCTTTGTTCTGCTTCACGCACATCAGCCCTTGAGGCTCTTATTAAAGAAATTACACTGCCCGCATACATATTTAAAACCATGCAGCTTATTAATAAAATATATTTTAAGTTTTTCATGAATACTTCCTCTTTTGGTAAAAATTCTTTTTACGTGTAATACTCTACGCAATACTTATCAAAAATAGCCTCTAGTAGTAAACTCCGATTATACATAGTTTTTAAAAAAAGCTGGAAAACGCAAGGCTATTTTGTAAAGCACTATTTATAAAATTCAAAGAGATTGAGTAAAAACGCTCATAAGTCAGCTTGCCTACGAAAAAAAATTATCAACGCAGCGGCCCTTGATTGCGATAAAACAAAGTCAATATCGGCTTGTGTTATAGGGACATTGCTTTTACGCCCTTGGTCGATTACCTCTTTTAATGCGACTCCTTTTTTGTTTTTGCAAATATGACCAAGAACACAGTTTATTTTATAACGATCTAATGATTCGCACTGCTTAACGATTGCACCAAGATCTTTAATAATGAGATACCTTGTTACACCTAAAAATTTATGCTCAATAAACCCATCGTGAATAAGGGCATCAAACATGGCATCTTCATATGATGGAACGCCCACTTTACCATTTAATAATTGGTTTTTAAGAGCTTGCGTATATTTATTTTCTGCATCTGCTGCGGCTCGACGTCTTTCATATTCTTCACGTTGTGCACGTGAAATGGCCCTGAAAGCTTTTAGGGGCGCGAATAAGCTATATCCAAAACAAAAAAAAATGAGCACATGCCAAACTTTCATAAAAGGGCCTTCCATTAAAATAAACCGTTTCTACTTATAAGACTATACGATATACTTATAAATAATAACCCTAAATAACTCTAGGAAATTATAATGTTATTAGATGATTTAAAAGAACAGCTTAAAAGTGCAGAGCCCGATTTAAAAACTATTCAGACATTTTGGGAGAATTCTCAGAATGAGCAAGAGTTTCAACGGCTTACCGCATTAAGCAAGCAAGAAGAGTTTTGGAAAAATCCACAACAGATTACTATTTCGCAGCAGTTGCAAAAAATACGCACCTTAAAAGAAACATACGACACCATACAAGCAACGCAAAAAGAGCTTGAAGATTTATTGATACTTTTTAAAGATGACCAAGAAACACTTGAATCGATTAAAGTAGATATATCAAAGCACTGCAGAAATATTAAAAATTTTAAAATCGCTCTGCTTTTAAATAAAGAAGATGATGACGAAAATTGCTTTTTAAGTATTAATGCTGGCGCGGGCGGCACAGAATCACAGGACTGGTCCGAGATGCTCTTGCGTATGTATGTCCGTTTTTGCGAACGAGAAAAATTTTCATGCACTGTTTTAGATTATCAAGTCGGTGAAGGCGCAGGCATCAAATCCGGGACGCTCTATATTAAAGGTAAAAATGCCTACGGCATGCTCAAAAATGAACAGGGCATTCACCGGCTTGTGCGCATTTCACCATTTGATTCAAACAAAAGAAGACACACCTCGTTTGCAGGTGTTTTTGTAACACCAGAAACATCACAAGCAACTATTGTTATCAATCCTAACGATCTGCGTATAGATACCTTTAGGGCAGGTGGCGCAGGCGGACAACATGTTAATAAAACAGAATCTGCTATTCGTATTACACACGCACCGTCTGGCATAGTGGTTCAGTGCCAAAATGAACGGTCTCAAACTCAAAATAAAGAAACTGCCATGAAGATGCTTATGGCAAAGCTTGTTCAAAAAGAAAAAGAGGAAGCGCAAGCAAAACTTTATTCTGCAGAACGAAAAAAAATCGAATGGGGATCGCAAATACGCTCCTATGTTTTACACCCGTATAAAATGGTAAAAGATCATAGAACTGACTTTGAATCACCTCAACCTGAGCTGGTTTTAGATGGTGATTTGGTAGATTTTATTGAAGCTGAACTTATCCGTTCCCAAACAGAATAAGAGTATTACTTTATCTTTTTTTGGTATATAGTTACTAAGTATTTTTTTCAACCTTAAAGACAACAGGACTCACGATGAAACGAATTTCATTACTTATTCTTGCATGCACAAGTGCAATTAATGCAGAAATTTCGTATAAAGGCCTTTACGCAGAAACCGCGGCAGTAGCCGGGGGTATAGTATTGGCTAGCTATGGACTATCGAGATTATGTTATCATTCAGAAAGCTCGACATGGGTCCTGGCAATGGGCACAGCACTGGCAACGGCATCAGGCTTGGGCTATTATAAATGGATGCATCCTGAAAGCCGAATGAGCAGAAACACCCATTCATTTCAATCTAGCTGGGATAGTGCTCTATTTAGGCTGATTAAAGATCAAACGGTTTCAACAAATAGCCTCATGCGTAAGATAGCAAGCTACTATGTCGAAGTACGAAATCCCTTTTATACTGCCTTTGAGGATATCCTCAGCTTAAAAAACAATTTAGCGCTATTGAACATGAATCAAGACTTCTTTTGTGTTTTTACAAGCTTGAGTGCTATAAAAATGAATCTTACTGCAAAGCCTTAGAGTACTATATCGAACTTTCTCAAAAGGCTGTTGAACTTATCACCCGAGCTCTTGTTATTATTAAAAATAGCAGTGAATACAAAGAAGCTGTCAATCTTCAGGTGCAAATCGAAAAACAGCTGGCTATGGAAAAAATTGCGCTGGCACAACAGACCCAGGCGATCAACAGTTACCGGTTTTAGATCTTAATATCGTTTACAGCCAACAAAAAAATAATTTTTTAACACTATTTTTTTGTTTGAAATATAAATAATATTTTTGACAAAGCTATTGTTATTGTTTAACATCAGGAATATTAATTTATACGTACAATTGAGGATAATTATGAAAAAACAGTTACTATTATTTCTTGCATTAATATCCGTTGCAAATGCTTCAGCTATTGATTTTAAATTTACTCCTGAGGCGTTATCAGCTCTTGTGAGCCACGAAAATACACCATTTGTTGTAGGCTCAGCTACATTTAGCCTTATACTTTTATACACTCTCTACAAATTTTATGCTGATGGCGGTTATGAAAATAACCCAATGGTTGAATCTGAAAGGGTTTCTACTCCAGATTTCATGAAGCCAGAATATGATTTCCCTTTTGGACGCCTGTCAGATCCGTCCTACCAAGGAAAACCATTTAAAAAAAGAATATCATAAGTGATATCACTAGATTAAAAAAAAGGCCCCTAAAATTAGGGGCCTTTTTTTTATAGTAACGTTTTTAACAGCATGAATAATGCGCTGGCGGCAAAGACCCCACTCCAATATGGCGTGTAGGCTTCACGGTCTTTTACTATATAGGTTGATAGTCCACCGATAATTAAAAGTAGTGAAAAATCGATCGGCAGCAATAAACCACCAAGTACTAATGTCGAATTAATCTTTACAAATTTTAATCCAAAGCCACATGCTACGCCAAGAAGCATAACTATATAATCAAAATGGCTAGCATTAATTAAAAGTGCCCGTGCTTGGCAACGTTGTGCAATTAATGGCGACGTTGCACCCAAACCAAAATGCGAAATTAACAGCCAAAAAACTATTCCAACGAGTAACGCACTTATAACTAAGCCAGCAATTTGATATAAGATTATTTTTTTATTATCAAGCTGGGCAAGCTGCGCCATTTTTCTGCCAAAAAGCGTATCAACGACAACCATGCCACTGATCTCAACAAATGTTGCAACCACCGTGACCTGCAATGGGTCAAACCCAAAAAGCATCAAAAAGGGAACCATAACCCACGTTGCAAATCGCCCGATGGGGGCCAAGCCGGTTTTGCCACCAATCACCGCGATCTGATAGGTACACAAGACAGTAAAAAGTATCAAATAAAACTGTGAAAAAAGTGAAAATTTAAGACTCCACAAAAAAATTGTTGTTACTAAAAAAAATACAACAACCACTGCCAACTGGATATAATCTAGCCGGATACCGTCAAATAACATGCTGGATTTTTTACTATTTTTTTTCAAAAAATTATATAAATAGCCTGGTAACTCAATCATACTCATAAACGTGCTTTGTAGTACAATGCCGCTACAAAAAGCAAAAAAGAAATATTCAACGGCTAAATTGCAAAAAAAGGCTTGATGCAATGGGTCGGCAGCAAAAAATTTAATCAGCACCCCGATTGCTAATGGAATAGCAATTACATGGCCGGTTACAAAGCCGATTGCCAAGAGCATGAGCACCCAATCAGAGCGTAAAACAACAGAAGGCACAACAAAATATCCAAGAGTAACTTTTTTTAAAAAAATAATTTTTGCGGGAATTACCGTTGTAAAAAATTGAACAACGTTGATAGCCAACACCGTGCAAAGGCCAGCCATGAGTTCATAAGCTTTATGAATATTATTGCCTACGGTCATTAAGCTATAGGTCATCTGCCCAATAGGAAATGCCATGGTGCTATCTGCAAGAAATGTGGGCGCACACAGATGTGCTATAAACATGCCAAGCCCACCAGCAGATAGAATAAGGAATGCAATAATAGTTACAAACTGTATTGGGTTGTGTAAAAGTGCTGTGAAAATATCTGGCTTTAGAAAATAAAGTGTGGGAAATGCAAAGCCACAGGCCGTTGCAACGCTGCCACCAATCGCACTTGCAGCGGTTGAATACCCTAAAATTTCATTGTTTTTTGTTACAGAAATATTTCTATAAAATATTCTTACCAATAACATGCCAACCAAAACTAACGTCACGTCTATCCATGGGCCAATCGGCACGGCCATAGTGATAAAACTCATAACCAGCGACGGAAAAAAATGAAAGAAGAAGCGTTAAAAGAATAATAAAAAAAGTGACCATAGAATCCTAAAAAAATAATACTATGGTCACCAGTATAACGTATAAAAATTGGGTTGAAAAAATTAGATCACATTTTAAACTTTTGTTGCTAAAGCAATTTTGAGTTGATCAATATTTTGTTCCAAGATAGTAAACTTAGAAAGTAAATAATCGTAAACTTCTTGAAATTTTGGATATTTTGCAATAACTCCAGCTAAAGCATCTAATTCGGTTCTGCCTTGGCGAACTTTTTCCATCACACTTTTTAACAGCTTATCCTGAACATCTTTTTCTTGTTCGCTTCTAGGAGGAACTTGAATAAAGCCCGTGCTGCTATACCAGGGCAAAAAGTTTTCTTAAGCTGGGTAACTACCGCTTGAAGATTTTTATTCTGCGCAATAAGCGTCTCTTTCATGCGCACGACAGAAGATTGAAATTTCGAAATAGGAGATGCTGTCATAGAGTTTTTTTATCTCAGTGGTGCGGTTTTCAAAACTTTGGTCACTGGACTGTTTTTTTATAACATTATCAGCATCGTAAGCCATAAGTTGCGAACCTTGTAATATATCTAATAGGCTGCCTAATTCTTTTTGTATTTTTACACAGGTAGCAAATACAGCTTCATACGCAGCGTATATGATGCTTTGTTTATCGACAACAAGTGCTGTAAGATCTTTCTGAATTGCGGTAACATCTTGTAATGTCTTTTTAATTTTTTCAGAAGCTTCTGGGCCTGTTTTATCCAAGCCATTTAATCTATCCAGGTATGTTTTAAGTTGTTTGTTCGCACGTTGAATACCGATAATTACTCGAGCATTACTCTCTGTTTTGCCCTTTATAAGTAATTTATTCAAGGCCGTTAGCCAGCTATCATATTCAGTTGAATCGATATTGATATTCAGTATATTTGGGTTACTTTTTTTGGGTTTTATTATACTACCTACACCAAAAACTTTATTGTGATTACTGGTAAGGCCACTGAGCACCATTTTATCCTGAGAAGAATCTTCCTCTCTTGCAACTAATACAATAGGTATAGTCAAAGCAAGCATTATCATACATGTAATACTATTCACAAACTCTCCTTTTAAATAAAAAATATATTATACTGAGTCTACGTCGACATTTAAAAAAAAATCTATAAAAAAATTAACGCTAAGAGTACTTATGAAAAAAATAGTTTCACTATCATGTGCGATATTTTCTCTATCTCTTTCAGCCGCAACAGAACCAATTCCCTGGGACAATACAGAATGTGCGCACCCACGAAGCGGGTCACTTCACCTCTGATAACCTTAAATTACGACCACAAAAATAATATATCTATACTATTTGATATTTTTTGTTCATGCGCAAGACAGATTCTTCTTGGGCATATTGATGCATTTGATCAAATGATACCCATGCAAGATCGTGCGATTCATCACTTATGATAAAATGTGCATCTTTTGCCTGTAGCAAAAAACGAACATCATAGTGATATTGGCATGAATTTGGAATCGCGTGAATGTCGATATCAAATATACCAGGAATGATAAATTCAAATGTCTGCATACCAGACTCTTCTTGCGCCTCGCGCAGCGCAGTGGCTGCAACATCCGGATTGCCGTCACAGTGGCCCCCAAGCTGCAGCCATTTATTCAGTTTTTTATGGTGCGTTAACAGCGCGGCACTGTTTTCTGGATGTATAATCCAAGCAGACGCTGTTATATGCCCGCCCGGCTGTCTATCAAAACAATCTGGTTTTTCTGTCAAGAGCTTTTCAAACTGCCCAATAACGAGCAGTTCATGTTGTGTAATATGCTTACTTACTGCAAATTCTGCTAATAATTCTTTAAGTTGTTTATTCATGCTTGACCGTATGCTTTTTAAAATAATGTACAATTTCTGGAATCTGAATCTCTGATGAGGCGATATCGATGGCAAACTGATATAAAGTTTCATAATTTTCATCGATAGTGATGCCATGACGTTCGAGAAATTCCAGCGCACTGACAAGCCCCGTACGTTTATTGCCATCCATAAATGGGTGGTTTTTTATAATAAAAAATATATAGGCAGAAGCTTTTTCTAAAACGGTAGGATATATTTCTTCACCATAGATACATAGCTGTGGTTGAGTAATTGCAGATTCAAGCAAACCTAAATCTCTAACACCAGAAGGTCCACCATAGCGAGAGATCATAGTTGTGTGGATACTCAAACAGTCATAGAGGGTTAAATAAAGCCATTCCATTATGTTTTTGAAAGCTTTCGAAGAACATCATCATATTTAGATGTGATCTTTTCCAAACTTTTTTTGGTATGAGCCCAGTTTTTTAAATCAAATTCAGCAACCCTCATTATTGCTACAAGAACTTTTTCTTCAGGATTTTTGTTTGAGGGCAACAAAGCAGCTTCTATTGACTCTATATTATACCCCGTCTGACCTGAAAGCATTTGAAGAGTAAGCCCTCTTGCTATTACTATATTTCTCAGAAGCATCAAAAGATCTGCCAATGCTGCTGGATCTCTGGATGCTATATCGGCCAATAACTTAAAATCGCGAATCGCTGTTTCTGAGTTTTGGTATTCTTTAATTTTCATACTCTCATTTTCTTTTAAGTGCGGGGAATAAAATTACTTCTTTAATAGAAGTAGTATTGGTTAACAACATAACCAAGCGGTCAACACCAATGCCACAACCAACGGTAGGCGGCAGGCCATACTCTAACGCTGTTATATAATCAGCATCATAATGCATCGCTTCAGCATCGCCAGCCTCGTGTGCCTTAACCTGTTCTTTAAAGCGCTCAGCTTGGTCAAACGGGTCATTTAACTCATTAAAACCATTTGATATCTCCATGCCCGCAATAAACAGTTCAAAGCGCGCGGCGATGTCAGGGTTTTTTGCATCACGTTTTGCCAGTGGCGATGTTTCGATCGGGAAATCTATAATATAGGTTGGGTTAATAAGCTTAGACTTCGGCAACTTCTTCAAACAAGGCAAATATTTTTTGGCCATAAGAAGCATGTGGATTTTCTAATTTAATTTTATACTCAGAAAGCGTTGCATCGATATTTTTTTCTTCCAGCTGCTCTGCCGTAACAGAACTATATTTCATAATCGCTTGCTGTGCATTCATTCTGTCAAATGGTTTTGAAAAATCGAGTGTATGGTCACCAAATTGAACTTGCTCACTGCCAGAAACTTTACGTGCCATTTCGCGAATTAATTTTTCAACAAAGGTCATGGTAAATTGATAATCTTCATGCGCCATGTAAAATTCTACCATCGTAAACTCAGGGTTGTGTCGTGTAGAAACACCCTCGTTTCTGAAGTTACGGTTAATCTCATAAACACGCTCAAAGCCGCCCACAACTAATCTTTTTAAATAAAGTTCAGGGGCGATACGTAAATAGAAATCTGTATCAAGAGCATTATGATGCGTAATAAATGGTCGAGCCGCTGCACCGCCAGGAATCGGGTGCAACATCGGCGTTTCAACTTCAAGAAAATCGTTGCTGTCTAAATAAGCACGTATTGCTTTGATAATAGCAGAACGTTTAATAAATCGGTCACGTGTCTCTGGACTGCTCATAAGGTCAAATAGCGCTGACGATACTTGGTTTCAATGTCATGAATGCCATGAAATTTTTCTGGTAACGGATGCAGATCTTTAGTAATAGCTGCCAATCTGAAACACGTAATGAAATCTCACCTGTTTTTGTTTTGAATGATTGACCGGTAACCCAAATAATATCACCCATATCAATAAAATCGATAAACTTTTTAAATGCTTCGGCGCCGATTACATCTTCACGTATATAAAGCTGTAAGCGCCCGGTACGGTCTTGTACCGTAACAAAACCAGCTTTACCCTGCATACGTTTTGTTAAAATTCGGCCAGCAACGGTATAATTCTTTTCAACACCTTCAGCAAATTCTTCAATAACCTGCTTACAGCTATTTGAGACTTCACGCACTTCAGCCCAAGCTTTTGACCCTAGAGCCTCAAGTTCACGCGCTTTTTTGACACGGTTTTCATACTCTGAACCGGCAGTTTCATGCTCTGAACTTACCATATTATCTACAATTTTTTCTTGTTTACGTGAAGAATCCATGCTAAAATACCATCGCTTTCTGAAATATATAAAAGTTTCTTACCATAAAGTTTACCATGAATATCTTCTTATCCAAAAAATCTCTTTTCTCTCTTCTTGTTCGTAGCGCCATTAATTATTCAATCTGAAATTATAGAAATCGAGCATTTTCATGAAATTCTTACGTATGTTACGCCCGGTAGCCTTGTATTGCTTGATATAGACAACACTCTTTTAGAACCGCACGCGGACCATAACAGTATAGGCAGCGACCAATGGTTTACGCATCTTATGAAAACCAATTCAGATTTTAAGCAGGTACTTAATCTCTATTGCAGTACCGTACTTAGCACCTCTATGCAGGCGGTTGAATCGACAATTTCTAACGTTTTAAAATCTATTCAGCACCACGCAACACTTTTGGGGTTCACTATGCGCTCGATTATTTTGGCACCGTGCACGGTTGAGCGGCTTGCAGAAAATGATATTAGGCTAGAGACCCAAATTCCCGATAAAGGCTTTATGATCAATGGCACAAACCCGGTGATGGTTTACCACGACATAATTTTTTGCCAAGGCCAAAAAAATAGCATCACGCTTTTTGCTGTTCTGGATGGCTATGGCATAAAACCTACCTCTATAGTCATGATCGACGACAAAAAAAGTTACTTAGTTTCTGTTGAAAAAGAATGCGAAAAAAGAGGCATACCATTTATCGGTCTACGCTACGGATATTTAGACGAAAAAGTCGCAGCATTTTTGTCTACCCATGTATAAATAATTTAACGAGCATATGTTTAAGCTTGGGCTAACAAAATACAGCGTCTATTTTCGATATCTGCTTTATAATTTTGCCAGTGTGAACCAGTGCCTTAACCGTTAACTAAAATAGAAAAGATGTAATCGTTATGGTTTTGATCTGTTGCATACCCGGACAAAATTGAATCATATTATATTTAGCAGGATGGCCTGCCGGACGTAGCCTGCCAAGCCTGAAGGCGTGGATAGGCGTAGTCTGGTGCCGAGGACCGGACTCGAACCGGCACAGTGTTTCCACCTCAGGCTTCTGAGACCTGCGCGTCTGCCAATTTCGCCACCTCGGCGTATATTTCACAACTCTTATCACCAAAATGGTGGTGAAGTTTATCCTAAGCGTAGTCGAAGGACCACCCCGGCATATAACTATAATGAACCTAAAAGTTTTCCTGCGGTAAAATGTACATGCAGATGCATAACAATCTGCCCAGCATGTTTGCCACTATTAATATGCAGTTTAAAATCTTGCGCGCCTTGAGTAGTTTTACTTAGTTGCTGGGCCATTGCAAAAATGTCAGATGCGATGATCAAATCTTCAGGCGAGAGAGCTTGAATGTCTTGCGTGTGTTTTTTTGGAATAATCAGATAATGTATAGGCGCCTTTGGAAAAATATCTTGAATCACGATAAGTTTATCGCTTTCAGCAATTTTTTTACTTGCCATGTCACCACGAATAATTTTACAAAAAACACATTCCATATGCCGACAACTTTCAATTAACTTATCATATTTAAGCTCTTTTTAGTGTATCAAACTAGATAATAATAACAATAGTTATGCAAATGCCTTAAGGTTGCCGGATGCATGATGGTAAGCAACAAATTGATCTAAGACGCTGTACATTATCTCAGGCGAAAGTTCAGCATTGTTATTACCAAGAACCTCAGCCTTTAATCCACTGACAAATTGGGCAATTTCTCTTCCAGAAAAACCATCTGTCTTAGCGGCCATAGCTTGAAGCACTGCAGCATCAAAATCATCACGATTAAATTCACGTTCTAAATATAATTTTAAAAGCTGAACCCGCTCATTTAGTGCCGGTTTTTGAAACTCAATCTTAACAGCAAGTCGACTCAACACGGCCAAATCAAGCATATCGGGTCTGTTGGTTGCGCATATAAGCATAAATTTTTTCGACTGGCCACCCGTTCTATGTAAAAATGCATTTAATAAACGTCTGCTTTTTTGTGATAAATCTGAACGCTTACCCAAAAATGTCTCTGCTTCATCGATAAAGATAATAACCCCTTTATTACGGCTCTCTGCCCAATCAAAAAGTTTATTGATCTGTATAATAGCCTCTTCATCATCAAATTGATCGAAATTCAAACCTGAAAGAATTGCATAATCCATATCTGCATGATGCGCTAGTAATGTTGCAAAAAGAGTTTTACCCGTTCCCGGCTCACCATATAATAAAACGTTTTGATAATTTCCGCCCACTGCATGTATTTGCTCGGTCGAGTTTGTTAATGTTTCAATTTGATGAGCAATTTTTGGACACAAAACTATTTCTTCACTGATTTTTTTATTTTTTATGGTAAAAATTAAATTTTTAATAAATGCAGCGGAATTATTTTTCATTCTTTGAAAAGGATTTACCCATGATGTTTCAGTAAGAAGTTTTGGCGTATTAAGATTTTTTTCTACTTGATCTGCAATAATTTTAGTAGTGTGCTTCATAACCAAATATCCGCCGATTATGGCAATCAGCGTTCCGCCCAGATACATCATGCGCTGTTTATCGCCCATGACCGCAAAAATGCCGTTACCGGTCATTTGAAAAATATCTTTAACTCCCGCTAATTTGACACCCAAAAGTTCTTTTTGCGTTGCAGCGGCTTGCGCCATTTCTACCTTTTTTAAAGAATGCTGTTCATGTAAAAGTTGTTTAAATTGGTTAGCGATACCATCAAAACCATTTTTGGCATCATTAATAATAGCTTGTACGTTTTCTAACAATGTTGCATTCACCAGATGCTGCATAGAAACAGTTGCTAGAACCTCACTTGCTTTAGCTTCTGGTAAATCAGGCAACGTTTCAGCAAGTTGCTTTTTAACATCCAATGCCGATTTCCCCCAGAGGCGCCACATGTGGTCAAAACTTCTTTTAACCTTGTGGTCATCGTCTACTTACCCATAGCCATACCAAGAAGATTGAATAGTCTGAACATGCACCGAAGAAATTATCATGGCGATAATCACAAGAGAGTTATTTTTTTTATACATAGAATTACTATAGTTTATGCAAAATGTAATAAAATATCTTAACAATAGTAATTAAATATATAACAAAGTCTATACTTAATTAATTTTTTTTAGCAGGCACTGATAAAATTATCAATAACTTTTTTGTAGTCTGTCGGAATCTGTTTATACATTTTTCCATGACGTGTTCCGGTAACTTTCCAGAGTAATTTACAGTCACTGCCTAAATTCCCAAAAATATCTTCAGCATGTCTATAATCAATAAGGTGATCGAATTCATCATGCATAATCAAAACTGGACATCTAATTTTTGCAGCATAATTTTTATAACAGCTTCCTGAAAGGGATTCTTGCATCATAAGCTCATACCAAGAAAGCGCCAGCCAGCCAATAGGAAAAGGAATACGCCAATTTTCTTGCAAAATGCAGATTACCGTGTCTTTGAATGAACCGGGGCAGAGTCAGAAATAACAGCATCAAAGGGGGCGCCTGCTGCCGCTGCGCGTAACACTGCAGAGCCACCCAAAGAAATACCCAAGCCATAAAGCGGCAATGTCGAAGATATATTTTTTTTAATATAATCAACCACCGCGACAACGTCTAAATACTCACTCAACCCCAAAGAAACGCGCTCACCATCGCTTTGACCGTGCCCTCTTAAATCTATAAAAACAATACTATCGTCGGGAAAAAGCTCTAAAAAGCCTGCCATATATTCTTTGGAATGTTTGAACCCATGACAAATTAAAAAGATTCTTTGCGCACCGGGACGACCGATATATAAAGCGGCAATTTTGTGATTGTCTGCAGTTGTTACGCTTACCGGCTGTGCGCCGTATTGTTCAACCATTTTTTTACGCTCAGAAAGAATAAAATCCGGCTTTTTATATTTTATGCGCTTACTGAAAAATTTTTCTATATAAAGTGCACTCGTAAGTGATACAACCACTAGGAAACTGCTGACAGCTACAAGCAATTTTGCATACTTATTTTTTATTTTCATAGAACCCCCGAATAAATCATACTTCCCTACTTGCAAGTATACCCAAATCACGTATGACAAGGGTATAGTTTTATTCTATACTTGCGTATCTTATTATCCATACGACTAAAAGGGCTTTCATGTTTTTAATCTTATTATGCTGTACACTCTTTGAACTCTCTGCACTTTCTGGAAAACAATTTTTTTTTGAGCAAAACAATAGCTACCCTGTCAAAATCGGCATAGAAATTGTAGATCATGTTGAATCGGTACAATCCCCTTTTGAACAACTGGACATTTACCAGACAGCGCAGTGTGGCAACATGTTGGTGCTTGATGGCGCCATACAACTTACCCAATGGGACAATAGCGCCTACCACGAAATGATAACCCATGTGCCATTAATGAACCATCCAAACGCAGAACGCGTGCTGATTATTGGCGGTGGTGATGGTGGCACACTCACCGAGGTTCTGAAACACCAAAATATTTCCCAAGTTATTCTTTGTGACATCGATGCTGAAGTTGTACGGGTATCGCAAAAATATTTCCCAGAGTTTGCCAACAGTTTTAATGACCCGCGCGTAACGCTGGTTATTGCCGACGGCGCAGAATTTATTAAAAATTATTCAAACTATTTTGACGTAATTATTGTTGATGCTTCTGACCCAGAAGGCCCTGCATCAGTTTTGTATTCTTGGAAATTTTATAAAAATTTATATACTGCGTTGACGTATAACGGCATTATTGTTGCACAAGCAGAATCACCCTTTTTTCATACCGATCTTATTAAAGAATGGCACGCACGCAACCAAGAGCTTTTCACTCATGCAGCATATTATTATGCTTTAGTGCCAACCTACCCAAGCGGCGTTTGGCTTTACGTATTGCGCAAAAAGCTATAGCCCAAACAATGCAAGTCGCCATAACCGTGCATTACCGGGTGGCTTACAGTATTATAATCCAGAGATACACGCTGCAAGTTTTGTTTTACCAAAATTTTTACATGAAAAACTTTTTTAATATAAAATTCTTTTTCATGTCCGTCTGTCATTCCGGACTTGATCCGGAATCCATATACTAAAGTAAAATTCATTTTAAAATTGATCTATTTGACTTTTACAACATCAGGTGGGTCGCCGATCAAGCGGGGATGACGCCTTGGCAAGATGCACTTTCTTGAATTATTATTTTGAAGTATAGCGCTGAAGTAACTCTACCATGCCAGTTTTTTGATCAAACTGTGCAGCGGGCAACAACGCTTTATAACGCTGCATGCCATTACCAGATCTTGCCCCCCGCAGCATACCCGTGGGGGCCATGATGCCTGCAGGCTTAATAACATTATTTTCTATAATCATACTGCTTGTAACTTGAGACGTTGATAATGGAGCTACTGGATCCAGGCCATTTTTTAAAAGAAATTCCAAGACAGTTAAATTGTTTTGGTTATAGGCTTGAAGAACAAAAACTTGATCAACTTCAGGCACAATAATAAAGGTCGCATTTTCTGAACAGGCCCCATCTTTTTTTTGTGTGATGGCGTACTCTGAATACCCCTTCAATTCAATTTTTGTCACACAACATGCCTGAGCTATCTTTTGTGATGCTCCTGCAGCAATCTCAATAGAGCTCTCAAGCTGTCCTGGACAAATATAATAAAGCGTTAGGGGAAACTTTGACTGAGAAATTATCTGCATAGCCTGCAGTTGGGCCATAAAGACAGCTGCAAAAAGCACTGAACATACAATAAATACCTGTTTCATACTACCCCCGATATTAAATCTTAAAGATCTTCATAACTTAGGGTAACTAAAAAGATTTATAATTGTAAATATGCACGTATACTTGCCTGCCATCTGGAGCTCCACAGGGGCGCAAGATGGTGCCGGAGGTCGGACTCGAACCGACACAGTGTTGCCACCGCGGGATTTTGAGTCCCGTGCGTCTGCCATTTCGCCACTCCGGCTTATATTAATCAATGTTATTCACCTTAAGTGGTGAATACTTCGACCCGGCTCAGCACTAAAGGCCACTCCGGCTTATTAAGAAATGTTTTTATAGTATACCAAAACTAGTAAATTTGAACAGTTTTATTAGCAACTAAAGCATTTGGGGAATTTGTAGGAGCGGTATATACAGTGCCAACAACACGGCACCAATAGCGGCACCTAAAATAATAAGAAGCGCTGGCTGAATTAAAAGCGTTAATCGATCAAGTTTTTTTAATGCCCGGTTACGCGAAATAATGCTGAGTTGCTGCAATATTATTTCTAGTTGCGCCGTTTCATGCGCAATAGCAAGACAATTTTTAATTTCAGGAATCGCCAGCAATGGACATCTATTGATAGCCTGCACAAAAGGCTTACCCGTCTGCACCTCATGCTGAACCTGCATAAGCTGCTCACGAACAACCAAATTATTAAAGCTTTGGGCAACTTGCACAAGTGCATCGGCAAGTTTTCTGCCAGAACGAAGCAAAAGCGATAACGATTGTAAACATTGAGCACGAGCCAAATCCTGATAAATAGAGCTTATGCCTGGAAAGTATAGTAAGAAGTTATCATAGATTTTCCTGCCGCTGCGCGTTTGGCCTATGGCAAGTGCTAGTACTAAAGCAACAAAAAATACTGTTATTAAGATAGATATATTAAAAAAGCTCACGCAATCTGCAAGATTAAATAACAATTGAGTACTTGCAGGAACAGCTGTTTTAAGCATAGAAAATATTCTTTTAAACTGTGGCAAAATTACTGCCAATAAAAATATAATGATCCCAATAAAAAACGTAGCCGTCATTAACGGCATAGCAATGGCAGCGGCTATTTTAGTGCGTATATCTGCAATTTGTGTTAATTGTTTAGAGCGGGCTGAGCAAGCATGTGCCAAAAGCCCAGAATCATGGCCCGCCTTAAGGGCATAAATGGTCAGATATCAAAAAGTTCTGGGTAACGTTCAGCCGCTTCAGCCAAAAGATTTACCCTGTTCAACAGCACGGGTGCAGTCCAATAAGACCTGGCGGATATACTCCTTTTTCACCAATGAACTTAAAATATCCAATGCCTGCGAAAGTCGAACCTGCGCCTCCAAAAGTTGGCTTAGTTCATGCAAAACTGCCTGTCGGTCATAGAATGTGCAAGGCTTAAAAAGCTTAAAGCGAATCTCGCTGACATGCACGCAATCGATATTTTGTCGTTTCAACTGCGTAATAACGTCCTGTTGCTGGCCGCATGCAATATAACCCATATGGGGGTTATGAGCGGTATCATACCCAAACCATTTAAAATAGGCCATGCTGAACATCCATATCGAGCTTTTTAAAGAGCGCTTGTTTTGATTCAAAACCATCTATAGCTATACGTTTAATACGTGCCGTAGCACCGGCTATAACCGTTACTGAACTTTTGGAAATGCCTAATATTTTGGAAAGAAAATCCACAACTTCTTGATTCGCTTTATTATCTTCAGGGGGACTGTTGACGTAACAACGCAAATCGTAGACCGGATCTGCTTTTAATAGTTGTTTACGTGCTCGGGGGATTACCTTAATCTCTAGGACAATTATCATAACAAATGACTTGCATAAAATCTCAAAATCTTTATGCTTTTGAATATACTCGATCCAAAAATACTGTACAATCATTTTATGTATATTGAAACAGTAAGGAGAGATGGCTGAGCGGTCTAAAGCGCTTGCCTGCTAAGCAAGAGCTCCGGGAAACGGGGCGCGAGGGTTCGAATCCCTCTCTCTCCACCATCTTTCGCTTATTCAGGCCTACCGGCTTGGCAAGCTACAGATGGCAGGCCAGTTTTGTGGCCGAAGTTATATCTTTAAAAACTCTATTCTTAAAGCTTTTTTGATAGACGAAACTCATTAAATATTATATTATGAAATACATGCGCCCATAGCTTCCAGCCTTCGCATAAAGCTTCGGCGGACAGGCAATTGGACAATTTCGCTTGAAAGTATATTCTTAATCATATGCGCCCATAGCTCAATTGGACAGAGCGTCAGACTACGGATCTGAAGGTTGAGGGTTCGACTCCTTCTGGGCGCACCAGCCTACGCCAAGGCTACGGCTGGCACGCCAATTCTTTAAATGATTTTATCGAAAAAAATAACTTTAATACTTAACAAGTAGGCTGCACTACAAATTTAGAAAAGCGCTTATCTAGCCATAATTCCGGCTCTTCAACTCACACAGAAAAATACAAACCCTGGAAACTCATGGTTTACATAGCTTTTGAAGAGAAAGATAAGGCTTATGAATTTGAAGAATATTTAAAATCTGGGTTCCGGTAGAGCATTCAGGGAAAAGCGATTTATCTAGAATGTATTTATCATTTTCCCAAAAAATAGTATCCTACAGTGGTTAACAACAGTCTTAACAACCATCACGGGAACTCTCATGTACAAAATTAATGTAGCTCTGATTTTAACCGCCCTTATCGCATCTAATAACTCTTATGCTATGCAACGTAACAGTAACAAGGCGCCAGAATTTCCAACAGATATTGACACCATTAGTGCGTTAAAACGCACAATCAACTACGGCGATTTTTCGTCATATCCAAAATGGCTAGTAGATGCTTTGTACCAAATACGAGACACTCATGATTCTCAAGTATTGACTGCCAACATAAAAGGGCTGCAACAAATTTTCGGCGGCATAGAACTTTCACACTTACGATTAAGTGCTGATAGAGACTCAGTGCTTAGTGCGGCAGTAAAAAATACCACAGTAACGCCGGATATTGTACAAAGTCTTTTAGAAATTGGATTTGATCCTGAACAAACAAATGTTCATGGACAGCAGCCGCAGCATTTAAATCGTAATCCATTAATTCAAGCAGTTTTAGCAAGAGCAGTCGAGCAAAAATATGAAAATTAAGATAGCTATGAAAAAAATAATGTTAACTCTGTTAGCATGCGCAACATTAAATACGCATGCTATTTCATATAACCATCTCGGCCAAGGTCTTGTTAATGGCGCCATTGGATCAGGGTTGATTGCCTTAGCAACCTATAGCGCAGGCGAAACGTTGCTTGATGGTGGCCACGGATATTATGAGCTAAAGCAAATCTATTTAAGTTATTTGCTAGAATTAGAAGCTCTTGAAAACAGCGTTATTATGTCACCGGCAGAAAAGCGTTTTTGGGCTTTTAACCAAGTTTTAAGCAGAGTGCCCAAGATCTTCTGGCGTGAAATTATCGCAGGCTCATTTACACTTTTTACGGGGATCTTGGCATATAAACAATTTGGAAAATCAATTCATCATATTAATGCTGGACTTTAATCGGTTATATTGATTTTTATTGAAAAAGCCTTAAAATATAATAAATACTTAACGACCCAGCGGAGAGATGGCTGAGCGGTCGAAAGCGGCGGTCTTGAAAACCGTTATTCCGAGTGATCGGGATCGTGGGTTCGAATCCCACTCTCTCCTCCATTTTTTTTACCCTTAAGCAACCCATCCCCATTCAATTATTTACTTTTTGAAATTATTTAAACTACGCTAAGTAGTAGCAAGATAGTTTAAATGGTCTATTCTTTAGGGACAGGTTCATGAAAAAAAGTACGATTTTAGCTTTTCTATTCATAATCGTTGGCGCATGCTCTATAGCTCTTTTGGGTATGAACCCAGCAGACAACCCGATTATAAAAAATTTAATTCTCCAAAACACCGCACCACAGACAGCCTTAATCAAAAAGAGCTTTATACAACAAGGTGGCATGGAACATGACGAAGAAATTGCATATGATTCATTTAAGGAGCTCACTGAAAAAGCTTACGCCGAACAGAGACCCTTCACGCTGGCAATAGCAGATCTTAACAATAATAATTTTAAATTTTATGAGGCCAAAAATCTTGCGAATCACTTTTTATTGGGCAAAACAGACAAGACACCAACACGAGCGCCAATTAATAGAATATTTATATATATCTATAATAACCACTCAACAGATCCTGATTTTCCTTTTGACTATCAAAAAATAATAACCCCTGATCGCTTTAAACAAGAGTTCATTAACCTTTATAGTTCTGTTGACCCAACAGAATCCCTGCGAAAAGACATAGCCCACCTTCAAAGCCTTCCGGATCAAGCTCCAGAAATATTACATGCAATAAACTTAAAGCGCATAGAGCTTATTGAGCAATTAAACCCCACAAATGCTCGAGATTTTGGTCAACACAATAAAGAAATTTTTACTATTTTGGGTCAAATATTCCATGATGCTCAACAACAAGCGGAAACCAACTATGCAGCACACTCTATGATAGAAATGCTTTTAAATGGTTGGGGACAGCCAAATAATCAGCCAAATTACCGTGAAGCAATACGTTTTTGCAATGAGCTCATAACATCTAATCTTCAATTTAATCCCGACCCTAACGACGCGACATTGGTGAGTTTGAAATATCTTGCAATAAATTTTGGCCGTTTTCATTTAGCCGAATTAGCGCGTACCGGCCTGGGGCAACCCGAAAATAAACCGAATCTCAAAGAGGCAGTTAGATTATATAAATTAATTATTCAGCAAAATCAACGTGATGCAATCTATTTTAAATCAAAATTAGCGCTGGCTCATATGCACGATAAAAATAGCCAAACAGTTTTAAAAGCTCGAAATCTTTACAAAGAAATAATTAATGAAACAGCACAAGCGCTTGGTAATAATCCAGAATCACAAAAAATTATTTCCGAGGCACAAGAAAATCTTAGAAAAAATATTTTAAAGAACCCAGAATCAACAAGCACCCCAACAGATTTAGATATTGATTAATTAAGAACACGAACAATTTTACCAATATATAAAAAGGGGGGCCAAATAGGCCCCCTTTTTATACTTAAAGCTTTTTCATAGCTGCGCGAAAAACTCTCATTGCGTAGTCGCAAGCAACCTTGTCTTCAACATCGTGACCTTTAAGAACACAGGCTTGACGAACATCTTCCATTTGTCCTCTAAGCTCTGGATTTTTGCGAGTAACAGATTCTAATTTTGCTAGTCTCGTTTGATAACAAACTTCACCATTATGCGTATGGGCAGAGAGCTGGTGTATAGTTACAACACATAACAACATGCTTAAAAATTGTGCTAATTTCATAAAATAATCCCTTAAAATAAAAATAAATTTAATTATATCTATTAAATAACTTTAACAGAGGCTGTCAAAGCGTCAAGACTGAAGCTACTCTTCAAGATAAAATATATACAGCCCAACGATAATTAATGCACAGCCATAGATATACGAAAAAGGGATAGTCTCGCCCATCAGATAACTAAAAAGGAACCCAAATAACGGACAGGTAAATCCAGAAAAAGATAAAAAGGTAATTGAATAGCGTCCTAGCAAATAGCCGTATATGCCATACGCAAGCACATTCGAAATAAGCACAAGTAAAAAACTATACCCCATAACCGCGCCAAAATTACTATAAAGTGGTTGATGGTACACCAGCTGCTCGCCCAACGAAGTAACCAAGCAAAGAAGGCCACCAAGTGACATCGTGATGCCATTAATCAAACTGAGACTATAACCCTTATCAAGCAACTGCTTAATCAAAAACCAGCCATAAATCGTTGAAAAAACTGCAACAAAAAGTGCAAGTTCCGGGAGCGAAATCGAAAAGAGTTGCATTAAGCCCTGCTCGCCCTGGTCTGTGGTAAAAATAATTGGCAACATGCCCATAAACCCGATAAACAAGGCAATCAATTTTTTATAGTTCAATTTTTCTGAAAGAATAAAAAATCCTAATATCGCTGCTAAAAATGGCTGCGCCGACCATAAAAGATTAGTTTTAATCGATGTTAGGTAATTAAGTGCCCAAAATTCTGGTACGAATGCCAAGAAGATATAAAAGAATGATGTCTTTGCAAAGAGCCACCAGTCTTTGTTTATCCGGGTATTCAGGCTCGGCAAACCACTTTTTGCTGGCGCCATTTTTTTATTTTCTGTAACGTAACTGTAAATCAGCAATATGCTGCCTGCCAAAAGCATACGTGTTGCCGTTAAAAATACCGGGCCGGCGTACTGCAACGCGAGCTTGCCAATAGGGAAAGTGGCTGCAAAAAGGGCATTCATAACCAATATGAGTAAAGGTTCCATAGTATGTTTCTATTTCTTAAAAATTGTTTTAAACTACTTTCTGTATGAAACCAGTGTACCGTAATCTCATCATTTTGTGTCTTTTTTTTGTGCAGTTGCTTGTCTGTGGCACGTGGGCAACCTAAAAGCCTATCTGAATTTGGCAACTATTAAGGACAACCAACAATTTCTGACCTATCATATACACAACCATCCATTATCTTCTGGATTTCTGTATATAGCTGTTTTTTTTATGTTAGCGCTAACAGGGCTACCTGTTACCTTGGTAATGATAATCAGCGGAGGCTTTCTTTTTGGCCCGCTCATGGGAAGTTTATACTCTTTGATAGCTATTATCACAAGCGCTGTAACACTTTTTAGAGTGTCAAAAAAAATGTTTGGTCTTTATGTACAAAAAAAATATTCCCAGGAGCTCAGAAAATTTAACCATAATTTTAATACCTATGGTTTTTATTACTTATTGCTGGTGAGAATGCTCCCAGTGATTCCCTTTTTTATTGTTAATAGCGCTGCCGGCTTTACCAATGTAGATACAAAAACCTTTGTACTTTCTACCATACTGGGCTCACTTCCAACGATACTTTTTTGCAGTTACCTGGGTAGCCAATTTGCCTACCTTGTTGTAAACTGCTAACGGTGCTGCAGGTTAGGCACACTGTTTTAATGAAGTTAAATAAGGGAGTTTTAGATGAAAAAAACAATATTAGTTACAAGCATGCTCTGTGTTTATAGTGGCGTACATGCATCTTCATGTTGCAAACAAAAAACAAGCTCTGTAGAATGCCAAAGCACCCAGCAGATTACCAAGACGCCAAAGGAAACTCACATGGAAACAGGAAAAAAAACAAAAACTCCATCTGGTCTTGAATATACTATCTTAGTACCATCAAGCGAAACATTAAGCCCTAAGCCAGGATCAACCGTAACGGTGCATTATACAGGTTGGCTAGATGTTGATGGGCAACCAGGCAAAAAATTTGATAGTAGCGTTGACCGTGGTCAACCATTTCAATTTAGAATCGGTATCGGTCAAGTTATCAAAGGTTGGGATGAAGGGGTCATGAATATGAAGGTTGGCGAAAAAGTTCGGCTTTATATTCCTGCAGAACTTGGCTATGGCGCCCGAGGCGCCGGCGCGGTGATTCCACCAAATGCTGATTTGATCTTTGACGTTGAACTTTTGGCAGTAAGCAAATAATATTTTTTAAATTTTCAGGTGGATCCTAGAAAAATTTCAGGATGATACGTCACAAGGGGGGCAAAAATGCCCCCTCTTTTTTTAGCTCTTATTCATAATATCCAGAACCAACAATATAGAGTTCTTGCGGTGCTTTCTTGGCCGCTTTATCTATAGTTTTAACGTAAATATTGCATACGGCGTTATTGAGGTTGAATTTTAACCAACCACCACCTGTTTTTGCAACAGCGATCATTTTATCAACAACTCTAACGCCATTTTCATCTTTTGCTTCCATATCAATCGACCAGATTTTATCGAGATTAATACCATCAGCAAGGCAAATGCCATCAATCGTATATACAAAGACATTGATATCGCCACGCAAAAAATCTGAGCTTTTTGTGGTAAATTTGCGCAATGATTCTTCAAGCGAGTGATTTTGCAAAAATAAGATGGCATCATCGATCATGAATCGAACAAAATTTTCTTTTGAGACAGGAAAATATGCAGCACCGATAACAAAATCACCATCTGGTACTTTTACCTTTTCACAATAACAGACTTGATAGCTATTACTTAAGGTGTTAGTAACCCAGCCTTTACCATATTTATTTGCCATCTCTAAGATTTGACGTGTTACAAACCGACCTTCTGAATCGCGTGTATTAATAAGATTAAGCCCAACAAACGCAGGGTTTTTGCTATCTGCAACCATGTTGCCCTGTGAATCATAGACAAAGATATTTACATTACCTTTTACGAATTTATCGTTTTGTGTGCTAAATTCACGAAATGCTACTTCACGACCATTTGCTTTTAAAAAGTTTGCTGCCTTTTTTACCAGACTAATAACCGTTTGATCAGTTATTTCTGTATAATAGCCACAGGTCAAAACATACGGTTTATTGTCTTTAGGGTCAATAATCTTTTTAACATAGGTACGCGCTGGCTCGTCCCCGCTCTGACCTCTAAATGAATACCAGCCTTCGCCTTTTGTTTTGGCAATTTCGATAATATCACGCACTAAAAATTTCTCATCAGCAGTAACTGCATCAAGTAAGTTTTGACCAATCAATGCCAATTGTTCACCATTTGCAACACAGGTGCCATCAAATGAATACATCTCTAAATGAATATCACCGCGGACAAAGATACCTGTTGGGTTACTGATACGCTCTTTAAGCTCAATAAATGATGTTTTTTTAAGGTAAGTAACGGCAGAATTAATAAGTTCTTGAACGATATACACGGGTGATGTTGGGTAAAAACCTGCACCCACAATAAAAGTTTTAGATCCGATTGTTACATTTTTTACATAAGCACGCGAATAGCTATTGTTCCATTTATAATCTAAAAACCCACCTACTTTGCCCATCTCTGTCATGCGCTTTATAAAATCGTCACTAGTGTCTTCTGCAAAATTTTTCCATAAACAATCCTTTTCATAACCATGGCAGTAACAGTTACCCTGCACATCAAATATCCAGATGTACATCTCGCCAACACGCCAGGTTGGGTCATCCATAAAAGCTTTGCAAGAGGCGCTAATACCCTGTTTTTTTATCTGATCAACGGCATCAGTTACTAATTTTTTTGCCTCTTCAGATTTTGTTTGGATCTGTTTGTCTTCAAGCAACGAAGCATCTTGTTCTTCTTGAGCCTCAGGAGTCTTAGGAACTTCTCTGGCAATCAGATAAGAAGCAAGTGCTATCAGTAAAAAAACAGCCGTAAACTTTTTAAAATTCATATAAAAACCTTTCCTAATCACGGCGACGGCCGGTAAATGTCAACAACATTACACATAAATTAATAAAATCTAAATACAATCTTAAAGCACCCAACAGAGCAACTTTAGACCTTATATCTTGCTCAGGGCTATTATTTAATTGTGTCGCAAATAAACTGAGCTGCTGTATATCATACGCAGTAAAGGCAGAAAAAAGCACAACACCCACAGCAGAAACCACAAGCTCGAGCATGTCACTCTGTAAAAAAAAGTTAATTACAAGCGTGATAATAAGACCAATAAGAACCATAGATCCAAAAACACCGATTGGTGTTAAGTCCATACGCGTAACGTACCCAAAAAGTGCCATGAAAAAAAACATTGCAGCTGCAATACCGCATGTTACAACAATGCTCTGCTGTGTATACGTAAAAAATATTCCTGAAAAAATAATCCCATTTAATATCGCATACAATAAAAAAGCACTCAGTGCAGTTGCAAACGACATTCTCATAAGCCAAGCTGATAGCCAAAAAACTATTCCTATCTGAAGGAGAAGAAGACCCCATTGCAAAAACGGTGACCGCATGAGATAAACCAATATTTCAGGCTTTTGATAAAAAATATACCATGCCGTTGTCGCAGTAGTAGCTAAACCAACAGACATCCAACCAAAAACATGCGTAAAAAACGAACGTACTGGTTCAGAAACCTGATTATAACTATTCATTACCTCTCCCTTGTAAGAAATAAAATCTTTGCTTCATTAACTTTAAAAAAAATGTTGTTGTTCATGCAAGAGTAACACCCAATAATTGCAAAGATTTGTTGTGTAGATATCAAGCTTTCTGGTAAATAGAATAATAAGCTTTGCTTAAACACCTCTATCAATTTTAGGAGAATTAATGAAATATATGAGTCAACTATTGGGTATCATGATACTCATTATCGGTACAGGCTTTGGTCAATCATCAAAGGATGATGCGCCCCAAAAACATTATCTTAATTACCATGGCGAAGTTGCCGACCTCAAGGGTAAAAGCTATAAGGTTGATAATATCTCAATCGCAGGAAAGCTCCGGGGGATAAAAATGTATGAAAAGCCAGTTGACGCATCACGTGACCCTGCAGAAAATATAACAGCATTTGATCTTGAACAAATATATTCTATAGAACCTGCGGCCACCAGCAAATGTGATACACCAAGTCACTATAAACATAAACAATATACAGAAATAATTGTTACCTTAAATTCACCTGAAAGACCTCAGCATCATTATTTAATTGAATCGCTACAAAAAATTAAATGTGATGAAGTAACCAGCGCTGGGCCATTAGAAAAAGAGCTTACATTCAGCGCTATTAAAAGGCTTACTATTCAAGGCAGAACAGAGCGTCAGTATAACCAGCTCCACCCACATACGGTAGAATGTCAACACCATCATGGAGATACAAAAGAATAACATTCCACCGCTCACACTGAGCGCAATCGAAGTGTTAAGCGTGATTAAACGAGCTAAAAAAAGAATAAGAAGATCTTTTTCTTTTTTGTGTAAGACGTTATACTATTTTTTATAAAAATATCTCATAAGTAAGGATCTTTTATGCTTATCATCACTAAAGAAACATTAGCACAAATTCAATCATCGACTAAACCGGTTATCATAGATGCATATGCATCATGGTGTGGCCCCTGCATGTACATGAAGCCGATTTTTGAAGAACTTTCAAAAGAGCATGCTGATAAGTACCTTTTTGCAGAACTCAATGTTGACGATGCACGTGAAGTTGCAATTCAATATGGGGTAAGCTCGGTCCCTACCTTTATCTTTATAAAAGATGGCGCTATTAAAGCAAAAGAAACAGGCGCAATGTCTAAAGAAGATTTTGTTGATAAAATAAAAGAAATATTTGGTTAACGATAAAAAGGGCCGGTTTTTTGCCGGCCTTTTTATGTTAAGCTTTTGGATAATTTTGTTGAATGCGTGAACGCGGATGTAAGAAGTGATGGTAAACAACATGTTCTGAATTATCACTAAATGCATATTCAAAGGTGCCATCATAGTGCTTGCCGTCAGCTCCTATAATCTTTCCAAAAAGAGCGTAATTTTTGATAGTCCCTTTGTCAGTTTTAAAATAATATTTTTTGCCATACAACTGAACAATTTGATCAACTTTTTCAGGAAACGTATGTCGCACAATGCTATCTGTTAAAGTCTTTTTTTGTTCTAATAATCTATCTTTTTCAATGAACCAATCCCGTACGCGCTTTTGATAGGTAAACTTTTGCAAGTCATTAAGCATTTTATCTGTTATTGCAGCCATTTTTTCAAGCTCTATGATAACTGTTGATTGATCAACAGGGTTGAATATCGTAACTATTTTATGAAAAGTATTACATGACTTAATAATACTCCCATCAGCTGATGGAATCGCATTAAGCATGTCGGTAATCTTTTGCCCGGCTATGTCTATATCTTGAGCTGATGAAGCCGAACTCCCTTGCTCTTCTGCTGTCGATTCAATTTCTAGGTTTTTTTGAGGCGCTTGAGCTTGAACTTTTGATTTTTTCTTTCCTTTTCCATATGTTGGTGCAATTTCTGATTGGGCTAATAATTCGGCAGTTACGCGTATGCGTTGGGCTTCTATTTCTTCATCAACATTTTTAATCAAACGCGCTACTTCTGAACTAAAACCTGCCTTTTTATAAAAATCTTTTGCCTTGTGCAGATCTTGCTGATAAGTGCCAACGCCGTGCTGATAGATCAAGCCTTTAACGATATTTAATTGGACATCACAGTAAGCTTTTTTATCAAAAATATTTTTTAAAAGGGCTTGGCCTCTGGCATCATCTTTCTCTATTCCTAAACCTTTAAAATACATATTTGCTAAGTTGTATTGACTTATAAGGTCGCCTACACGGGCGCCCTGCTGAAAATAATCAAACGCTTTTTTGTAATCAACTTCAACAAGATCTCCATGGTCATCTAGGCCTTGCAATGCAAAATCGCCCAATACGTGGTATGCAGAAGAAACTGATTCATCTCGGGATTGTTTTATTAATGCTATTCCTTCACTAAACGTTTTTCCTTGAACTAAACCAGAACAAATAGCCAAACCATAATAATAATGACCTATTGATAAATTAAAATTATGAGCTACTCGAGCCGCATTTAACGCATCTTTTTGTTGTTCTTCATGGTCATCAAATAATGATCTCTCGACCATTAATGAAAGCGCAGGAATATGTTTATGGTTATTAATAAGCGTTATAAGGCAGTGCCAAGCCATAGCCTCAGTTATTTGAAGAAGCTCTGCTTTATTACATGAAAAAGCTGCATACGTTAAAACATACTGCATATCTGGCTGTCCATGATCATCGTTAAGTGGATTTGCATGCATTTTTAGAAAATCTGCGATTTTATTTTCTTTTATAACGTTGGCGAATTTATAAAAACGAGGGTCTTCATAAAAGCTCATTGCCAGTATTAATATCTTAGATAGACCATAAAAACTTCCAAGCTTCCAAGAGTTGTTTAATTTTTCAAAAGCTTCATTAATGTTATCATTTTTTAGGTCCATTAATGCTAAAAAGACAAGTGCATTTTTATACTTTTTTTTATTACTATTAAATACTTGGGTAAAATATTTTTTGCATTCTTTTTCATTTTTTTCAATACCAAGCCCATAATAAAGCTTTATACCTTTGGTAAAATCATCAGGTAGCTGGTCTAGTGGAATAGTAAGAATTTTACGTTCTTGTTGTAAAAATGCATACGCATCAGGTGATAATTCAGGTAAATCGGGTGACAATGACATTACTAATGCCGCTATATTTTGAGTTTCGCCAGCTTTAATATGAACCAAAGAAAAAAGTAAAACAGAAACTACTAATGTTTTTTTTATTAACATACCAAACCTCTTTAAAATATTTATGCGCTACCTTTAAGATACAATAAAAATAGTTTAAGGCTCAATAAAAATTACAGTTTGAAAAAGCAATCATTTAGGGCCCATCTGTATAAAAGAAGGCCGGTTTTTTGCCGGCCCCGTTTTTTTTTAAAGAGCTTTTGCTTGTTGATAGGTTTGAGTAGTCTTACTATTTGGAGCTACAAAAAAGTGGTAAAGCGTATCTTTTTTAGTTTTTTCATCCTGATAATTAGTTCTTTCAAGCTTACCGCTTACCTGCCGGTCTTCAAATTTTATAACAACAGGCAAAACAGTATTTTTAATAATTTTTGATTTTCTTAAAAAATAAGCATTTTCACCATATAAATCTAAAAGCTGAATAAGACGTAAGGGCAATTTGTGACGATCGATTTCATCTTGAGCATGAACTTTTAATAACTCATCGTCAGGGGTTTGAAGAAACTTTTTAACTCTTTTGTCTAATGCTGGCATAGAAAAACTTTGAATATCTTGCCTAGATATTTGTCGAAGTTTATCAAGCGTTATTTCTACTACAGATCGAGTTTTGGGGCTTGCAACGATAATTTTACGCGCTGCAGTGTCAATACTTTGTATTGTGCTAGCGTCTTCAAATTTTATTTCGTTTAATGCCTCTTTTAAAGATTCACCGGCAATATCGATATCTCTTTCTATGGTACCCTGGCCACTGCTTGAAGAGGCGGCGCTGCCACCTTGGCGCGTTGGCTGCAAGGAAGATATCTTTTTGAGCTTTTCAGATTTTTTTAAAGCAGCCTCTTTTTTTTCATCTTTAATTTTCTTATTCTCCAGAAAATCGTAGCGTTCCCTGGCGAAATCACCCGTATTGTAGGCTTGTTTATAAAGTTTTAAAGCTTTATCAGTATTGACGTTAGTACCGATACCCATTTCATACATAAATGCTTGAATATTCAGAAGGTCAGGATTTTTTGATGCCAATATCTCTTGGTAAATTCTGTTGGCTTTCTCTGTATTTTTCTCAACACCAAGACCTTCGGCATAAAGATTAGCTAACGGCAATAATGAAATATCATCACCATGCTCATAGAAATGAGCAGCCAAGACATAGTCAGGGTCTCCAGCATTTTCTTTTATTTCTGTGGTAATACCATCGCAGGCCAAATTGCCAAGAGTTGTATAGGCTCGTGGAAAACCTTCATTTTTAAGTTCCTGCAATAATGTAAAGCCTTTTTTAAAATCGGAATAGGGCTCAGCATCAAACATAAAAATTTGAGCGAGCTCAAATTTCGCATCTGGGTTACGGTTTTGAGCTGCTAACTTGAACCAATCAAGAGCTTTGGTTTTATTTACTGGCACATAAAGATCACCATAGTAGTACGCTTGACCAACCTCCAACTGAGAATTGTCGTTGCCTAGTTCTGCGGACTTTAAAAGATAGGTAAATGCCTTTTTTTCGTCTTTTTTGAAAACAAGATCTGTTCTATATATTTCCGCTAGAGCAATAAGAATATCTTGATCGTTCTCGTATTTTTTTTGTAATAATATTTGTTGGTTGGACGGATCTTCAATAAAACTTTTCCATTCAGGGACTCTTTCTAAAATTTCAGGCATCTTCATAGGAATATAAAAAAGTTTACCTAATGCAACCGAATCACCATTATCAAAAGCCTGCTTATAAAAATTAAATGCCTTTTTATAATCACGTTTAAAAGTCGTATGTTCACTATAGGTAATACCTAAAGTTCGTTGGGCTACTGCAAGATTATTTTTAGCTGCTTCATTAATTAATGCAAGGCCCTTATCGCGCAATTTCGCAATCTCTTCGGGGCTTTTCTGAGAATTTTCGTCCCTTACGTCCAAATCATAAAAAAGTTTGAAACCCCACAAATATGTTTGCTCATCTTTTGTTATCCCAGCAAAATATTTTAGGATATCCTCTTTTGAAGTGCAAAATCGTAAATAATTCATTTCATTTGCTAATTTTAATTTATTATTAGGTGATATCATGGCACCAAGATTGTCACCCAACATTAAAAAAAATAAAAGTAAGAATATTTTTATCATAAATCCCCCACAGATATATCAGTATATTTTTTTTAGAGTTTACTAAACCCCTTTAAAAGTTTCGTGCGCTATCTTTAAGATAAAATAAAGATAGCGCACCGGTCAATAAAGTACAAATTGAAAAATATATAGCAACGCCTACTAGATATTTTTGCTTAGAGAATTAGACATGCATTCTGATTCTTTTTTCCTCTTGCGGCATCTTCTTTACGCAACTTTTTTATAAACGCTTTTGAATCGGGATTGCTTGCACGTTCTTCCATAAGCGCATACAAGTCTTGATTATCTGCTGTTTGACCACCAGATGACTTTTTGTGTTTCATTTCGAGTCGTTGCTGGTTTGTATAAGCAACTAGTCCCAAAGCAGCAACCAAGAGCGCAAATTCAGAAACAGCCGGATGTTCCGAAACGGTTTCATAAACCGTGCCATAAGCCGTGGTAAGAAGTTCTCGGCTATCAGCGCACGTAGCTTTTTCATAAGCTTTTGAACTTGAATCAAAAGCATTGAGAGAAAATACCATAGGGTATGCTGTCAACAGCACGAATAGATAAAAAATCTTCATCTGCTTACCTTTCGAAAAAAAATTATTAATTAAGCTTTTTATCTTGAACGTCATAGCCAAGCAGTTTAAGCTCATCGCGCAGTTCGTCAGATTTTTTCCAATCTTTTTTCGCACGCGCAGCTGCACGTGCCTCAAGAAGCTGTTGAATTTCAGGAGTTATCTCTTGAACCTTTTCCGGTAGCGGCACGAGCGTAAGGCCTAAGACTATGTGCAAAAGATTCTTAACAGAACCTGCAAGCAAAGGATTGCCCAAGATTTCGTCTAAGTGCTTATAAAGCACACCAAACATGCCCGGTGTATTAAGGTCATCTTTTAAAAAACCGACCATCGCAGAAATAATGGTATTGTCGATATCGACTGGCAACAATTTAATAGAAGCAAACTGTTTTGCCAATTTTTTATAACTATTTTGGGCAATCTCGAGGTCATGCACAGAAAAATCTAAGGGGTTACGATATTGGTGCTGTAAAAAATAAAAACGAACCGCCTGGGCATCAAACTGTTTAAAAATGTCATTAAGCGTGAAAAAGTTGCCCAAAGATTTTGACATCTTCTCTTTATTAATCTGAACAAAAGCATTATGTGCCCAGAGTTTAACAAAGGGCTCTTTTTGAATAGATTGGGATTGCGCTAACTCGTTTTCATGATGCGGAAAAATCAAATCCATACCACCGCCATGAACATCAATAGTTTCGCCAAGAAATTTCTTGGCCATGGCAGAACATTCAATATGCCAACCAGGGCGACCGTATCCCCATGGGCTCTTATAATAGTAGCCTTCTGGCTCGGATTTCCAAAGTGCAAAATCCAGCGGATTGCGTTTTATTTCTGACACGGCAACACGAGCACCTGCTTGTAGATCGTCTAAATTGCGGTGAGATAATGCCCCATATTCAGGGTATGAATCGATGTTAAAATAGACATCCCCATCAACAACATATGCTTTGCCAGCATCGATAAGCGCCTGCACGAAGGCGATAATTTCTGGTATGGTTTGGGTAACACGTGGCTCATAGGTAGGTTTTTTGCAATTAAGCAGCTGCATATCTTGGTCAAAAATTTCGATATACCGTTGCGCAATATCTTCAAATTTAAAGGGTGTACCAAACTCTTTCTCAGACTTAGCAAGCAACTTATCATCAATATCGGTAAAGTTTCTGCAATAGATAACCTTATATCCTAGAAACTCAAGTAGACGATATAAAAGATCAAATGTTACATAGCAACGACCATGACCAATATGGGGTGCGTCATACGGAGTAATGCCACAGACATATAATCGTATCGGTTGATCCTTACTAGTACTTGCACTCAAAAGCTGTTTTTCTTTTGTCATCGAATTTGTTAAGCGAACATGCGTCATATTTTTTTTACCTTAAAAAAATTATTAAAAATTTATTTCAGAAGAGCGTCTAGTCAATTTTACCAGAAATAGTATCATAATGTGAGCGCATATTAATAAATTTAGGAGCAAAGTACATGCTATCACGCATACTAAGCGTAGGCTTATCAACTATACCGGCTCGTGCCGTTTTACGCAATCTGGTAGTACTATGTGTGATCATATTGCCCATTTCACATGCACCATTACATGGCCAGGACCTTATACTCAGCCCAGATGCTGAAACGTTCGGTGAATCATTTGGCAAACCAGATGAACAATTTCAGCTGCCGTTCTTACCTGCAGCTCAAGAATATACTATTGCCTCAATAACCATTGAGGGGAACCATTTGGTTTCAAAAGAAACGATCTTGTCTAAAGTGCCTTATAGTATAGGGGGTTCATTTCAGCCATCTAAAAGTGCAGAAATGATTAGATTGCTCTTTAATTTGGGCTATTTTAATAATATTCAACTATTCACACAAGAACGTTCAGAAGATGAAATCGACTTGATTATTGTTGTTGAAGAAAAAAAACGATTAGAAAAGGTAATTTTAGAAAAAAATAAACATCTTTCATATGAAGAGATCGAAAAAAAATTAAAGCTCTCAGAAATAATAGCAATCGATCAGCAGGCCCTTGAAAACTTAGCCTTTCAAATACAGAAGCTCTATGGTGAAAAAGATTACCATAATGTAGTTATGGAAAAGCGATTAGAGGATATTGACGAACATACCGCGCGCGCCTATATTACGATTAATGAGGGCAAAAAAACACACGTTAGACGGGTATTTTTTAAAGGCAACTCTGCAATTAGTGAAAGCGCATTGCGGGCTTTAACCTTCACGCGAGAAGATTGGCTTTTGGGCTTTTTAGATAAAGCCGGCAGCTATCAAAAAGAAGCGCTTGATTTTGATAAATATACTATCGAAAACTACTATCAGAGCAATGGCTTTCTTACTGCCCATGTACGTGATATTCTCACCGAAAAAGTATCTGATGCAAAATCGCAAGACGTTAACGTAACTTTTGTTATCGAAGAAGGTGATCTTTTCAGAGTTTCGAGCGTAAAAGCACCCGGTAACGATGTTTTTAGCCAAGAAGAGCTGCTACGTGTTATTCCAATACAGCCAGGTGAACTTTATTCTAAAGAAAAAATTCGTAACACCATGGAAATACTCAGGCTGTTATGGGGAGAAAAGGGCTATATCTACGCAGAAATTGAGCCGAGTGTAGTTCCAAACTTAGAAGATAAAACAGTCGAGATAGAATTTTTCAGCTCATTGGGCGATCAGGTCTTTGTTAACCGGATCAATATCCAAGGCAATAAAAAAACACGTGACTATGTTTTGCGCCGCTTAATTCGTTTTAATGAGGGCGAGCTGCTTACTAGTTCAAAATTAGAATTTGCAAAAAATGCTGCTGAGGCAACAGGCTATTTTGACCCAAAAAATGGTGTCAATTGGAAGGTTGTACGGTTAGACCAAGACAAAGCCGATGTTAATCTGCTTTTGAAAGAGCGACCTACCGGCAGATTTAACGCACAAATAGGCTTTGGCGGTTCTGACACCAATATCCAATCACCAACAACGTCATTTAACGTTGGTATTAACTTGGCAGATATTAACGCCTTGGGTACGGGTGTTTCTTACAACTTCTCCCTTAACTACTCAAAGCAAGACAGTTCATTTAACTTTGATCTTTTTAGTCCTTGGATTTTTAATAGACCTATTGGTCTTGGTTGCAATATAGTATTACGCAAATTGACTTACGACGAATTCAGACAAGTGAGTCAAAAACCTACCGAATCCATTTTTGGGGGATCGGCCATTTTACGCTTTTTAATACCACAACTTAACTATACCAATGGTCAAGTTGAAGTCGGTGGACAAAAAATCCGCTATAACCAGATCCAATCAGCAATTATTGGTGGCCCGCCAGATGCTAATATAGTTTTTCAAAATGTTTTAGATAATCTTTTTGTATCAGGGAACTTAGTGTGGCTCAATATGTCTCTTACGCAAGACTTTAGGAACAACCCGGTATTCCCTTCGCGTGGCTACCAGTGGCTTGCCTCAACACGCTTTGGCATCCCGCACCACAAGGGTGATTTTGGCTTTGTTAAACTGGAAGTTGATGCCCAATGGCTTACACCGCTTATTAATGAATATGATCTTATTTTAAAATTGCATGGCTTTTTGGGCCTCACCCATATTTTCCCTGGATGCACGGTCCCTTATAAAGAGCTTTTCCATATTGGTGGTCCTGCAACAGTACGGGGCTTTGAATTCGGTCAGATCGGGCCACAAGTTTTTGGTAACTCTTTAGGCGGCAAAAAGGCATTTGTTTTTAACGCAGAGCTTTTATTCCCCGTAACGGCTGACCAGTCGATTAAAGGTGTGCTCTTTTATGACGGCGGTGCTGGCTGGAACACCCCTAACCCGTTTGTTGCTGAACCATACTTAAAAAATAATAAATTCGACTTCAGGCATGCTATTGGTTTTGGTATACGGGTTACGCAACCGACCCCGGTGCGTGTTGATGTCGGCTTTAAACTCGACCGCAGAAAACGCTCGGGCGAGCCTGCAAGCCAAATCCACTTTGGTATGAACCAAGAGTTTTAAAAAACAAAAAACCCAGTGAGTTTGTATCACTGGGTTTTTTGTTAGTTTTTCTTGGCGCTTGAAAGCTTTATTTGTCTGTTTCGTGCAATGCGCTGTGCGTCTCTTTGTTGTTCAATCAGCCGATTATTATCTTCTTGTTCCCGCTTCAGGCGGGCTGCTATATCTTCAACACTTTCTGTGGGCAACTTACTAACCCCTTCATGCAACATTAACATACCCAAACCGGCTGCAACCATAGCGGTTGGAAAGGCAAAAAACCCCGTTGCACCCATAGCGCATACAACGGTGCCATGTTTTACAAAATTTTTCCAATCGTGCGCTAAATTATCGGCATTTTTTTTAATATCATGACGAAGAAATCGAGTACCCTTTTTGACCGCTAGAACCGAGCCTATAACTATTGCTGCACTTGCTGCAAGTGGTCTTAACGACTGGAATATCTGCTGTTTGCCCTCTTCACGAGAAACATTATATATTCGCTGCGCTTCTTGCTGCATGTCTGTTGAATAGATGGTTTTACTTTGCAAAGCAGGCATAGTTGATAACAATAGAATAATAATCGAAGTTTTATGCATAAAACATACTATCTTTATGTGATTTATTTAATTTTTTTAATTCTATTATCAATAGTATGACCCAGGGTAAAAATGTCAAATCCGCCAAATAAGCAGATCAAGCTATTGACTAATTGAATTAATAAGGTTTAAAATTAAAATAATTAGTACTCTAAAAAGGATGGGGATGGCGATGAAGAAAATCAATAAAAATATAGTTGTTTTGCTTATGTTAACAGTTGCAAGCCTCAAGAGCACGCCAAGAGCTGTTAACGTCTTTAAAGACAAAAGTCGTTTAAATACAAAAGATGCCGTTCTTGAAAATTTTAAATTATATGAACTTGAAGAGCTATATAATAGATTAATGGAAGAGGCAGAGACCCAGCCTCGTCAACCTTCACAAAAGCCACAAGAACCAATTACTATTCCAGAAGATTATTACAGAGTTATAGACGCAAAATCATCTGAATCATCACAGCAGATTTATGACCATTACCAACAAAAGCTTGCAAAGCTTAATGAAAGAGAAGTTAAAATTAATAACTTGTTCGGAAAATACACCCGTGATACTTCATCGTTATCACGCGAAGATTTTAAAGTTTTAGGTATATATCCAACTCCCGATGCTCAGGCTATTAAAAAAGCCTTTAACAACCAACTAGATCTAATAGATATAGATAGGTACGTTATTGAACGAGCAGCCCAAGTAATTTTGACTCATTAGAATATATAAACTGCGGCAAATTATTTGGCATATTTCAACGGACTAGCCAGAGTGTCAGCGCCAGGCTGCCAATTAGCTGGGCATGATACCCCGTGCGTAGCAGCATATTGTATCGCATCGATAGTACGCAAAATTTCATGCGTGCTTCTGCCAAAGGCCATATTATTAACTGAACCATATTGCACAATAAGCTTTTCATCAATCAAAAAAGTTCCCCGCAAAGACAACGCTTGGTCATAATCAAAAACGCCAAATGTTTTTGAGAGCTCATGCGTAGCATCAGAAATCAAGGCAAACTCTGTGCCCTGGATGCCGCCCTTGTCGCGAGGCCATCGGAGCCATGCCATATGCGTATAGATCGAATCAACCGATACGGCAAGAATGGTAACATTTCTTTTTTTGAACTCTTCAATATTTTCTTGAAGGGCGTAAACTTCACCCGGGCATACCGCACTGAAATCAACCGCATAGAAAAAGAGCAACGTATAATGCCCCTGTAAATCGGCATCTGTTATTATTTTAATTTCGTTATTTAAAACTGATGGGACACTGAATGAAGGACATTTCTTTCCAATAATTATCATATTTTTTTCCTAGAATCTTAAATTAATAGTAACCAGGCAATTATGAGCAACATCAAAATAAGAAAGAAGATAAAAAATAAACTCCTTATGATATTTAATGTTATTACCGTATTAGAAATAATTTCTTCAAGCTTTGTCTGTTTCTGCATCTGATATAAATAGTTCATGGCAATAATCTGCACCAAAAAGGTAATAATAATAATAAACAGCAAGAATATATAAATCATGTCTACCAAGGTAAAAGTATCTGTTCCTGGTGAAGATTTTCTCAAAAGATCTAAAAAGAAAATTAAAGCTGTCGTACTACCAAGACAAAGAGATAAAATAATAGGAAACTGGGACATAAGATCGAAAATAAGCGAAAGAAGACCGATATAAAAAATGAGAAAAAGCGGAAGAAATAAAAGAAATAGCTGTTTTAATGATTTTCTTTGAAACTCTAAAGAAAACACAACCCGCTCATAATCGACTTTTTTAACCTGCTTGTTCATAGTAACTTCAAGAGAAGCCGTCCCATATTCAACAAACTGTTTATTGATTTTCCAATCTTTGGTAAAAGCACTGGGATTAATAATAAAATTTTTATCATATATCGTGTAAAGCGTGTCGCCAAAATCGAGCGCCTTATTAACCAGCACCACGTTTAGTCTATGGTAATCAAATGGATAGTAATTAAAATCAAAAACACCCGTAAACTGAACCTCAATATCATAGCGCACAAGAATTTTATTATCTGCCACAATGTCTTTATGCGGCTCAGATTTTTTTAAAATAGTCGCATATTCAAAGCTAAATTGATCGATATTTTTTATATTTTCCGGGCTGTTTTCAGATAAAAACCATAAAGTGCCATCCATAATAAAACTATTTTCTAACACATCAAATTTATAAAAGTTATTGATAATAAGTCCTGTTTCTATGGTATTTTTTACTGCAGATAATTGTTGCTGGGTCAATGGACTCACCAAAATTTTTGGATCATGCACCCGTGAACGTGACCAAGCAATTAAAAATACACCGGTAATTAAAAAACTTACTACAAATAGTAACGCGAATAACACACGAAAATCAGAAATCAGCTCAAGCTGTCTCCGTTTTTTTCTAAAATAAATTTGGGCAAAATTCATAGATATTCCAACTCTGAATTAAAATGACATAAAGGTAATAGGCTTGTCTCCCGCGCGCCAGTCCATGGGGCAAAGTGCCTTGTGTGTCTGCGTATAAGCAATTGCATCAATAATGCGAATGATATCCGGCACATTGCGCCCAATCTGGTAACTATTAACTGCTCCATACTGCACAATTCCATTAGTATCAACCAAAAATGTCCCGCGCAGAGCACTGCCTTTTTGTTCATCAAGGACATAATAGGCACGCGCTAACGTCTTGTGAACATCAGAAATTATCGTGAACGTTATACCTTCTATACCACCTTGTTTACGGGAAGTTTTTAACCATGCAAGATGTGTTTGAATGGGGTCAACAGAAACACCTACCACTTCGACATTTCTTTTTTTAAATTCTGGAAGAGCATCTTCCAAAGCGTACATTTCTGTTGGACAGACTAAACTAAAATCTGCTTCATAGAAAAAGAAAAGTACATATTGCCCATAGAAATCTAATGAGTTCATATGAACAACCTGGCCATTAATAATTGCATCTGCAACAAATTCAGGTGACTGCTTACCTATAATACTTGGAATCTCTTGTGCCATATTTTTGCCTTTAGTTATAATGACATAAGTTTGAATCTATCTTATTAAACGCACAAATATCAATAGTTATAAAAAAATTAAAAAATAAGGGTATCCAATGGTTTCCCGCAGAATTATTATCACCGCGTTTATCTCGTTACAAATCGTATTAATATTTTTTTATATCTACACACAAAGCCGTATTATTAAACTAACCTATAGATTCCAAGATTCAGAACGAGCTCTTCAGGAACTGCAGAAAAAAAAGAAAGATATCACTCACGAACTGTTACAAGCACAAGAGTCCCAAAAATTAAAAAATTATGCAGTTAATGATTTGCAGATGAAAAAAATTCGTCTTTCAGATATTAAGCAAGTGCCAACAAATTCATGAACAATACCAGCAAAATCAGGCTCACGGCTTTAGCTTTTATTTTCTTGGGACTTTATGTGTGCATTGTTGCGCATCTCTATCTTTTGCAAATAACGAAAAATTCTTTTTTCTCTAACTTAGGCCATCAACAATATTATGTTACAACTAAAGTCACCCCGATTCGAGCCCCAATTTATGATAGTAATGGCCGGCTTGTAGCAACAGAGAAAACTATCATAAGTCTATTCACTACGCCAAATAATTTAAAAAATAAGCCACAACTTACACAGTTTTTATCCGAAAAATACCCAGCTGCCTGTGCACGCTTTCATAAAAGCCCAGAAGCCCATTTTATCTATATTGCACGCAACATCTCGGCTGAAGAGCTCGATCTTCTTTCACAACGTTCGATTGAAGATATATACATTCTTGAAGAACCGGGTCGCTATTACCCGATTTCTAGTCTAGGAACTATTATAGGTAAAACAGATATAGATAACCAGGGCATAAGCGGCCTTGAATTACTCTATAATAAAGAACTAGCTGGCACGGCAACAACTGCGCGCATAGAAAAAGATGCACGTTCTGGCAGATATTATTTTAATAAAGAAACCATTACCCAAGGTTCCAGCGGTACACGATTAACCACAACTATTGATAGCACATTACAATTTTTAGCGTATCAAGAGCTTCAGGAAACTTTGGAAAAATTTAACGCAAAAGAGGGCGCAGTAATTATTATGGACCCGGTAACAGGGTACATTTATGCCATGGCATCGATCCCCGATATAGACCCTAACAGCAAAGAAGTTCACGACCTGAGCCTTTTAAAAAATCGTGTAGTTACAGAAACGTACGAACTTGGCTCTGTTATGAAAACATTCTTAGCTCTTGCTGCGTTAGAAGAAAAGATTTACCAACCGGAAGATATCATCGACTGCGAAAATAAAACAATCGGTTATGTTAACGGCATGAAATTTAGTACCTGGAAACCACATGGTCAGATAACGTTCTCTGAAGTTATCGAAAAATCGAATAATATTGGTACTGCTAAAATTGCACAAAAAGTTGGCACAAAATTATACGACCATTACAAACGCTGTGGCTTTGGTCAGCTTACAGGTCTTAATTTCCCCGGCCAACAACGGGGTCATGTTACGCATCCTTCAACCTGGTCAAAAGCATCGCTTAATTCGCTATCTTTTGGTTACGAGATTCGTGCAACACTTTTACAGTTGGCCTGTGCATTTAGCATCTTTGCAAATGGCGGTTATTTACCTACGCCTAAACTTGTTGTTCCAAATTACTGTGAAATGGAACACCTTCCTTTATATAAACCGGAAACTATTGAAAAAATGCGCACGATATTAGAAAACACCTGTAACCAGGGTACTGCCCATGCTGCCGTTATACCAGGAGTCACCGTGCTAGGAAAAACAGGCACCGCCCGCCTACTTGATGAAACAGGCCATTATTCGCCGCTAAAAAATATTTATACATTTTCCGGTATTATTGAAAGTAGTCCGTCTTCAGGCAGCAAAGGTGAGTATAAACGTGTTATCGTCACCTTTGTTAAAGAGGCTGCACGCCATGATTTATTTGCATCAACAGTTGCCGCACCACTCTTTGAACGGATTGCGCAAAAGACGCTTATTCACGACAAGGTTATTTAATAGCTGCTGGTCTAACTGCTGCCGGGGTATCAATAGCACGTTCTAAACTGCCAATAACCTGAACAAGCGTTTCAACCGTTTCCCTAAGATCAGAAGCATCAGAATCGCTGTCGCCCCAAAAATCTGATTCGTCTCTTTCACGCTCTTCTAGTTGCGAAATTTCATTTAAAGAATATTTTTGCTTATGTGCTTTATGTGGTTTAACACTAAAATCGGTGCTATCATCTTTCACTGCACGTTTAACCTGGGCTGATCGTGCATGTTTTGCTTGCACATATTTTGTTAGCAACGCTGCATCTTCGGCCGAAAGAGAACTTTTTCTGAAAGAGGTCGTTTCGCTTGACATAACAGCACTGGTAAAAAGTAAAGCGGACAGAAAAATTATTTTTTTCATAGTTTTTTTAGGTTTGTGATGAATTTTCTAAACATTTTTTACAACGAGATTCAACTGGGCAATAAGTTTTGTATAAACAAAAACAGACTACTAAAATTCCTAATATGTGCGTCAGATGAGTATGTTGATTATACAGCTGACAAACACTATTGCAAGATGTTGTTGCAAGTTTTTTCATATAATCTATGTTTACATAATCAGCCTGCAATTGGCTTATATATAGGCTAGAAAGTACAAAAAAAATAAATACATTTTTTTTCATAGGTTCCTTATTATGTGAAATAGTATAGAAAGTCTAGAAAAAAATCTTATTTTGGGTCAATAACCTAGCAGCATTTTTTTTTAACGTATAGCCTTGTTATGAATAATTATTTTTGTGGATTTTAAAGAAAAGCGCTTATGAAAAACCTTTATATTCTACTTTCTATCTTTATATTTTTACCTAGTATCAGTATGGAACTTCCGTCAGGCCCTGAAGCAGCGCGTGTAGAAAATTATGCAAAAACACTTGCAAGCTCCTCTGACAAAGAAGAAAAAGAGCAGGCTTATAACAATCTAGAAAAACTTGCTCAAGAAAAAAACCCTGCGGCAATATACACGTTAGCAGTCGCTTATGAATATGGAGTTCTGAATGAAGAGAAAAAACCAAATTTTCTACGTGCCTTTAAGGGTATTAAGCAAGCAGCTGATTTAGGCTACGGACCAGCATTTATTATCTTAGGCAAATATTACCTAAAGGGTATGGGTACCAAAGTATCTCCAGAGCTTGCCGCACGCTATTACACTCAGGCAGACCTCTACTATAAAAGCAAGCTTAAGCAGACAGATGTTATAGCGGATTATAATGCTAAGAATGCCCCCGTGCAACGTGGATTAATCTATCTTACCTATTTTAAAGACGACAAAGCCAAGGTTAACCAAGCACTAGAAATTCTTGCAGATGAAGCGGAAAGAAATTTGTCACAAGATGCTGCATATGCACTTGCCAAGTATTTTGAAGAAAAAAATGACCCTATACAGAGCGAAAAATATTATCTTATGATCTTGAATGCAAAACCTGATGATATTGATATTCAGGTTCAACTGAGCAACATGTATCTCAGCTTTTTTTCTGAGGCTCCTGAAAAAGTCGCGCAAGCAATAAAATACCTTGATGACGCAGTTCAAAAATATGATAATCCCGTAGCGGCATTACGGTTGGCAAGCTATTATTCTGATCAAGGAGATTTTCAAAAAACAAAATTTTATCTTAATAAAGTTCCTGATGAAGGATTCGCATCTGGTAAACATAACCTTTTAGGACTTTTTTATCTGAATAATCTAAATCCAGAATATGATATTCAAAAAGCTTACGATTATTTTGAAAAAGCTTTATCAGAAAAACCTAACAGCCCAACAGCACTATTAGGGATATGGAAAGTCTGGTTGGCCAGTCCTGAGCTTATTACTGATGAAGCAAGAATTAATGATATTATATCAAAGGTTCTTGCAACTAAAGAACCTCAAATAGCTTTTGAAATTGCCCTGGGGTACACCTATGGCATTTATGGTTTAGAGAAAGACCCGGTCAAAGCAAAAAAATATTTCAAAAAAGTTTTTGATGATACGTCTGTGTATAGCGACGGCTTTAAGGCTCTCATGTATCGCGATGGGCTTTACGTAAAACAAAATTTCTCAAAAGGACTTGAGGTATTAGAGCGAAGTAGATCAAAAAATCCTTGGAACGAACAATTGTATAAACAACTTAAGGAAAAAATCGCTCAAGAACTGATCCAAGAAGAAGAACTCGGCAAGAAAAAGTCAAGCAAAAAATTATCAAGACAGATTCCACAAGAAGCAGGGCAAGCACAGCAGGCCGGGCCAGCCTTGCTGGTTGAAAATCTTAAAATAAGCCAACCAGAAAGAGAAGAATTTGACCAAGAACCTCAAAATCCATCACAGATACAAGAATTCAAACACGGACTGATAGCCGATATTAATACCACCTATAAACCAGACGACGGCAGTTATGTAGAGGATATAGATTTGCAAAATGATATCGTTACTATCAATGACCCAAGACACGATAAAAAAATAGTACTTAATTTTAAAGATCTGCCAAAAAATAAACGTTTTAAACGGGTTATAAAAAAATTACAGTATCATCCTCGTGTTCAAGAATGGTTCACCTTAAGCCCTGAACAACTACAAGCGAAATATCCAGATCCTACAACCATAGAAAACCACACCTTTGCACAAATTGTCGATTCTTATATCCAACTTTATGGCACCCAGGTACCGCGAAAAGACAACCGTCAAGAGTTTATTATGCATGGGGATGTTATAAATACCCGCACAAATAAAAAACGTTCCGGAACTTTTGAATACACTTTTTATCAAGATAACCCAGGCGGGCCATGGGTCCTTCATCATAGGCTCTTTAGGCCAGACTTTTGGCAGCATCAAAGACGCTCAGTATCATAAAAATTATAATTTTATAAAGGATCCCTATGAAAAAAAAATTATGTTCTCTTGCATTGCTTTCTTTGCAGGCAGTCTACCCCTTTAAAGAAGTTACAACGGGGATAACAGATACGATGGGAATAACCTTTAATCCAAAGATTTCTTTTGTTCAGGAATTAAATAATCTGGGGGTACTTTCAAAAAAAATCAGTACAGTTGTCTGTCAAAATCCAGAAAATGTACCATTATTTAACAATTTTCCACAGCTTACTGATAAAATTTCCTATCTTTCTTTTGCCGATTTACCAACTGCGGTAGAGCCAGCACCACAACTTAATGCAGAGCTAAACAACAGCTGCGCTGCTTTATATATTAAGCGTGATGATTTGACCGGAAGTTGCCTACCAGATGAAAAAAAATTATATGGCGGCAACAAAGTAAGAAAGCTCGAGTTTCTCTTGGCTGATGCACAGGCCCATGATGCATCGGCTATTATAACCTTTGGATGTGCAGGTTCAAACCATGCATTAGCCACGGCAGTATACTCAAACAAGCTTGGCATGAATTGTTATAATTGCTTGAAGCCTCAAATTAATTCTCCCGTAGTGCAGCAAAATTTATTACTTGCCACCGATGCACAGGCACATCTTTTATACTTCCCCGATAACGGCACACGTACTATTGGCACGTTTGCTCAGTGGTTACAGTGTTATCAAAGCAGCGGCAGCTACCCGTATATTATTCCAACAGGTGGCTCATGCCCAGTTGGCGTTTTAGGTTTTGTAAATGCCGCGTTTGAATTGAAAGAACAAATTGAGGCAAACTTAGTACCCATGCCCCATGTTATCTATGTTCCGTGCGGGAGTAATGGCACAGTAGCAGGCCTTACCCTTGGCTTTCAACTTGCGGGCTTGAATATACATATTATGGCCGTTGCAACAGAGCCTCATGATGATTTAGTAGCGTATCAAAAAGAACTAGAAACATTGTATGCACAAACAAATTTATTGCTGCATGAACAGGCAAAATCTATTCCATTACTACCATTTCCTAAAGAGCTTGTTACGGTTCGTTACGAGTTTGCTGGCGGCGATTATGGCATGCCGACTCTGGATGGACAAGCCGCACAAGAATTATTCTCTCTATATGCAGATATTAATCTTGACCCTACGTATACGGCAAAAGCCGCTGCAGCACTTATTGCAGACGCACGCGCGGGCATAATCACTGATAAAGTGGTTATTTACTGGAACAGCTACTGCGGATTAGATTTTTCTGGCACAATTGCACAGGTTGACTATCAGAAAATGCCTGCATGCTTTCACCCTTATTTTCTAAATTAAGGGTTGTTATTCTGAAGCATTTGGTTAAGGATAGCCTGCGCACGGGCGTGCTGGGCATCATTTGGCTGGTTATTCAAAACCTTACGTACGTCGTAGCGTATATTAAAATCACGAATTGGTTTTAACCGCATCCAAGCAGGTACAGGTACTTGCGTTATGTCGCCTAGTAGTAATGACGCATTATCTAAAAGAGCTTCATTTACCAGTCGACGTGAACTATAGCGGTTTTTTATAACCTTCTGCAAATAATTGTATGCTGCTGCACGATCTTGTTCTATACCGTGACCACCTTCTAAATATATTTTACCAAGGATGCTATATGCAAAATTTGGTGGATCATCGATATCAAAAACATGTTGCGAACCTGCGGTGTTATTGCCCAACAAATACGCCCTTACCGCGGCTTGTAAATCTAAAATCCTTCGTGCATTTTGTTCGATTGCTTTGAAATCTTTAAGTGGCCGATCGTGCATGTATAGAATCGCAAGCATGGCACGTGCATCCTGTTCTTCTATGGGGCTGATCTCCGGCTTTTTTATTACCTCCGCTAAAGCAGCGTAGGCTGCATGGCGATAATTAGCACGCATATATTCTGGAGCATGCCTGTCTGCAGCTAAGATACATCCTTTGCCATATCGAAGATATAACTCGCTGGTCAGATCTTGGAACGTAAGTGTTTCATAAACAAAAGTAAAGAAATTTGAAACTCCATAATTGCCTCGTTTGAAAAAAGTATTATTATCGTTTGAATAAAAAAGAAGATCTAGTGATACTATTGGCTGTTGATTTACCGGGTCTAGACGCTGTTTAGCCAATAATAAATATCGCGCAAGTTCTTGGGCAGAACAAAAATGCTTTACCTTGTTCCCTTGTGCATCGTGTGTTGTGATTACCGCTAAAGAAAATCTAGCTTGTTCTTTCTTAAGTTCATTATAAGTGCTTTGGGTAAAGAAATCCTTATCATCCCAATCAAATCCATCAAGCAGTGAAGGATCTTGCAACGCATGCGCGGTCATGAAAAAAAATAAAGCCAAAACTGAAAAAGATTTATTAAACATACTACCCCACCTACCTATCTAAGATATCACGGTAACATTTTATTTTTATAATAGTCAATAATATTTACCCTTGGTATAAGAATTGACATTAAATAAAACAATTTTTTAAACTACGGCTATATCACTCAAAAAAAGGTAATCTACCCATGGATAGTCTCATCATACTTCTTGCAGCGTTGACGATTTTTAGCAAAAACGTGCTTGAAAAAATTCCACAAAAACCTCATACACCAGCAATAGCAGTACCAGGCGGCCCGCCGCCACCACCGCCGCCTCCGCCTCCAGTTGCGATGCAAGCCGCAGCCCCGGCCAAAACAACTGCACCCGTAACGTCAGTACCAAAAAAAGAAAAGGCACCTACAGGCACGCCTATTTCCTCTTTAAAACCGGCTATTAAAGCACAGGTTGATAAAAAAATTGTAAATTTAAAAACAGATCTTGCTACATTTAAACAAAAAGAAGACGCCGAATATTTTGATAACGAAATTGCACAAGCATCACAAAGTTCAGAAGAGCTAAAAACAATAAAAAATGAAATCGCCAGCGAGGTAAAAAAATTTAAAGAACATCATTCTTTGCTTGGCGATTATCTTTTTGACCAGAAAGATGCCCTTTTTAAAGAACTTGATAATACGATAGCCGCACTAAAAAATTATGACAACATGGCAAACAACGCACTGGCAAAATTACAGAAAACATTAGCTCCTGTTAATGAACCAGCAGGCATACCAGCTGCACCGCCACCGCCACCTGTAGGCTTTATTCCGCCACCACCGCCGCCACCTCCAGCCTCAGGACCACTGACTGGCGGTTTCTTGAAACCTAAATCTCCCATTGAAACACTTCAACAGGGCACAAAAGTTCCGCAAAAACAGCCTGCGGCCAAACCTGCAACCGTTGCGCCTGAAGAGATTCTAGCTGGTGGGCAAAGGCTCAAATCCTCTGCGACACGTACACAAATTATAACTGCCCAGGATTTCAAAAAACGATTCGATGCGCTACAAGAAAACCCGTTGAAAAATGCTACATCTGAAGAAAAAAATAAAGCGCAACCAATTCTTCAGGAATTAGCAGAAAATATTGAGATCTCAAAAGGTCCCGACCGCCAACAGAAAGAAACATTACTCAAAGAGATGTCAAAAAAATTTAAATTATAGAACTAAAAAAAAGAGGCTCGAATATTCGAGCCTCTTTTGCTAACAAAATAGTTTTATTTACTTGCCGTGGCACTTTTTAAATTTCTTGCCAGAGCCACAAGGGCAGTCATCATTTCTGCCAACAGCAGCTTCAGAACGAATAACCTGCGTAGGCGTTTTATTAATATCGGCTTCAGAGCCACCAGACATCTGCACATCTTCAAGCTCACGTTCACGTTCACGCTCAAACTGCGCGCGATCAAACCTGTTCATATTCAGATGATAAATATGATGATAATCTCAAAGCGAATAGAACGCATCATCTCTTCAAAAAGATTATACGCTTCTTTTTTATATTCAATTAACGGATTTTTCTGACCCATTCCACGCAATCCAATGCCTTCCTTAAGATGATCTAAGTTGAGCATATGCTGTTTCCATGCCTGGTCAATCGCGTTAAGCATAAGCCATTTTTGGGCTTCTTGCAGCATCGTGCGGTCACGGCCTTCAATATACAAATCATATTCTTGTAACAGATAATCGGTAAGGTCTTGTGTTAAGGTTTCTGTGTTTGAAAAAGAAAAATTCTTTTCATGCAGTTGCTCAACTTTGATATTCATCATCAAAGCAAGCGCTTGCAGTAATGCCTCAAAATCGTCTTGCGTTAAGACTCTGCGTGGCGCGTAAAAGCGCATCATATCTTGAACTGCGTCGACCATTAAATCACGTACCAGCTCAAAAATCTGTGCTTGACCTTCCAGCACCATGCGACGGTATGCATAAATAACGGTTCGTTGCTGATTAAGAACGTCATCATATTCTAAAAGATTTTTACGAATCTCAAAATTGTCACGTTCAACACGTTCCTGCATACGTTCAATATTTTTAGTAAAGAATTTAGATTCAATAGATTCATCTTCAGTCATGCCGGCAAATTGTAACCGTTTTTTAAAGACGTCGCCACCAAAAATACGTAATTAAATTATCATCTGGGCTTAAGTAAAAACGTGATTCACCTGGGTCGCCCTGTCTGCCAGAACGTCCACGTAACTGATTATCAATACGGCGACTTTCGTGACGTTCGGTACCCAAAATATATAACCCGCCAGCTTCAAGTGACTCTTGGTGTTAATTTAATATCCGTTCCGCGACCAGCCATATTGGTAGCAATAGTAACTCTGCCCTTTTCACCAGCATGAGCAACAATTTCTGCTTCGCGTGCATGGTTTTTAGCATTAAGGACTTCATGCGGAATATTACGTGCACGTAAGACCATGCTTAAACGTTCAGAGCTTTCAACAGAAACGGTACCAATTAAAACAGGTTGCCCTTTTGCATGGCGCTCAACAATATCAGTTAGCAATTGCACGCTCTTTAGCACTGCTGGGATAAGAACAATAAATCTGGTTTATCGTCGCGAATCATCGGTCTATGAGTAGGAATACTCACCACATGCAAGATTATAAATCTTATGAAATTCTTCTGCTTCGGTGCTGCAGTACCGGTCATACCAGAAAGTTTTTTATATAATCTAAAATAGTTTTGTAAGGTAATGGAAGCAACCGTTTGGCTTTCGCGCTGCAACAGGCACGCCTTCTTTAGCTTCGATAGCTTGGTGTAACCCGTCGCTGTAACGGCGGCCAGAAAGTATACGGCCAGTAAACTCATCAACAATTAAGACTTGGTTATCACGCACTACGTAATCAACATCGAGTTTAAAGAGTGCATGTGCACGCAGCGCTTGGCCGACATGATGCAAAATTTTAATATTTGCAAAATCATACATATTATTCAACATGTAACGCTGCTTCAACTTTATCGTTACCGATTCAGTTAACTGCACAGTTCTATTTTTTTCATCAACTTCGTAATCTGTTCCTGCATCAGTAACGGAATAACAGCGTTAACGCGTGCATACATTTGGGTAGCATCATCTGATGAACCAGAAATAATAAGCGGCGTACGCGCTTCGTCGATCAAAATAGAGTCAACTTCATCGACAATAGCATAATGCAAATCGCGCTGAACATAATCTTCCAACCTAAATTTCATATTATCGCGCAAATAATCAAACCCAAGTTCATTATTGGTCGCATAGACAATATCAGCATTCATAGACTTTTTTACGTTCTCCATCACTCATATCATGCTGAAGCACACCAACGGTAAGCCCCAGGATGGTTAAATACAGGCGACATCCACTCAGCATCACGCGTGCCAAATAATCGTTTACCGTTACTAAGTGCGCGCCTTTACCTCAAGGCATTTAAATAGAGCGCCAATGTTGCGGTAAGTGTTTTACCTTCACCGGTTTTCATTTCGGAAATTTTACCTTGATGTAACGCAATACCACCAAGAAGTTGAACATCATAATGGCGTTGGCCAAAAATACGGCGTGAGGTTTCACGAACAACAGCAAATGCTTCTGGTAAAATATCATCAAGTGTTTTACCGTTCAAAATCTGCTGCCTAAATTCATTGGTTTTTGCAGAAAGCTGCTTGATCACTTAATGCCTTAATTTCTGCCTCAAGATAGTTTATACGAATAACAACAGCCTGCATTTTTTTCAAAACGCGGCTATTATTCGTACCAAATAATTTTCCAATAATATCTAAAATCATGCCAATACCTTATATAGTATTATCTAAGTATTTTATGAACTCATTTTTTATATCATTTAAGTGTAAAGCCTTATTCACTTCATAGCAACGATTGTCATCTGACGCAGATTAAGATCGCCCTGGCGTCTAAAGGAACAATAACGTTCTGAACATACGGTACAATCAGCATAATCGCTTATAATATTTTTTTCCCGAGCCCCATTTTTACTAATTGGTCAGCAATAAAGGTCACGTTATCAAAATATAAAAGCCCGGCACGGCGACAAAAAAACGGTTCAGAAGCAGCATGATCAAAATTATCTAGAAAATTGGGGCTCACTTCATAGCAACACGCACGTGCTGCTGGCCCGAAATAAGCTGTAATAGCTTCAACTCGGCAACCAATACGTTCCATAGCCTGCACGGCACTGGCAACCACCCCAGCTACTGCCCCACGCCAGCCAGCATGAACTATAGCGGTGCACTTTGTGGCAGTATCAATAAGCACTAGTGGCACACAATCTGCCGTTTCAACGGCAAGTGCCACCCTGGCAGCGTAGTTACTATATAATCACCCTCGACGCTATAGGGCGTTAATTGTGTTGCTTTTGTATCATTGATACTATAGCCAGAATTGCCATGAACCTGGTTTAAAATAATAAGATTCTCAGAGTCGTTTTGCCCACAAAACTCTTTATACCCCGGCAGCTGCATAATTTCCTGCTGGCTCTGACCATGCAAAGAATTTTTTATATAACTTGTCGAACCATCACCCAAATAAATTGAAAAACTAGGAAATTTTATAAACATTTTAAACTATTTTTGTTTTACTTATTTGCTTTCGAACCTTGGAAAGAGCTTAATTTTGTTTTTGCTAAAAACTCATTGTCTCGAGCCTGTAAAACTTTAAGAGATGCAACATAACCACCTGAACTGCCAACTACTGCCATAACAGAACCGGCTGAGTATACAGGAGCGACCAATGCACCAATTGCGGCAGAAGCAACAAAGAGCACCTGTCGCTACACAGTACGTATCAGAGTTTTCCCACACTACTTGAGTCGCTTCTTCTTCTGAGTCACGCTTGATCACCTGTTGCTCGCTTATTTGAGCCACTAAGAGGGCCTGTACAGCTAGAGGGGGCTTTTCATTATCACACGAAAACAATGCACCTTGAGCAGTTAAGCACAAAACAACTACAAAAATTAATTTTTTCATAAATATCCTTCATGATTAATAAAAAAAGTTCTGGATAAAAGATACAATAAGCGGGTAAGTAAGTATATAAAAAAAAACCCGATTTTCTCGGGGGATTTATACCTACTTTTTATTGTGGGCGGGCTTTGCTGATTTCTTTTTTTTGAGCATCTTTATTGCCTCCCAATAACAATATGATCTCTTTTATTGAAGCTTTTGTAAAATAAACACGCCAGCCATCTTTCCAGCGCAATTCATACAAACCATCATCAAGATTCTTAAAGTCTCCAAAGTGAAAGCCCCCGGAAATCCGGGGGCTTTTTTTGGGATACCTTAGTTTTTAAGCTGTTGCTTTTCGCGCACCATTTTACGCAGGAGTGTTGGAATTTCAAGATCCTCTTGGCTTGATCCCGATGCTTGAACTGCAGTTTTTTCATGTTGTGTTAATGAATAGTTTGGTGTGTGTTCAACATGAACAGGCTGAACAGCTGGTGCTGGCTGTGCTTCAACCTTGGCTGAGGCTACAGAGGAGACGTAATATTGTTCAGGGGCAGAAATAGGCGCCGGTGAAACTTCACGAACTGGCTCTTTTTCATACGAAATTGGGCAAGAAAAGCCTGTAGCGATAACCGTGACATATAAATCGTCGCCGACCGTGTCATCAATAACAGAACCTAAAATAATGCTTGCATCTTTATGCGCTTGGCTTTGAATAATAGAAGCGGCGGTATGCACTTCGTGCAGCCCAAGTTTTGAGCTAGCGGTAATATTTAATAATATCGAACGTGCGCCTTCGATACTTACATTTTCTAATAATGGTGACGATATTGCATCAAGCGCTGCAAGCTCTGCGCGGTCTTTACCAGAAGCTTTGCCGGTCCCCATAACAGCAATACCCATGTTTTGCATAATAGCTTTAACATCTGCAAAATCAACGTTAATATACCCAGGCTTTAAAATAATTGAAGCGATGCTGCGCACAAACTGAAAAACGACTTCGTTAACCATGCCAAAAGCATGCACTAACGAAATTGAACGGTCGCTGAATTCAAGAAGCTTTTGATTTGGCACCACAATAAGGGTATCAACATCTTTAGCCAAAAGTTCAGTGCTTTTTCTGCAATAACACTACGGCGTTTACCTTCAAAACCAAATGGCTTTGTTACCACAGCAATAGTAAGAATATTTCTATCTTTAAGTGCACGCGCTATCACTGGCAACGCTCCAGAACCGGTACCGCCACCAAGTCCACCGGTTAAAAAAACAACGTCTGCACCTTCTGAAGCTTCTAAAACTTTTGCCAAATCTTCTTCAGCGGCTTTTTTACCAATGTCTGGGTTCGCACCCGAGCCAAGACCTTTAGTTGTTTTAATGCCCCAACTGAATCTTTGTCGGCGCGTATGATTGAGACAGTGCCTGCGAGTCGGTATTAGTAACGATAAAATCGATATCGTTTAACACATGACCATCAATCATATAATTCAAGGTGTTTCCACCAGCCCCGCCAACACCAATAACTTTTATGCGTGCCTGAGGTGATACCGTAATAAGTATCACGGTCGAAATCTATCATAGTAATTCTCCCTTTAAAAAATTTTCCGACTAGTGTTACGCTCATCCGTACTGTTTTTAAAGGTTACCATATCGGCATCAAAAGAAATCAAAAATCCATGACTTCATACGCGAAAGAACCTTTTGTGATAGTGATCCATTGAATGAAGATGCGCCCTTCACCATTGAGCTTTTTCATACCATGGACTAATAAGTCCGTACCCTGTTGCATGCATAGGATTTTCTAAAAATTCTTTAAAATGTGCACTTTTTGGTTTGCCAATACGAACGGGCAATTTAAAAATCTCTTGTGCATGTTCCTGTAACCCATGCAATAAGGAACCACCACCGGTAATAACAAACCCACCGGGCACGCCAAAATAATAGTGCTCAATCTCTTGCTTAACCATCGTTAAAAGTTCTGTAATGCGACACTCTAGAATTTCGTATACTTCCTGTTCATAGACAACCATGCTTTGGTCACCCTGGGCACATTCAACATGATTTCCTGCCCGGGAACTACATAGCTGTGATAGACACAGCCATATTCTTTTTTAATGCGCTCTGCATCTGCCTGTGTGGTGCGTAGCACAACAGCAATATCATTGGTAAATAAAGTTCCTGCATAAGGAAAAACTTTGGTATGGCGAATTGCAGAATGCTGATAAATAGCAAAATCTGATGTGCCTCCGCCGATATCAAGGAGTGCTACACCCATTTCCCGCTCATCGACACTTAAAACCGCCTGCGCAGAGGCAAGCGGCTCTAACACAATATCTTGAACCTTAACACCCGCAAGTTCACAACAACGAATTAAATTTTGAACTGAACCAATAGCGCCGGTAATCATATGTACTTGCGCTTCAAGACGCATACCAAACATACCCAATGGGTCTTGTACTTTCTGGTGTGTGTCGATGGTATAAAATTGTGGAATGGCATGTAAAATCTGTTGACCTTCAGCAAGGGGCACCGATTGTGCAACAGCAAGCACTTGGTTGATATCATGTTCACGAATTTCTTTATGCTTTTAGGCTGATCATGCCATGCGAATTAAACGATTGAATATGGCTTCCGGAAATCCCAATTATGGCTGATTCTACTTTGCACCCTGCCATCAGTTCTGCTTCTTTTACTGCTGATTTAATGCTGTGAGCGGCGCTAAAGAATATCAACTACCACACCGCGCGCTAAGCCCTTTGAGGGACACTTACCTATGCCAATAATTTCAAAATCGTTATCGACCGTTTGTTGTGCAATAAGTACACAAATTTTTGTCGTTCCAATATCTATAGCTACTAATTTCATGATCCCCTCCTTTTATTTTTAACTTTTTTATCCATGCGCACAATTAACATACCCTCAAAACGTGCATCAAGTTGTGCAACTTCTGGCAATGCAATAACGCGTTTAATAGCATCAATTGTTTGTGGCGATACGTCTGTTTGGGTAGTTACAAGAACAGGATTTTTTGGATACTGTTTAAAAAGAAGGTGTATTTCTGTTGGGTTTTTCCAAACAATGGTTGCTTGAGAACGTACCATTTCTGGAATCGTTACGGCCCATTGTGCAAGCTGGCACAATTCTGATGGTAAGATATCAGTGTCGGCAACTATCTGTGGCAAGGTAATAATAATATCCGAACGGTAAAATTGTACCCCAATTAATAATCCGTCTATAGTAACAACATGGCTGTTATTAAGTGCAACAACGGGGTTATGGGGATTCAAACTTAATGTACATATGCGTCCGTTTTTTACGAACGGCCTGCGCATCTTTTACGCAAGAAAATGTTTGTTTAAAGTTTTCAAGAAAACTTGGTGAGGTGCAGGCAGAAATGTTGAATAAAATCTTGGATAGATTTACGCGCTATAGGATTTAAGCGCTTGTCTGGGACAACAGTAACGGTAACAATAGTACGTTCAGAAAGGCCATAGTGCCATATCAAAAATAAAAAGCTTGCAGCCACACAGCCGTATACGCTATAGTGTATAGCGACTTTTAACCATTTCTGGTCATACCACTTTATTCGTATCATGTCCCTACCCCTAACCCCTTTTTGTCAGGAATTAAACACTGTCCCTATACAAGTCATAGCGTTTTTATGGGCGCGCAGTCAACAATTTTAAACAAAAATATTCATTTAGGCTTAAATTTTGCCGATTTGCTGAGCAACTATGAAAAGTAGAATTCCTGCGGCAACAGAAGCGTTATACGATAAATCTTTTGAACGTTGCGGCAACATAACCTTTGTGCCTTCTTTCAAGATTTCAGGAGAAATACCATAACCTTCATTACCAACAACTACAACTGCAGGCTGTTTAAAGTGAACATCGTTAACCGACTTGCCGCCTAATGCTGCTAAGTATATGGTATACCCGGCATCTTTAAGCTCTTTAATAGCCATTGCTGCTGTAGGGGTTTCATAGATAACGGCATGTTCTGCAAGACCTGCTGAAGCTTTGATAGCCGCTCCATTTAATGGGCCGCTATTTTTTTGGGTAATAATAATGCCATCTACGCCGATGCAATAGGCTGAACGAATAATGGCACCGATGTTACGGGCGTCATGAATGCCGTCAAGCATAACTAAAAAAGGATGTGTTTCTGGGGAGAATGGTTTTTTACGGATCTCAAGTGGCGCTGTGGCATAACCAACAAGCCCTTGGTGATCGTCTGAACCGGCACGACGGGTTAGTTCTTCTTTAGTTACATGGTGTATGGTGCAAGAAGGATGCAAGAGCTGCTGAACTTTGGGAAAAAGTTTAGGCTCGACCTTGGTGGTATAAAGTGAATATAATTTTCTTTTTTTGGCTTTGAGAAGCTCGATTAATGGGTGGGCCCCATAAACCATATAAAGTTCTTTATTTTTGACCGTCATAATAAACTGCTTTAAAATTTTAATAGTGTATACTCTCTTTAGTATACGCATTTTCTTTAAAAAATCTCAGCTACTTGCGCAAATCCTGCATGAAGTTACCCAAAGTACTAGAAAATCTCCTGTTTGCCGTTCTTTTTTGTTCGCTTCTGGGAAGCACCACAGCGCTCATTGAATACCTTGATGCCAAAATAAAACCACAAAGCTTCTTACGCCTTGTACCATTTTTCACGAACAATAAGTTAGTTCCCAGGCTACCAAAGCTCCCCAAGCCCTTTTTGATGGCCAAACTATAAAAAAGACTATCTTGGGCCTTTTGGACAAAGCTCAACCACAAGATGAAGTTCTTATTACTACATTTATCATGACCGATGGCGATATAGCTCAAGCCCTTATAAAACAGCATAATCAGGGAGTTAAAATTACCGTAATAGCAGACAATTCACATGCGCTGAAAGACTATAGTAAAGTTGCTGAGCTTATTAAAACTGGCATGCCGGTTTACCTGCACAACCCTGGGTCCCCGGATATTATGCATAATAAATTTTTAATTTTTGATTTTAAATCTTACCATCCGGTTGTTCTTACCGGATCGTATAACCCTACCAATAGCGCGGCAACAAAAAATGCTGAAAATATGGTTCTTATAGCCCACACTGAAACTATTTTGGAATATAAAAAGCACTTTGAAAAACTTTTAAAAAATTCCGTCCGCGCCCCTGCACCCGAGCCTAAAAGACAGAGTCAAAAAATCGACGCTCAGCAGCTCAATGCGCTTTTAAAGATCAATGGCCAACCCGTTTAATATTTCAAGCTTATTGGCTTATTTAAAAAATTATTATTAGAGTAGTATTTAGTTTTTTTATTTTTTTTCTAAAAGGATTATCATGAAAAGAGTAGCAATTCTTAGTATCTCTTTATTAACAGTCATTAACACAACTTATGCTGTATTGGTTCAAGTTGCTGACGCAAAAGCACTTGAAGAAAGACTTAATAAACTTGGTCTTGAGCATTTTATGGAAAAAACAAATTTAATTAAGAATTTAGCCGGTCAAAAAAAAGAAGCATTAGGCGTTCAAATAGCTGTAGAACTATGTTTATCTGATTACAATCAATATATGAAAAATAATATAATTGCAATACAAATGCAAATGACAAAACCACACATTATAAAGGCGATTTTACAAGAACATCCATCTGCGATTCAAGAATTGAAAGATCACGGTTTATTAAAAGATTAAAAACTATAAATAAAGTTCGAGGCGGTTCTCTGCAAGAGTGATCGGAGTTACGGGGTTTTGTCATCAAAACCCCTTTAGCGCTGCGGCGCGCTAGCCGCAATTTTGAATTAGATGACACTTTTAAACATGAGTGTCACTTTCAATTCCCAACACATTCGACTTCGGCTTCCAGCCTTCGCTCAGTGCGAGCGGGGGTGGGCGCGGGCGGGTTCAGTCAGCGGCTGCGTGAAAGAAATTATGTACACAGGGCATCAAGCGCGTGGGCAATGTCTTGCGGCATCGGCGCAGAAAAGTGATACGTCTTGCCGGCATATTCAAAGTCAAGTTCAGCAGCATGCAGCGCATGGCGTGCGATAAGCTTTGATTTAGAACCATAGACCGTGTCACCAATAATCGGGTGTCCCCATGCAAGGCAATGCACACGAATCTGGTGCGTGCGGCCCGTTTTTGGTAACGCTTTTACCAGCGAAGCATCTTTTAGGTATTCAATTACTTCAAAATCAGTAACTGCTTCACGGCCTTGCGATTTACTGTGTGCCATCTTGATCCGTTCTGTCGGGTGGCGCATAATGCGATAATCTATACGTGCTTCGTGCTCTGGATGACCTTCTACTAACGCAAGATAGCTCTTTTTTATGTGACGATCTTTAAACATTTTAGTGAAGTTTGCATGTGCCGTTGCGCTACGCGGAATAATCATGAGCCCCGATGTCTGCATGTCAAGCCGATGAACAATCCCGGGACGTTCGGCATCCCCAATAGTTTTTAGGTTTGGGTAGTTGGCCATGAGCCAATCAACCAGGGTCACCTGGCGACTTGCGTGTGACGGCTTGTGCACAACTAAGCCTGCCGGTTTATTGATAATAAGAAAGTCAGGTTCTTGAGCAACTAAGGTAACATCTACCCCATGCAGGAGTGTTGGGTCTATAGCGGCAGCAGACTCGCTAAAGTCTATGCGGGGTATTTGGCAGGCAACATGGTCCCCGGTTTTAACACGGTGGCCGGGCTTGAGCAAAAGTTTTTTATTAACCGTTACGGCGCCGTCTTGAATTATTTTTTGAAAATGGGAACGGGAATACGCAGGTATAAGTTCATGCAAAAACTGGTCCAGTCGTTGCTGATGCTTATCTTCTGTTACAGTGAATGTATAGCTGTCCACCTGGGACCCGGGCAATAATTGCTTCATAAGTTTCTCGATAAATTTGTGTGCCGCATAGATTCGACTACGCTACGCTTTGCTCACTACCAGCGGCCAATTTTACCCTTCGGACACCAAAGACCGAAGGTCACCAAAAGCCGAAGGCTAAAAGCTTTGCAGTTTCAACAAAATTCCTTTAAAATCAATATATATATACAGTTTATTCCTAGAAAATAGTATCATCAAGTACTCAAAAAAATTTACCTAGTGTCAGTAAAGATTGTGCGCCGAGCGCACCAACGTAAGGATAGTACCCATGGACCCAAAAAAAACGTTTGACACCATCAAGGAACATCTTGATAAGCTAGACCAGATAGACTATCCAGAGATTTTAAAAGCCTGGCAAAGCTTTCTTGAATACCACCCTGCAGATATTGCCCATTTTCTGGGCCACTGCGACCTTGAAACCATAAAAAAGATATTTTTGAGACTGCCTGAAGATTTAAAGGCAAAGGTCTTCCATGAACTTTCAACAAAATTAAAAATTTACTGCCTAACTCTTCTTGATGATAATGAACGAAGTTTATTACTCAGAAACCTTTCAATTGACGAACTTACAGATTTTTTTGACGAACTTTCTGATGACGAACTTAAAAAATATCTTAAGCTGTTACATAAAAAAGACCGTGAAAAAGTTATCTCACTTTTAAAATTCGCCCCTGAATCGGCCGGTAGCATTATGCACACTAACGTTATCACGTTAATGGAAGATTTTACCGTTGAAAAAAGTATCTACATTTTACAAAAGATTCAGCCAAGCAGAAACTTGCACGAAACAATATTTGTTACTAATCAAAATGGCGAGCTTGTTGGCTATATACTGCTGGCAGACTTGGTACTCAAAACCCCTAAAACCCGAATTAGTAATTTCTTACGGGAAGCGGAGATTGCTATCTCTGTTGACGAAAACCAACGTTCGATTGCGCAGATTATGAAACATTACAGCCTCATGATCGCACCGGTGGTTGACAAAGAAAATGATTTTTTAGGCATTATTTCCAGTGATACACTCGTTGAAATTATCGAACAAGAGGCAAGTGAAGATATCTACCGTATGTCTGCAGTTACGCCGATTAAACGAAATTATTTTGAAACTTCTTTTATAAAACTTTTTTCTCAGCGCAGTACAATTTTAATCATTTTATTTTTACTGCAATCCGTTTCGAGTGTTATTTTGCAGGCATATGAAGCAACTCTTGCTGGCTTTCTTGGCTTTTTTGTAACTATGCTTATCAGTACCGGAGGCAACGCTAGTTCACAAACATCGGCACTTGCTATTCAGGGCATGGCGACCGGCGAGATCGATCACCAAAACAAATATCTTTTTATTAAACGCGAACTTTTAATGGCCGCCGCGCTTGGGCTAGTTCTGGCATCACTTTCTTTTGTGCGCACCTATATTGGTAATGGCAACCTTATGGTTTCAGTAACCGTAAGTCTCTCTCTGCTTACTATTATCTTCTTTTCGGTTCTTTTAGGCTCAACCATGCCTATCATTTTGAAAAAAGTTGGTGTTGATCCTGCACATGCTGCTGGCCCCATTTTGGCAACGCTTATAGACGTTGTTGGGTTGTTTATTTATTGCATAATCAGCAGGATTATTCTCGGATATAAAGATACTATTTCAATTGACAATCTTTATCTACACTTTATATTTAGTTAGATTTATTGTTTAACTACAACAGGATGTCTCCTATGTCATTTATTAAACAACATTTCTTATTTTAAATACCCTTATACTTTGTACATCTACACTTAATGCTGATATTTCACGAGCAGATGCACTTAAGATCAGTGCAGCATCTGCAGTTGGCTTTGCCGCAGCATATGGCACCTACAGATTCGGTCAATGGGTTATGTGCCCTGAAAATCGAGTATTCCGCGCTCTTGAAAATGGTAAAAGCGAAATATTAGAAGCATCGGCGTTTCTTGCAGGTTTAGGAATTACTCTAAAAAATACCGATTCTATCAATGACAATATCAGCTTGATTACTGCACAAGGAATAACCTCATTTACAAGCACCCATAGTTTCCTAGATCTCAGAAAGAATCTACCCCAACTATATTGCGCACGCACCATTCAATATAAACTATGGCAGCTACACCGTTAAACCTTCAGCCGCAGCTGTTTTACACAAAGTTCTGTAACATTAGAAGAGCATGTTCAAAAAATTGAACTCTATCTTATGCAAATAGACTACTGCCTTGAAAATATACCTGGCGTTGAATCAGAAGAACTCTCAAGAACAAAAGAGCAACTTACCGAACTTAAAACTCTTATTACTACCGTTCTGGTTCCTACACATTAGACAAAGAAATGCATGGCATTATTGAACGCGCAGCCGTATGTTTAATTATTCCTGGTTCTATGCTGTATCAGAGTATATTTCTAAACCGTTATATAAAATTTTCTAATTTTTAAAAACAATAAACATAAAAAGAGGGCCGTTGTCTTTGAAGACAACGGCCCTCTTTTTTAAAAAAATCTTGCAAAGTCTCCTATAAAAAAAGTTATAGTCTTTTTAACGTAATAAAATCTATAACGAAAGAGACCCATGAAAAAGATATCACTATTTTATCTAGTTCTTGCAAGTACACTCAACTTTTCTTATCTTAACAGTTTGGACACTATCACTGATGAATTTAGAGAAATTGATTGTGAAGTAAGGCTGCGAGTCAGACCATTTGAACAAGAAGACCCAACAAAACGCTCTTCAACTGCACTTGAACCCTATACACATCCGTTAATTCCCCTTAAAAAAGGCGTCAGAACCTAACCTGGTGTGGATATGTGGCCGCAAAAAACCTTACTGCCCCCGCTACTAACAGTGTAACGGCTGTATATGGCACGTGGGTTGTACCAAGCGTTTCAGCGCCATCAAACCCAAAGACAGAGACCTATAGCTCGTTATGGATAGGCATTGATGGCTACAATAACGCCACTGTTGAACAGATCGGCACGGCGCATGAATGGAAAAACGGAAAAGTTGTTCATTATGCCTGGTTTGAAATGTACCCAAATGCAGCATTCGAATTAAGTGGTTTTCCCCTTATTCCTGGCGATATCATATCTGCTTCAATTGAATATAGAGGAAACAATATTTTTCTTATGACCATTTCTAATGTCAGCCGCAAGGCCTATACGACTGTGCCGACAAGCTATACAACTTCTACGTCTGCTCAAGAGAGCATGCGCTGAATGGATTGCTGAAGCGCCATTTATGAAAACAACATTGCCACTGGCACATTTTAGTGTTGTACCTTTTCATGAAATGCACGGCAACCATCGGTGGTGTAACGGGAGCTATCAATAACCCAAACTGGAAATCTGACAACATAGCAATGAAAAGCGCGGTTATGGTCCCCAAAGCTACTGCTTCAGC